>CALIUG010000144.1 GCA_938048755.1 uncultured Alphaproteobacteria bacterium
GCCCATCTACCTCACCGACCGGGATGAAAACCCCAACGACGCCAGCCTTCTTGTTCTGGTCGATGGCATGGAAAGCGCCAACACAAGCGGGTTCGCGCGGATCATCGACATGTTCGACGGGACCAGTGATGCCGCCGTTGCCGCTGCCCGGCAACGCTGGAAAACACAGAAGGATGCGGGCCTTGCGCTCACCTACTGGCAGCAGACCGAACGCGGCGGCTGGGAAAAGAAGGCGGAGGCCTAAGTTATGAACCTTGCAACCGAGATACAGACTGCGCGGGCGGTTTTGGGGCATTGTACATTGATCTCAAGTGAATATTGTATACAATCTATGCGGGAATCATGTTCTATGAATGCTTGACTCTGGCGATTTGCCTCAGGGAGATGATTGATGAAGATTCGGTTAGAACACCAGTATCATGGCGCGGCGCTAAATCAGATTGCCTAGAACTAGAATTTCACGGCAATTAACTCCTTAGAGACAAATGGCGAAAATGATAGAAGTGCCTTCATAATAAATAATGACAAGGTAGTTTATCTAAAATACGCAATAAAACCTAATAAATCTTATGGATATTACGTTTTTACGTTTACTATAAGTCATCTTAAAGATCTAAAATCAATATCAGGTAGAGGTTTTGATACATTTATAGTGATGGTTTGTGTTGCGGATTTAGATGTATGTATGATTGCGTATGACGATCTTTTAAGTATGGTCAAAAAGAGGAGAAAATTGAAGGGGAATTGTGAATCGCAATATTCAGTAATGGCCGTTTGTCCCAAGGGGAAAGGGTTCAAAGTGTACATGAATATGACAGGATTTAAGAAGAAACTGATATCACCTATTCTCAATGTTCCAAGGAACAAGTTTCCAGGCGGTTTGTTTGATGGTTAGTGGCGAATGGAATGTTGAGGGGCTCTTGATGAGGTAAAAAAATTTTCACGCTCTACGGAAATCGCGGCTGGGGTTCGGTCCTCACAGAAGCGCAGCTTGCCTTTTATGGACTGGACTACGAATTCGTTCTGGCCGGTGAACTGTTTTCTGATGCAGAGGCCCGGCAGCGCCTGAAGGCCGTCAATACTCTCTCGCAGATCCCAACGCTCGTGATGCCCGATGGGTCGATCATGACCGAAAGTGTCGCCATCACGCTGGCGCTGGCCGATCTCACAGGATCCACCGATCTGGTGCCCGAATCCTGTGCCCCCGAACGCAACACCTTCCTGCGCTGGCTCGTTTTCTTCCCGGCCAATATTCACCCCACCTACACCTATGCCGATGACCCCGCCCGCTTCGTTTCCGTCAAGGAAGCACAGGCTCCGTTCGGGCAGGCGGTCTGGGATTACAACCGCAAGCTTACCGGCATCTGGCACGATGCAGCCGCCTCACCCTGGTTCCTGGGCGAACGCTTCAGCGCTCTCGACATCTACACCTGCGCCCTCATGCACTGGGACAACCCAGGCCGGAGATGGGCCGAGACGGCCACACCGCGTCTCATCGCCATTGCGGATGCAGCCGTGAAACACGAACGGTTGCAGGACGTTCTGGCGTTGAACTATGGATCGCCTGTGTGTAAGTTCTCTAGGGTCGCGTCCCACACGGTCCAACAGGTGAGTTTTCCGCGCCATGCCAGCAGTAACATCGACGCCCCTTGTGCGGCGCGCCCTGTTGCTGATGTGGGTTGCGGTGCCCACCACGGGATTCTTCTGCCTGCTGCGGGGCGTGACCTCAGCCGGCGTGCCGTTTTTGGGCCTGGTGTTCTGGCAGTGCGTAGCGACCGGGCTGGTCTTCATGGTCATTCTGGCTGTGCGCCGCACGCCGATACCCCTGCGCCTGCCGCATGTGCGCTACTACGCAACATCGGCGCTGTTTGGCCTGTTGATCCCGTTTCTGGGCATGACTCTGGCCTCGCCCAACATTCCGGTCGGCATCCTGGGTCTGGTCTTCACCATCGAACCTGCGCTCACCTATCTCATTGCGCTGGCTTTGCTTCTGGAGCGGTTTCACCCCAAGAGGTTTGCCGGCATCCTGATCGGAATCGGGGGGCTTGCCCTCATCCTTCTTCCCCAGGCCAGCCTGCCCTCGCGCGAGATGCTGCCTTGGGTCCTGGTGGCCCTTTCCGTGCCCGTCAGCTGGTCGATCTGGTCCAACCTCGTCGCCTTCGACAAGCCGCCGGAGGTCGATTCCGCGGTTGCGGTCTGCGCCATGCTCATTCTGGGCGCGTTCATGCTGGTCCTGCCGGTCATTTGGCTTGACCAGCTCTGGCTCTTCACCGGCGACAATGCGGGTCTGTGGTGGACCATGCCGGTGTTTGTGCTCTTCAACCTCTGCCTCTGGCTTGCCTGCTTCGAGACCATCCGGCTGGAAGGTCCGGTCTTCTATTCGACCTGGACTTTCATCGGCACGCCGCTGGCCATTGCTGCCGGCATGGCCTTCTTTGCCGAACAGCACAGCTGGTGGATCTGGAGCGCGGTCGCCCTGCTTCTGGGCAGCCTCTACCTCGTCAACGTCACCATGGTCGCTGCGCGCCGGGATCCGTGACTCATGGCAACGTTTCTGAACCTAGAAACGCCAAACCGGTGCCCCGGGTGAGGTTCACGCCCGGGACACCGGCTGATGTCGTCAGCAACGGTTTTTGATGCAGGGCCGGTCAGGCGTTTCCGGCAATGCAGGTCCATGGCGACATGGATGCCGGTGAGGCCGAAGCCGAGCCCGATGCATCATCGGTCACGCACACGGGCGGCATCATGCTGAAGGGTCCAGCCGATGCTGAAGCTTCGGCAATGCAAGTTACTGCAGCCAGGGTCATGGGCACTGCCGTTGCGGCTTCGGCAACACAGCTGAACGCTTGGGTGATGGGGGCAGCAGAGACCTCATCGGTCGCGCAGCCCCAGGAACGGGACGGGGCGCTATCGGATGCCGCAATCGATGTGTCGGGAGACAAGCTCAGTCCCGGCGTCAGGTCACGGCATTCCTGGCGCAACATCTCGTTTGTTTCATGATCCAGGGAGAAGCCGGCCATCACGGCGTCTGCGGTTCCAACCATCTCTGCGAAATTCGTCTGCATTGTCTGTTCCAGCCTACGGGCCCTTGTTTCTCTATCTGCACAATGCCTGGACCCATCAGACGCCATGCCCGCCATGGTGGCGGAGGATGTTCGGCCCGGGATTCTGTTTCCTGTCAGGCCGCGTTCACCAAGATGTAGGGTGTCCATGCAACACCCGCATACCGCTTGTGTAACAAAGGGTAACAGCGGGCACTTTCTGGACACGACCCAAAAACGCAGGTCCGCGACCGATCGAAACAAGCAGCTCAGTCACCGGACCACGGCGTCTGATAGACCTTGCGCAGGCGCTCGTGCACGGTCCAGCGCGTCGGAACGCCGGCTTTGAGAATGCAGAACGTGCCGGGCTTCAGTTCCGCCGGCGGCGCCGACCCGTCCAGAAACTCGATGGTCGCATGGCCTGAAATGACCACGGCCAGCTCATCGACTTCCACATCCTCGACAACGCCTTCGGCGGCTTCCCAGACACCGCGCTCGATGCCCAGTTCCCTGTTGACGCTGAGCGACTGATGGCGGACCTCGCCGCTCCCCTCGATTACGGTCATGCCGTGGTCGGCCAGAACGGGCAGGTCCATGCTGGCAACATCGACAGCATAGTTGGTGCGGGAAAGATCAAGGTCGACCATGGTTGACTCCATCATGAAGGCGAAAAGGACAGCGGTGTGTTCGTGCGCTGAAGCACTGCCCTAATCCTAATCTGACTTGGGTTCCGCTTCACCCTGATGTTCGTGGTGCAGGCCTGAAGCCGAAACCGTTGAGCGCACTGCAAGACGCACCCCTCCTGCTAATGCCAGCAGTCGAGCCAACTATGAAGGTTCTGATTCTGCTAGGACCGCAGCGCAGCCATGCGCGCCCGGTTTTCCAGCGTCATCACATCGCTTTCCCGATAGTACTCGGGCACGGCAGGTTTTTCAGAAGGCAGGACGAACCACGGCACCTTCGTGCTGGTGTAGATATGGATATCGGGTTCGATCCGGCCGGCATCGTCAAGTGTTCCGGCATGGACAAAGGCAAGCCTGTGGCCATTTCCAGCATAGTGACTCCACACAGCGATCCGGCAGATGGGACAGCGCAGGATGATCTGCCTCTGCCGCTGGGTGAAGGAATGGGAACCTCTTTGGGTTCGCCCGAAAGCACGGTCACGCGGTCGGTTTCGATCAGAGCGTTGACGGCAAGGGCACTGCCCGATTGGCGCTGGCACCAGGTGCAGTGGCAGCCGTGAACCAGGATCGGTCGATCCTCAAGGCGGTAGCGAACCGAACCGCAGGTACACCCGCCCTCGGCAACGAAACCAGGCTCCGTCATGACGCGTCAGCCCATCAGGGCCGCCATGCGCGCCAGGCTTTCCGGCGGCCAGATCTCCTTGGCGCTATAGTATTCGGGGAAGGATGGCTTGCCTTCGGGAAGCGTGACCCAGGGCTGTTTGGTGCTGGTATAGATGTGAACATCGGGCTCCAGCACGGTGGCATCATCAAGGCTTCCCACACGTAGAAAGGCGAGGCTATCGCCCGCGCCGCCATAATGGCCCCACACGGCAATCCTGCAGTTGGGGCAGCGCATGATGGTCTGGCCCTTGCCGCTGGGTGTGGGCACCTCGACGCCTTCAGGCGTACCGGCCAGCAGCTTGACCCGCTCGCTCTCGATCATCGCATTGATGGCAAAGGCACTGCCGGACTGGCGCTGGCACCAGGTGCAGTGACAGCAATTGACGAACAGGGGGCGGTCCGTGATGCGATAACGCACCTGACCGCACGAACAGCCGCCTTCGGCGGAAAAGGTTTCGGACATGGAGTTTCTGCCATGGTTGTGTGTGATGGGGCAAAGGCTAGCGCATCTTTCGCTCGGCGGCGATCACCATCGGCTTGCCTGATGATGGCCTTGAAGCTCCGGCTTGGCGTTACTGCCTTCAACGCGCCATACTCGCCAGACGTCGGATGGCACCGGCAGCCGGATCATTGCAGCGCCGGGGGGCAAGGGAGAAAGATGCCATGAAGGTTCAGTTTCGCTGCCCGCCCGAACTGGAATCGATCCTGCCACGACCGATCCTGGCCAAGCGTGGCCTGCCTGATTGGCTGAAGCGCATGCCCACCACCGTGAAGGCCGATGAACTCGGGCTGGAGCTTGAAACCGTCAAGCAGTGTCCGCCCTTTGTCGATGCGATGACCTCGGGCTTTCTGATGCCGCTGGTCGCCGATATCACGGTGGACCGCGGCAAGTTCACCTGGAACTGGGATCCACCTCCGGCCCAGGCCGGGAGCTACACAAGAGCGCCTCTGGCCTTTCATCCCAACCAACAGCTTGTCGAAACGCCTTACTTCGATGATGATCGCCAGGCCATCAAGTTTGCCAACTTCTGGACCGTCGAATTGCCGCCGGGATACGCCATGCTGGCGACCCATCCCGTCAATCGTGCGGACCTGCCGTTTCGCTCGCTGACCGGCCTGATCGATGTGGTGAACTGGAAAAGCCTGGTGCATTTTCCAGCCATGTGGATCGACGATGACTTTGTCGGCGTTCTGCCCAAGGGGACGCCGGTCGTGCAGTGTTTCCCCGTGGCCTACGAGACCCTCGACCTCGAGTTTTCCGCATTTGAAGGCGATGATGCTGCCGCCCTGGTCGATGCCGAGGGCGCGGTGCGAGATACCCAGGGCGCCTATCGCAAACTTTATCGCGCCAAGCCGTCTGATGGTGGGTCCAGCAAAAGGGACCGCAAGTCCGACGGACGCTGAAAGATGACACCGCAGGAGGCGCTCGAAAGGTTCTTCAGGACGGCCTGGTAGAGATTGGGTCGTTGGGCGAGAAGGTCCCGGTAGACCGTAATCGCCTCGTTGAGTTCACCGGTCTCCTGGAGGCAGTAGCCAAGGCCCAGGCTGGCCGGCGGCATGTTGGGCACGAGTTCCAGGCAGCGGCGATAGCCTGCGACGGCCTTGGCAAACTGGTTGCGCTGCCGATAGAGCATGGCGATGCCTGCATGGGCCAGACCGTTGTCTGGGTCGATGTCCAGTGCACGGGTGAAGCAGGTTTCTGCGGCATCCAGGGCTTCGGATCTTGTCAACAGAACGCCCAGTTCCAGCCATGCCCGGCCATGCCGGGGAAAGGCTTCGACGCAGCGCCGCAGGACCTGTTCACCCTCATCGAACCGCTCCTGGTCGCGCAGGAGGATGCCCAACTGGAGAAGCGCAGCGGGGAGAGGCGGATGGTGGTCCACCACCTTGCGGAGCGCCGCTTCAGCCTGCTCATGTTGACCATCGGCCTTGAGCGCGATGCCGAGCTCGGTGAGCAGGCCCGGCTGGTCCGGCATCAACGCCAGAGCCGCTGAGAGGCGTTCGATGGCCATGCCGGGGTGCTGTTGCTGAAGTGCAAGCATTGCATGAAGGCGTTGCGCTTCCGGGTCAGCGGGCTGATCGGTGATGAGGGCTTCCAGTAGCCGTTCGGCCTCAGCTATGCGCCCGGACTGCGCGAAATGTCGCGCCTGTGCCAGGGATTGCTGCCGATCCTGATTGCCGCTGGTTTGCGCCATGACGAAAGGTCTCTCCGAAGGGTTGCGCAGAATAGACCGTTGCGCGCTCCGGGCCAGCGTTCCGTGGTCATGGGTGGTGGACGCCTGCCATGGCGGGTCGTATAACCCGCGCCGAATCCTTGATCCAACCCACAATCAGACGGACACAATACTCATGGCCCGCGAACAGACTTTTTCGATCATCAAACCCGATGCTACCCGCCGCAACCTGACCGGCAAGATCAACGCCATGCTGGAAGATGCCGGCCTGCGCATTGTTGCCCAGAAGCGCATTCACATGAGCCAGGCCCAGGCCGAGAGCTTCTATGGTGTTCACCGCGAACGCCCGTTCTTTGGTTCGCTGGTCGAATTCATGACGTCCGGCCCGGTGGTCGTGCAGGTTCTGGAAGGTGAAAACGCCGTTCTCAAAAATCGTGAAGTCATGGGCGCAACCAACCCCGAGCAGGCTGATGAAGGCACGATTCGCAAGGCTTTTGCCGAATCGATTGAAGCCAACTCTGTGCACGGCTCGGACTCGCCCGAGAATGCGGTCATCGAGATTGCCTATTTCTTCTCGGGCACCGAAATCGTCGGCTGAGCCTGAATTGATGGTGTCACCCCGGACAAGGTGCGCAGCACCGAAGATCCGGGGCCTCGAGCGTTCAGCGCATACTTCTCGAGGTCCCGGCTCAGCGCCGCGCTTCGCACGGCTTGGCCGGGATGACATTCAGGGTGGAACTGATTCATGCGCGTCCTGATTCACCATGATGACCCCGAGCCCTTGAAAAACCGGCTTCTGGAGCTTGTTCCCGCCGGCCTCGAGGTCGCCTGCTGCGACAGTTATGCCGGCTTGCCCGATGCCATGGAAACCTTTGCGCCGGATGTGCAGTTTCACATCCGCTTCGAAGACATGGCTTATCCCAATGCTGCAATCCGTGCTTCCAAAAGCTTGAAATGGTTGGCCGTCGGTGGCGTGGGCGTGGATCACCTGGAGACCTGGGATCCCGAAGCCCTTGTGGTGACCAACGGAGCCGGGGTCGCCAGCGAGGCGCTGGCCTGGCACGTGCTGGGCTCGATCATCGCGCTGACGCTCAGCTATCCGCATTTTGCCCGCCGGCAGGCCGAGCATGTCTGGGCCTGGCAGGATGTTGGTCACGTATGGGGCAAAACCATCTGCGTCGTGGGTCTGGGCCATATCGGCCGTGATATCGCCCGACTTTGCTCGTCGCTGGGCCTGCGCATTGTCGGTACACGCGCCAATCCGCAGCCCACTGCAAATGTCGATCAGGTCTATGGCACCGATCAGCTCCACGAGGCTCTGGCCCAGGCCGACTATGTTGCTGTCGCGACACCCAAGACGCCCGCAACCATCGGTCTGATCGATGCTGGGGCATTCGCTGCGATGAAACCCGGTGCATGCCTCATCGACGTATCGCGCGGCGGCGTGACCGTTGCGGCCGATCTGATGGATGCGCTCAACAGCGGCCATGTCGCCGGGGCTTCGCTCGACGTCTTCGATCCTGAACCCATGCCGGCTGATCACCCGCTCTGGGATATGCCCAACGTCATGATCACGCCCCACAGCTGCGCCACCTTTGAAGGCTGGGAAATGCGCGCACTGGAGCACTTTGCCGAAAACCTGAAACGGCACCTGGCCGGCGAACCGCTCTTCAACATCGTTGACCCCGTGCGCGGCTACTGATCGTGAGTCTGCCCCGAACCATAGTGCTGGTGCATGGTGGTGCCCATGGCGGATGGTGCTGGCGCGACGTGGCAACAATTCTTCGTTCAAGAGGTCACACTGTCACGACGCCGACGCTTACAGGGCTGGGCGAACGCGCACATCTGCTCAGCGTTCCATCGATCTTGAAACCCACCTGGACGACCTTGCCAATCATCTCATCTGGGAAGACCTCAGGAACGTTGTCCTCGTCGGTCACAGTTATGGCGGCGCGGTGGCTGCCGGTGTGGCTGATCGTCTGCGCGAACGCATCGCACATCTGATCCTGCTCGATGCATTTTTCATGTTCGACGGTGAAACCTGCATGGATCAGGTTGATGCCGATGTTGCGGCCAAACGCGTACGTCTGGCCAACGAGTCGAGCAACGGCCTCACGATGCCCAACCCGCCGCCGGCAACCTTCGGGGTGCTCGACAAGGAACGGCAGGATTGGGTCGCTTCCAGACTGACGGCTCAGCCTTTGCGTACCTACACCACGCCGTTGCGGCTGCAGCGGCCGCTCGGCGATGGCCTGCCCCATGACTATGTTGCCTGCGTCGGTCCTGCCTATGCGCCTTTGGCGCGTGCACATGATCGGGCACGAGAGGCGGGATGGCCGGTCCACGAGCTTGAAACCGGACACGACGCCATGGTCTCGGCACCGGATAAAACTGCAGACATTCTGGAACGGATCGCTTCCGCGTCAGACTGATGCCGGATTGATCAATTGGCTGTCGGCCAGATCGACGTCCTGAATCAACACCTTCTCGTGGACCACCCGCACCCGGCCTTGTGCGATCAGCTTCAGGGCCATGGGATAGATCTTGTGCTCGGCTTCCAGGATGCGCGCGGCAAGGGTCTCTTCCGTGTCGTCGGGCATCACTGGAACGGCGGCCTGGGCGATGATTGGGCCGTTATCGAGTTCAGGACGGGCAAAATGCACCGTGCATCCCGTGATCTTGACGCCGGCTTCGATAGCCCGGGCGTGGCAGTTCAGCCCGGGAAAGGCTGGCAGGATTGCTGGATGAATGTTGAGGATGCGATCACGCCAATCACGCATGAAATCGTCGGTCAGGACTCGCATGAATCCGGCCAGACAGATGAACTGGCAACCGGCCCGGCGCACGGCGGTATCGAGCGCCTTGTCGAATGCTTCGCGGCTCTCGAACGTCGTGTGGTCGACGACAACCGTTGGGATGCCTGACGCTGCGGCCCTTTGCAGGCCCTGGGCATTGGGGCGGTTCGACACGACCAGCGCAATCTCGGCGGGCGTGTCGTCCTCGTTGCAGACGTCGATCAACGCCTGAAGGTTTGTACCGCGTCCCGAGATGAAGACCGCAACCTTCATCCCGCCAGCCAATCGCCTTCCAGCCCGTCGATGCGGACATGGGGTTTATCGTCCGTCGCGATCAGGTCGCCGATGCGCGACACGGTCTCGCCATGTTCGGCCAGCACGCTGGTGACATGATCCGCCTGGTCAGCCGCAACCACCAGCACCATGCCGATGCCGCAGTTGAAGGTGCGCGCCATCTCGGCTGCGCTGATGGTGCTGCCTTGATGGCCGCGCGCAAGCCAGCTGAAGATACCGGGAACCTGCCAGCTTCCGGCATCCAGACGCGCCGCCAGTCCGGCAGGCAGCACACGGGGAATGTTCTCGGAAAGGCCGCCGCCGGTGATGTGGGAAAGACCCTTCACGCCGCCAGCGGCAATCGCGGCAAGGCAGCTCTTTACATAGATCCGCGTGGGTTCAAGAAGTGCACGTCCAACGGTGATGCCAGGGGAAAACAAGGCATCCTCCTCCAGGCGCACACCGCGCAGGCTCAGGGCCTTGCGCACGAGGGAGAAGCCATTGGAATGCACGCCACTGGAGGCCAGACCCAGCAGCACGTCACCAGCCTGCATGTCGGGCGTCGGCAACATGGCTTCACGTTCGACGGCGCCGACACAGAACCCGGCAAGATCATAGTCGCCGTCGGCATAGAGGCCGGGCAGTTCGGCGGATTCGCCCCCGATCAGCGCACATCCGGCCTGCCGGCAGCCCTCGGCAATACCGCCGACCAGCGCCTTGCCGAGTTCGAGGTCCATGCGCCCGACAGCCATGTAGTCCAGGAAAAAGAGCGGTTCTGCACCCTGGACGATGACATCGTTGACACACATCGCGACGCAGTCGATGCCAACGCCCTCGTGAACACCAGCCTCGATCGCCAGTTTCAGCTTGGTCCCGACACCATCGGTACCCGACACCAGGATCGGATCGGCAAAACCGGCGGCCTTGAGGTCAAACAGTGCGCCAAAGCCCCCCAGTGCACCGTCGGCACCGCTTCGGGCGGTCGATTGGGCCATGGGCTTGATCGCCTGAACCAGGCTGTCGCCGGCGTCGATATCCACTCCGGCTTCTTTGTAGGTCAGGCCAGTCATGCAGCCTCGCTCCGCGCCAAGGGCTCTGTTATTGTTGTTGGAACATACGTCAAGAAACCGGGTTTGCAATGAGAGACCATCACGCCATGTGCAAGGCTTCCACTATCGCTGTCCTGATCGGGCTGCTTGCCGTTGGCCTCTGGACCAACGAAGCCCTTGCGGCAGGTCAGGTGTTCACGGTTCGCGACGTCGCTGTTGATGAAACCGCGGGCGATGCCCAGGAAGCGCGGCAGATTGCCTTGCGCAATGCTGAGGTGATTGCGTGGAACCGCCTGATTGATTCCATGGCGGGTGTGAATGCGTCACAGGTTGGGCAGCCCGATGGGCAGACCTTGCAGTCGATGGTTCAGAGTCTGGAGTTTGCCGACGAGAAGATAACGACAGGGCGATACCGGGCCCTAGTGACGGTACGATTCCGAAGCGATGCCGTGCTGGGATGGCTTGAGTCCTCAGGTGTCGCGCATGCCTCCGCGCCGACCCCGACACTGCTTGTGCTTCCGGTACTGGATACCGGCGATGGCCATGTCCTCTGGCTGGAGGGTGGCAATCCCTGGCTTACCGCCTGGCAACGGGATCGCAGCCCCGGGCATGTTGTTCCGGTTGTCGCACCGGTTGCCGATCTTGATGACCTGCTGGCAATTGATGAAGCCGGTGCCGTCAGTGGTGACTGGTCCGCCATGCAGGGGCTGATTTCCCGCTATCGCGCGGACGGGGTGCTGGTCGCGGTCGCCCGTTCGAACGGTGAGGGATTTGAGCAATCCCTGACCTGGTATGAAGGACCGAGCGGTACGAACGTTCCGGTGAGCCGTCCTGAGCCGATGGCTCAGGTCGATAGCACTGCGACAACGGCAACGGATGGCACAGTTGTCATCTCGACCGCCCCTGTCGAAGGAACCGGGGACTATTCCGGAGGAGCAGTGGCCCCGGGTGACTACGCCGCCGGTGTGGTCCAGGCGCGTGTCAGCCTCGACAACTTCTGGTCGGTTGCGACGACGGCGCCGACCGGTCCTGAAGCCGTGATGGTGGCTGAGATTCCCATTCGCAGCCTTTCCGAGTGGGTTGAGATTCGTAACCTCCTGGCACGCCCGGCCGTGCTTAATCAGAGTCTGCCTTTGGTTGTCGGTGTCGATCGCGTGCGCATCCTGCTGCGCTATTTTGGAACCTTCGAGCAACTCCGCACCGGCTTGCGTCAGGTCGGGCTCAACCTCACGGCTCAGGGAAATACCTGGCTCATCGTGCCTTTGTGAGCGCTGTGGCCGGTCATCAGCTTGTCCTGGGATTCGAACATCGCCCGACATTGGGTGAAGAATCGTTTCTGATTGCAGACAGCAATCATGATGGGGTGGCCTGGATCGATCACTGGCCGGACTGGCCGGGACGCATTCTTGCCGTCCATGGCCCCAGTGGCTCTGGAAAGACACACCTCTCGCATGTCTGGCAGCGGCGCAGTGGCGCGCGGCGTCTTGAGGCAGGCGAACTCGATCAGGCGTTCCTTGAAGCCTGGCCGGGCAAGGGAACCGCACTGGTCCTGGAGAATGGTGACCGTGGCGTGAATGAAACTGCTCTCTTCCACGTCATCAATCTGGTTCGCGAGGATCAGGGCTTTCTGCTCCTGACAGGCAGGGAAGCGCCGGCGCGCTGGCCTGTCGGTCTGCCTGATCTCGGCTCCAGGCTTGCAGCCCTGACCGCGGTGCGCCTTGGCCCGCCTGACGATGCACTGATCGCTGCTGTGCTGACCAAGCAGTTCCAGGACCGGCAACTACGTGTGCCCGATGATGTCGTGGCCTATCTGGTCGCGCGTATGGAGCGGTCGTTTGCAGCCATCGGCCAGGCGGTGGCGGCTCTCGACACCTTGTCACTTGCCGAACGACGCGCCATTACGGTGCCCTTGGCGCGCCGTGTTCTCGAGGCGTCGCAGAACGAATTTGAATGGGGAGACGACTGACCATGGATACCGGACTGGCGGGCCGCAAGGCGATCATCTGTGCATCGAGCAGGGGGCTGGGACGGGCCTGTGCCGAAGCACTGGCCGGCGAAGGCTGTGACGTTGTGATCAATGGGCGTACACCCGAAACCGTTGCGGCAACGGCTGGGGAAATCCGCGCGGCATTCCCTGATGTCACGGTTTCAGAAGTCGCCTGTGACGTGGCAACCGCCGATGGACAGGCCGCTTTGCTTTCCGCCTGCCCGAATCCCGACATTCTGGTCAACAATGCAGGCGGTCCGCCGCCCGGCGACTTTCGCGACTGGGATCGCGAGGACTGGATCAAGGCGCTCGACACCAACATGTTGACCGCGATCATGCTGATCAAGGCGACCGTCGATGGCATGATCGAGCGCCGGTTCGGACGCATCATCAACATCACGTCGGCTGCCGTGAAGGCGCCTATTCCCATTCTGGGCCTCTCCAATGGTGCACGTGCCGGGCTGACCGGCTTTTGTGCCGGCCTGTCGCGCGAAACCGTGGCCCACAACGTCACGATCAACGGATTGCTGCCCGGCCCCTTCAATACGGATCGCCTGAAGCAGACCATGACCAAACGCGCCCAGCCTGGTGAAAGCTTCGAGGACACGATGAAGCGGGAAGCCCTGGGCAATCCTGCCAAACGTTTTGGCGACCCCGCCGAATTCGGTGCCGCCTGTGCGTTCCTTGCCAGCACCCATGCGGGCTTCATCACCGGCCAGAACCTGGTTCTCGACGGCGGCAGTTTCCGCGGCACGCTCTAGGAAAGAACGAGCGCCTCAGGCACGCAGAGGCTCCTGTTTCTTTACCTTCAGGGCACGGCAACCGGTTGTGTATCGGCGATGAGCAGCTTCCAATCCTCGGCGATGGTGCCGTCCAGGTTCAGGTGGCCGGTCATGAAATAGAGCCGGTCGCGATCATCGCCCTGGGCGGTGCAGAAGCGGTCCTGCAGGTAGAAGGGCGGCGTGGCCTGGAAGTGGAGCTGGACGCGCACGTCTGCCGGAGTTCCGTCAAGGGCATCGGCGGGAATGCGATAGATCAGGGTGTCCGTCCCGTTGCTCTTGCCATCGGCATAGTCGGGATCGTCGCCCACGGCGGTGGAGCCAGCGTCGATCGCCATTTCCTCATTTGCACCCAGCGCCAGCGCGATATCGATGCGCTGGTCTTCCGGCAGATAACCGTGCGGCAACAGGCGGTTGTCCTTGACCTCTGTGCAGATCGACAGGAACGACGTCGTCAATTGGCCCGCGGGTTCGGCGCCAAGGCCGCATTGCGGGTTGTCACCGTCGCCAGGCGTGCTGACGAGTTCCTGATAGATCTGCGCCTGGCTCTGCTCCGTGATGACCTGGAAATGGGGCTGATGGGCGCGCGCCTCTGGATCGATCCTGGCAGTGCACTGTTCATCCCACCAGATTTCACCGGCGATCGGATCGCCGTTCTCATCGATCAGACGGCCCATGCCGTCGGTGCGGCCGGACGCCCAAAGCACCTTGCCCAGATCGTCGAGCACCTCGAAGGTCAGGAAGGCGCGACGGAAGCCGACGCCGGACGGGAATTTGTGTCCCACCAGATTCTCAACCGTGACGGTCGCCTCAAGCCCGGCATCGTTATGCGTGATGTCGGTAACCTTGAGGGTGGCGGTGGCGTTCTGGGCCTGCTGAACAATCGCGTCGGCGGTGTAGTCGAGCGGATCGATGGCGAGATCCAGCATCATCGGGTCCTGGGTGCGAATCCCCATGATATCAGGGAACTGCTTGCCCATCATCACCAGGAACAGGTTGAGCCCGACAAGGTCGTGGCGTGCGAAACCCTCACGCACCGGCAGGTCGATGGCGTCGGGCCCGGCGATAAACGCGGTGTCTGCCGATCTCGAAAACTCCTGGATGCTGGCGATCTTGGAGAAGGTCGGGCTGCCGTCCTCGTTGACGCTGGGCATGTGGCACTGCTGACATGTCTGGGGCGTTTCACCGGCACCATGAGGCAAGTCGCCATCGGGCGATGTTCCGTCGCGGTAGGCGCTGAAAGACCACTCGGGATAGGTCAACTGCTCATAGATATGGCCGACGGTCTTGCCTTCATGCAGCACCGGCAAATGCACCGTGTGGCATGCGCCGCAGAGTTCCGCCTCCATGATCGTGTCGTTGTGCTTGGGCGTGATGTCGAGCGCGTTCTGCATCGGAACGGTCTTGGGGTCCTCGAAAGGCCCGTAAAGTTCGTCGGAGGGGCCGAGCAGATACGAGCCGGTGAACGTGAGGCCGAAACCGGACAGGCCAGCATTGAGCAATTGCTGGCGCTCCAGCGCGCAGGCGTTTTCGGCGAGCTCGGCGGCTGCCGCCGTGTCGTCTGCGCCCAGCACCATGCGGTGACATGCCATGCAGGAGATGCCGTCGCGGGCCAGCGCGCCATAATCGGCATTGGCAGCTTCCGGCGCATCGCTGGGCCAGGGCACCGCTGAAACGAGTTCCCGGGAGAACGATCCGCATTCGCCGGTCGCGGCGTGCTGGTCGATGTCGTACTGGCGCTGGCCCAAAAAGCCGTGGCAGCCCAGACAGGTGTTTTCGACAAGCGGAACCTCGTCGGCGTGGAACGTCTGGGTCTCACTGGCGAGCTGGGCAAAGAAGATGGGGTCGCGTCCGGCAAGGCCCATGGGTGAGGTGCCCCAGGTCGCATAGGGCGAGAGGTTGACGAGGCTGCCTGTGTTGCTGTCGATGGCGGTCATGTCGAAGTAGAGGCCGGTACTGCCCGCATCGTGACAGCCCAGGCACTGATCCGACGTGAGGAGCTGCCCCGTATTGGGGTCCACATGTTCGGGCATGTAGACATGGTCGTAGGTCTGGGGCGGCATCATCAACCGCGCTTCGAGCTGCGGCTTGTCTGCACTGTCAGGATACGGATAGGCCTCCAGGAAATCGGGAAGATAGCCCAGAGCCGGTTCGCCTAGCCGTCCTGCCGGATCGACCGGATTGACCACGGAGTCGTGGAACGAAGGCGTTGGAGCCGCTGTCGCGTCCTGCAGGCCGATATCTGCCGGGCTCATGTCGAGGAACATGGTCACGGTGTCGGGCGTGCCGGTGATGTTGTCGAGCGCAGAGAACGTTCCGTTATCGCGTGCGGAGACGTGACAGTTGACGCAATACATGCCGAAGCCGGAATTGGGCAGGGCGTTGCTGTCGTTGTCTGCCGGCCAGTCGAGATAGGCCTCCGTCCATCCCTGATACCCCCAGAACCAGCCATCGGCCGACGCGCTCTCCTGGCGCACCATGAAGGCAGCGCCATGGGTGGGGAACAGGTGTTCGACCGCCACGTCGCGGCAGGTATTCGCCGGCGCCGGGAACATCTCTTTCACAATGATGGCGCCGTCGGGGACCGGGCTCTGATCCGGGCCGAAACCTTCATCCTCTGGCGCTCGGTTCTCCTGCATCCAGGCGTACATCTCGGGCGAGTACCAGATCACGACTGGCGAATGCGTGCCGTTGTAGCGGGAATGCCAGGCGCCATCGATGAAGGTCGCGGTATAGGGGCCGGTATCGCGCACCGTGACATCGCGCACCCAACCCTGATCGGCATCGCGGTGGCACCAGTTGCCGAAGAATTCGGTGTAGATGTCTTCATAGCGATCAAGGGGCACACCCGCAGGGTCACGGATTGCATCCTGGAGTTCGCGGCATAAGGCCGGATCGGTCACGGCGATGGGGTCTTCCACCTTAGCCGTACATTCGGCGGCAAGCGCCGTTCCGGTGCCCAGGCCGATGATGGCCAGAATTCCCAGCGCCAGATGCGTCAACCGATTGCGCATGATTTACCCCTCTTGTTTCGCCCGTCGCAGTCCCTGAGGACCATGTGACAACAATCGAAAGGAGGTGTCTAGATTTTGATCAGCTTCAGGGTTTCGCCTTCCAGCGCCAGGGCCAGTTTGCCCTCTTTCAGGCGCTGGGCGTCACGGCCAAAGACGTCAAAACGCCAACCCTGCATGAGCGGGCTTTCGGGGTTGTCCTCGGCGGCGAAGCGCTCGACATCGGCCATGTTGGCGACCAGACGGGGTGCAACGCCTTCCATTTCGCACTTGGCGCGCAACAGGGTTTTCATCAGGTCCACTAGGGCGACGGGCGCATCGACGGGCGGTCGCCCGTTACTTTCACGCTGGGGCAGATCCTTGTCGGGGATCGCCATGGCGCGCCCGAGTGCTTCCATCAGATTGCGGCCATCCTCGCTTCGCGCCATGCCCTGGGGCACCATGCGGATGTTGCCCAGTTCCTCAACGGATTTGGGCTGCTGCGTGGCGATCTGGACCAGCGCATCATCCTTGATGACGCGCATGCGCGGGATGTCCTTGCGCTGGGCGGACTCCTCGCGCCAGGCGGCAAGTTCCTTGATGATCGCCATCTGGCGCGGCTTGCGGCCCTTGACCTTGATGCGCCGCCAGACCTCGTCGAGATCGACACGATAGGTGTCCTCGCTGGTGAGGATATCCATTTCGGCTTTGAGCCAACTGGTGCGTTCGTTCTTCTCCAAGGTTTCAGCGAGATGTTCATAAACCTTGCGCAGATGGGTGACGTCGGCCAACGCATAGGTCACCTGTTTCTCGGTCAGGGGCCGGCGCTGCCAGTCGGTAAAGCGGGAGTCCTTGTCGATCTGCTTGTTCAGGACCTTGCGCACGATGGCTTCATAGCCGATCTGGTCGCCGAAACCGCAGACCATGGCTGCGACCTGGGTATCAAACACCGGATGCGGCACCTTGCCGCTCATCTGGTAGAAGATTTCGAGATCCTGACGCGCGGCGTGGAAGACCTTCAGGACGTTCTCGTCCGACAGGAGATCGAGCACGGGCGCAAGGTCGATGCCCGGTGCGAGCGGATCGATGGCGACGGCCTCGTCCTTGCCGGCGATCTGGATCAGGCAGAGCTGGGCGTAATAGGTCCGCTCGCGCATGAATTCGGTGTCGACGGTGACAAAGGCTTCGGATTTGAGGCGGGCGCAGAAGGCGGCGACCTCGGCAGAATCGGTCATGACTGTCATGACCGTGTTCCTACAAGGTTTTGGCCGATTGTCCATGGCTCTGTCCTGATCCGGCGACAAGGCGGTGGGAAACGCACAAAACCGTGCAGAATCCTTGACAAAGCAGGGGCCAGCGTGTGGTTTACGCGCCCCGGCGAGAGGCCGGGTGCAACACCACGTTTCCGGGCATCAAACCATGCATCGCTACCGCACCCATACCTGCGGCGACCTTCGCCGTGACCATGTTGGAGAAACCGTCCGCCTTTCAGGCTGGGTCCATCGCAAGCGCGACCATGGCAATCTGCTGTTTGTTGATCTGCGCGATCACTACGGC
>CALIUG010000145.1 GCA_938048755.1 uncultured Alphaproteobacteria bacterium
CAGCCGCCGTCGGACTCCTCGGACCACACTCTGCCGGGTGAGAAGATCAGGTCCCATTTGCCCGGGCCGCCGCTGACGATGTCGCGTTCGACGGGGATCAGAAATCCATCATGACTGAAGAAGGCTATGGAGAAGCCGGGAAACCGACCGTCCACGGGTTGCGCAACGGTCTCGGAGACTACCAGCAAGCCGGAAAAGTCATGCAGAGCATCGCCGTAAGGAGCCACGGGCATGAAGTGATCGTTGTGCACCATGTCCAGTCTTCGGGGAGTGGTGTCCAGGAGCGATGCGGCCAGAATGCGCTCGCGTGGCCCCGATGCGATGTCATCTTGTGCCTGCGCCGATCCGGCAAACAGAAACGTCGCAATAAGGCAGACCGTGCACATGTGTCGCAAAGCCCCGGCCATCGTGACCTCCATGCCCTGTTTGCCGCGACGGTTCGCCTCGCGACGGATGACGAAAAGTTATCAACAGTATGCCAATTTTGCGGCGGTTGCGAAGCCGAAGCACTGGTAATCTCTTCGTGCTCCGGGCAGGGGCGGCAACAGGGGGAGCAGGGGATGCTCGAAAGACTTTTCAAACTGGAAGAGAACGGCACGACCGTGCGCCGGGAGATCATCGGCGGGGTCACGACGTTTCTGACCATGGCCTACATCATCTTCGTCAACCCGGCGATCCTGTCGGACGCGGGCATGGATTTCGGCGGCGTCTTCGTGGCGACCTGTCTGGCCGCGGCCATCGGCACGGCGATCATGGGCTTCTGGGCCAACTATCCCATCGCCATGGCGCCGGGCATGGGACTCAATGCCTTCTTCACCTATGGCGTCGTGCTGGGCATGGGTTACGCGTGGCAGGTTGCGCTGGGCATGGTGTTTGTTTCAGGCATCGTCTTTGTCATCATCTCGGTCCTGCCGATCCGCGAATGGATCATCAACGCCATTCCGCGTTCCCTGAAGATGGCGACGGCTGCGGGTATCGGCCTTTTCCTTGGCGTCATCGCCATGAAAAATGCCGGCATCGTGGTCGACAATCCCGCCACGCTGGTCGGCCTGGGCGATGTCACCCAGTGGACCGTGATCCTGGCCATTGTCGGGTTCATCATCATCGCCGCACTCGACGCCCTGAAGATTCCCGGTTCCATCATTCTGGGCATCCTGGCGGTCACGGTCCTGGGCATCATTCTGGGTGTCAGCGAGTTCAAGGGCGTGGCTGATCTGCCCCCTGATCCCGGCACCGTGATGTTCCAGCTTCAGATTCCCGACCTCCTGAATCTGGCTATTGTGGGCATCGTGTTTGCCTTCCTTTTTACCGACCTCTTTGACACCACGGGTACGCTCATCGGTGTTGCCCATCGTGCCGGTCTGCTCGACAAGGACGGCAAGCTGCCGCGTCTCCAGCGGGCTCTGGTCGCCGATTCCACCGCGACGGTGATCGGTGCCGCCGCGGGCACCTCACCGGTAACCTGTTACATCGAAAGCGCATCGGGTGTGCGGGCAGGTGGACGCACGGGCCTGACCGCCGTTGTGGTCGCGATCCTGTTTCTGCTGGCGCTCTTCCTGTCACCTCTGGCCGACACGATCCCGGCCTATGCCACGGCGCCGGCGCTGCTCTTCGTGGCCTGTCTGATGGCCCAGGGCATCACGGAAGTCGATTGGGAGGATGTCACCGAATACGTGCCGGCGGTGGTCCTGGCCATGACCATGCCGTTTACCTTCTCGATCACGGATGGTCTGGCTTTCGGCTTCATCACCTATGCCGCGATCAAGCTGCTGTCGGGCCGCTTCGGTGAGGCCAAGCCTGCCGTGCTGGTTCTGGCAGCCCTCTTCATCGCCAAATACGCCTGGTTGGGCTGAACAAAAAAGGGCCGGGAAAATCCCGGCCCTTCTTCCTTGGAGGTTAGCTGACGTGAGGGATCAGCTGTCTTCCTGCAAGTTCCAGCCACGGACTTCGCCGGTCACGGCGTCGACCAAAATCTTCACGCGCTGGCCATTCTGAATGCCATAGCCCTCGTAGTAGCTACCCTGTTTGTCAAGATCGATGATCTCGGTATAGCCCATGGCTTCGAGCTCGGCGCGGACCTCGTCGTTGGTCATCTTGTCGCGCATGGCGACGTACCAAGTGTCGTCATGGTCGAGATTCTCAACTGTGCCGGTTTCCAGATCAACAGTCAGCTTGACGGCTTCGCCATAACGCCATGCTGTGGCGTCGACATAACGGCCTTCGCGGGCATCGACACTCACCACGGAATAGCCAAGCTCCATCAGGCCCTGCTTGATGCTGTCATCACCGGTGCCGCGCAGCAGACGCAGCGTGCGGTTGTCGGGCAGGCCGGGCTGTGTGATTTCGCCTGTGGCGGTGTTGATGCGCAGCGGGACGTAGCCGCCGTTGTAATGGGCACGAACCGTGTAGTAGTCGCCAGCACCGGCAATATAGGTGATGTCAGTGTAACCCAGTTCCGTCAGACCATCACGGATGACTTCTTCCGTGACACCGGCTTCCAGATTGGTCAGCGGACCAGGCAACTCGGCCATGGCCATGGCCGGGAAAGCGAGTGCAAGCGCCGTGGTGGCAAGAAACTTCTTGGCAAGTAGGTTCATCGTGTTACCCCTTTCATGGAGCGCTCAGACAGAAGCGTTTCGGGGCTGATGGATCCGAAACGTGAACTCTGTCGTTTTCACCAAGATGGAGACTGATTCACGGTTCATGTAACTTCGACATGAACCTTTCAGGCTCTTGCTGTTGCAGACAGGTGCGTCTGCTCTCGATGGGAAGTCGCGCCGCCGGGATGGCGGCAGTCCCATCATAGGTGGTGCGAGATTTTGGAGTTACCACCATTCATTCTGGTGAGCCGAACACATGCACTCGATGGGCGTCCGTCCCGAAACCGCCTGCGGCTGACCTAGGCCCGATTCTGCGACCGGTTCTCGGCCATCAGGCACAGGACCTCGAACATCAGGTGCACGGCGTTTAGTGCCGTGTAACCGCTGGGATCGATCGGGGGCGAGACCTCGTTGATGTCGCCGCCCACGATGTTGAGACCCCGAAACCCGCGCAGCATGACCTGGGTGGCACGCATGTCGTAGCCGCCCGGTTCCGGCGAGCCCGTGCCCGGCATGTCCTTGGGGTCCAGACCGTCGATATCGATGGTGATGTAGGTCGGTCCGGTGCCCACGACCTCGCGGGCTTTCTTGATCACCGCCTCAGGCCCCATCTCAAAGTACATATCGATGTCGATCAGCGTGATGCCGACTTCGCGCGCCCAGTCCATCGCCGCATCGGTCGGCCGGGCGGTGCCGCGAATACCAATGATGATGTGGCGTTTGGGATCGACCAGCCCTTCCTCCACCGCGCGGCGGAACGGCGTTGCGTGGTTGAGTTTGGTGCCGAACAGGACGTCATGGGTATCGGGGTGGGCATCAAAGTGGATCAGGCCCACCGGATTCTTCGGATCAACGGTGCCGCGCAACACCGGCAGCGTGATCAGATGGTCTCCACCTGCAGCCAGGGGCCATGCACCGGCGTCGGCGACCGTGCGGCAGAACGCGGCCATCATGTCGACGCTGGCCTCATGATCGAAGCTGTTGACCGGTGCATCACCGACATCGGCAATCCGACAGGTCTCGAACGGGGATTGCCGCGTTGCCTGGTTGGTGCCGCGCATGTTGAACGACATCTGGCGCATTTGGCCCGGACCATAACGCGCGCCATCGCGGGCGATGGTGCCGCCGTCAAAGGGCAGGCCGAACAGGGCAATGTCGAGCCCTTCGGGCGTTTCCTGGCGCGCTGCGCGAAGCAGCGTATCGGGCGCTACAAAGGGAGCCGGCCCCGTGGCCATTTTCAACGGTTCCTTGGTCATTGTCGTATCTCCTTGAACAGGGATCTGGGCATTCTCTTCAAAACACACGAACAGGTCATGATAACCTTTTCGCCCACGACCAGCCGCCCCTGAACGAACACCAGGCTGCGGCCGCGTTTGACGACATCGCCATGGCATTCCAGCCAGTCACCCTCGTGGGCTGATGCCACGAACTCACAATTGAGCGAGACCGTGACCGCAGCCTCGGCCTTGGGGTCGTCCCGGTTGATATGATCGATTCCCGTCAGGCCGGCATCGGCAAAGGCGGTCAGCATGCCGCCATGGATCGTCTTCAGGCCATTCAGATGTTTTTTGGCAACACGCAGGCCGGCAACGCGGGTGCCTTCATGATCCCGGAAATAGATCGGACCAATCACGGTATCGAAGCGGTCGCCTTCAAAGAGCACACGAAAGCCCGGCGGCGGATTGTCTTCATGCATGGTCACGTTTGCGCCTTTTGTTCGGGGGCTGGCCATTGTGATCATCGATCACCTGGCCACAAGCCCTTGTCGTCGCGGCAGGCATGTCGCAGCCTTGGGGCCACAAACACAGAAGGGGGAGCAACCATGTCCGTTGCCACAGAAAAACAAACCGCACTCGACTGGGTCGATAGCAACCGTCAGACCCTGTCGGACTGGCACAGCACGATGTGGGATTTCCATGAGCCGGCCTGGCGCGAGTACAAATCGGCCGCCTGGTATGTGGATCGCCTGCGCAAGGAAGGTTTCGAGGTCGAGGAAGCCTCCGGCGGCATGCCCACGGCATTCTGCGCGACCTGGTCCAATGGCGATGGTCCCACCATCGGCTCCTATGCCGAGTATGACGCGGTGCCGGGCAACAACCAGGACCGCGTGCCCTATCGCAAGCTGCGTGACGGTGTTCATCATGCCGCAGCCGGCCATACCGATCCGCATTCGGCGCTGGGCATGTCGGCGCTGGGCGGCATCCTGGCGGCCAAGGCCTCGATGGAGCAGCACGGCATCGGCGGGCGTCTGAAGTTCATGGGTGAGCCGGCCGAGAAGGTCTGCGGCTCCAAACCCGTGCATGCCGCCAAGGGTTACTACGACGATATGGACGCGGCGATCTCGTTCCATCCCTCCTTCGGCGGCCTGCGCACCAACACGACGATCTGGGACACCCAGTGCGGCAGCTACTGGAGCTGCATCTACAATTTCATCTGTGACGAGCCCGAAACCTGGAAGAGCGTCGGCGCGCCCGGTCCTTCCAGCGCCCATACTGTGGCCCGCGCACCCGGCGCCAACGATGCCCTGTGCCTGATGTACACGACGACCAAGTACACCAAGGAATCGATGCTGCCCCATACCGGCACCTGGACCCTGAACGAAGCGCTTCTGGCCACCGGGGATGCCACCAGCGACAATCTCGCGCCCCGCTTCAGCCAGATCCAGTATTCCTGGCGCTCACCGGTTCTGGCTATGCAGCAACGCATTGCCGAGGTGCTCGACAACAATGCCGAACACGTTGCCAAGATCGCCCATTGCCGGGTCGAGAAGCGCTGGGTGACGAAGACCCGCGTCGGTCTCACCAACCATGCCCTGGCCGACCTCACCTACCGCAACCTGGAACTCGTCGGTGGTCCGCAATGGGATGAGGACGCGTTGGCCTTCTGCCGCGAGCTGCAGGGCAATCTGGGTGTCGAACCCATGGAACAGCCGATTCTCCAGGAGATGATCGACCTCTGCCCGCCTCAGAAGGGTGAAGCCCAGTTGCGCGACATGCTGCCGCCCTGGCAGCTCAACTACACCTCCGATGATTATGTCGACTGGACTTGGCACACTCCCACCGTGCGCCTGATCGTGGGCCGCTGCACGCTCAAGGCCCCCGAAGGTGTCGATTATCCAGGCTGGCAGTGGAATGCTCTGGGCGGCAACCCATCCACCATCGATCCCACCATCTTCTGTGCCGCAAAGACCATCGGCGCGACGGCAATCGACCTGCTCACACGCCCCGAGGAACTCCAGAAAGCACGGGATGAGTTCAACGAGCGCACGGGCGGGGGAATCGGTGGCTCCAAATGGGTTCCGCCGCTTCTGCCGGTCGACTTCGACCCGCCCGTGGGCTTCCACTGGCCCGAATACGTCAGCACCCCGCGCGGAGAGGAATGGTACGTGCCGGAGACAGCGTAGTTCCCGCGTGAATCACGTTTGGCGGATAGTTGAACCTCTGCCGATTGCATGTCGGGGCAGTTGTCTTTCTAATAGAGGCAAGCGGCGGGGCAATGCCGCAAGAACGAACAAATCGTTCATCTGGGGAGACTGGAACCATGATGTTCCTGCGAATCACTGAATCCATTTATCGGAGGCGGAAGCCATGCTGACCCTGATCGGTCGACGGCTGGCATTGGGTATCCTGACCCTGCTGGTTGTCTCCGTCATCATCTTTGCCGGTACGGAAATCCTGCCGGGCGACGTTGCGACAGCCATTCTTGGCCAGTCGGCAACGCCGGAGAACACTGCGGCCATTCGCGAACAGCTGGGCCTCAACCGTCCGCCCTACGAACGTTACTTCGAATGGCTGGTTGGTTTTGTGCAGGGCGATCTCGGCACCTCGCTGGGTAACCGTCGTCCCATTGCACCCCAGGTCGGTTTCCGCTTCGAAAACACAATGCTGCTGGCAGCCATGGCCGCCTGTATCGCCGTGCCGCTCTCGATCGGCCTTGGTCTGATCTCGGCCATCAAGCAGGGCACGATCTTCGATCGCGCCATTTCGGTCACCAGCCTGATGGCGATTTCGGTTCCCGAGTTCTTCATCGGCTATCTCCTCATCATGTTCATCTCGGTCAAGCTGGGGTGGTTGCCAAGCCTGTCGAATGTGAATGATCGCATGGACTTCGGGGAGCGCATCACCGTGATGGCCCTGCCGGCCATCACGCTCACCTTGGTGACCCTGGCGCATATGATGCGCATGACGCGTGCTGCGGTGATCAGCGTGATGAACTCTCCCTATATCGAGATGGCCGAACTCAAGGGTGTGAGGTACTGGCGTATCGTCATCCAGCATGCCCTGCCCAATGTGCTTTCGCCGATCATCACCGTGGTGGTGCTCAACCTGGCTTATCTGGTTGTCGGCGTGGTCGTTGTGGAGGTGGTCTTCACTTATCCGGGCATGGGCCAGTTCATGGTGGACTCGGTCTCCAAACGTGACGTTCCGGTGGTGCAGGCGACGGGCCTGATCTTTGCCATGACCTACGTTCTGCTCAACATGATGGCCGATATCTCGTCGATCCTGGCCAATCCGCGCTTGCGGCATCCGAAGTAGGGGAAACATCATGACAACAGTGAACTCGGAAACCGCCCGTTACATCAAACCCTCGAAGCTTCTCATGGTTCGGCGCTTTCTGGCGGAAATGCCGATCACGGCTTGGATCGGGCTGATCGTCATTTTCATCAATCTATTCGTTGTGCTGACGGCGCAGTGGATCGCGCCATACAGCGAAACAGAGTTTCCGACCGAAGTCTGGGCTCCACCGAGCGCGGAAAACTGGCTCGGCGGCGATCAGCTTGGTCGCGATATGTTGACGCGTATTCTCTATGGTGCTCAGACAACCATCACGATCGCGTTCATCGCTACCCTGCTCTCCTTCACCATGGGCATCATTGCCGGTTTTACCGCGGCGGTGGTTGGCGGCTTCATCGACACGTTGCTCTCGCGTATCGTTGATGCCCTCATGGCCATCCCCACGCTGATCCTGGCGCTGGTGGTGATCTCGGTGCTGGGTACGGAGATCTATGTGTTGATCGGCGTCATCGCTGTGCTGGACTCAACACGCGTCTTCCGTCTGTCCCGCGCCATCGCGATGGATGTCGCGGTCATGGAGTATGTCGAAGCAGCCAGACTGCGCGGTGAGCGTTTGTGGTGGATTATGACCCGCGAGGTTCTGCCCAACACGGTCATGCCGCTGATTGCCGAATTCGGCCTGCGGTTTGCCTTTGCCTTCCTGTTCATCGCCTCGCTCAGCTTCCTGGGTCTTGGCATCCAGCCGCCCTTGGCGGATTGGGGCGGCATGGTGCGTGAGAACGCATCAGCGATCATTTACGGCATCGCTGCACCGCTCTATCCCGCGGCTGCCATTGCGGCCCTTGCCGTCGGGGTGAATCTCTTGGTTGATTACATTCTGGCCCGGCAGAATCGCTCTGTCGCCGCAGCCTTTGACGGAGTCTGATGATGAGTGAATCACTCCTTCTCGACATGCAGGCCCTGCGCATCGAGGCGCGGGGACCTGATGGTGAACCCTTCCGGATCGTTGATGACGTCGACCTGCAGCTCAAACGCGGCGAGGTTCTCGGACTGATCGGTGAATCCGGTGCAGGCAAGTCCACCATTGGTCTTGCGTCCATGAACTACGCCCGCACGGGCTGCGCCATCACCGGTGGAAAGATCATCTTCGACGGTACGGATCTGCGTACGCTGTCGGAAGATGATGTCCGTGCGATGCGTGGCGTGAAGGCGGCCTATATCGCGCAGAGTGCGGCGGCGTCCTTCAACCCGGTCAAGCGCCTGAACGATCAGGTCACCGAAGCAGCGGTCCGCCACAACGTGATGGGTCGCGGCGATGCCGTGAAGCGGGCGCAAGAGCTTTACGGCAAGCTCGACCTGCCCGATCCCGACAACATCGGGCGGCGTTATCCCCATCAGGTTTCCGGCGGTCAGCTTCAGCGTGTGATGTCGGCCATGGCCATGACCTGTGGTCCAGACCTGCTGGTGCTTGACGAGCCGACCACCGCGCTTGATGTCACGACCCAGATCGAAGTTCTGGCAACCGTGCGTGATCTGATCCGGACCAACAACACGGCGGCCCTCTACATCACCCATGACCTCGCGGTCGTGGCGCAGATCGCCGACCGCATCATGGTCCTGCAATATGGCAAGCTGGTTGAAGTCGGCGAGACGAACCAGATTCTCCATGATCCCCAGGATCCCTACACCAAGGAGCTGATTTCCGCGCGTACCGAGGAAATCAACACCAAGGTGTTCACCGGCATGCCGGAAAATCCTGTGCTGTCGATCAAGAACGTCACCGCCAGCTATGACGGCAAGGTCGATGTTCTGAAAAGCATCGATGTCGATATCGGCCGTGGTGAAACCGTCGCGATTGTGGGTGAATCCGGCAGTGGCAAGTCGACCCTGGCACGTGTTGTCACCGGTCTTCTGCCGCCGCGTGAGGGCCATGTCGATTTTGATGGCGAGACCTACTCGCCGGCACTCAAGCAGCGCACCAAGGAACAGCTGCGCAAGGCGCAGATGATCTATCAGATGCCCGATGTCGCGATGAATCCGCGTCAGCGTGTTTCGGAAATCATCGGTCGCCCGCTCACGTTCTATTTCGGCCTCACCGGGCGGGAACGCGATGACGCCATGATGAAGCTGCTTGAGGAGATCGACATGGCGCCGGAATTTGCCGATCGTTATCCCGGTCAGCTCTCGGGTGGCCAGAAACAGCGTGTCTGCATCGCGCGCGCCCTGGCGGCCGATCCTGAACTCATCATCTGTGACGAGGTCACCTCAGCGCTTGATCAGGTCGTGGCCGCAGGCATTCTCAAACTTCTGGACAGGCTCCAGAAGGAGAAGGATCTGGCCTACATGTTCATCACCCATGATCTGGGCATCGTGCGCAACATCGCCGACCGCACGGTCGTGATGTACCAGGGCAATGTGGTCGAACAGGGCACGACCGAGCAGATCTTCACGCCGCCGCAGAAGGAGGCCTATACGCAGAAGCTCATCGCTTCGACTCCCGAAATGCGGACCGACTGGCTCGACGAAGTGCTGCGCGAACGCGGCGACCTCTTCGAGATCGACGCGGAAAAACACGTCGATTGAGATCCTTCACGCATTCCGATGTGACGACGGGGTGGTCTTGTGACCGCCCCGTTCCGTTTCAGGCCCTTGCTTCGACATCGAAAGCCATAAGGCGGTCACTCTCGTGGGTCACGCCAAACTGATTGAACCCCAGCGATCGATAGAGCCGTTCGGCAACCGTGTTTTCGGGATCCAGCATCAGGACAATGCGCTGACAATCGGGCAGCGCGCGCAGTTTTTCCAACAGCATGGTTGTGACGCGTCGGCCCAGCCCGCGTCCTTGCCAGGGTGCGGCGATCATGATGTGGTCGATGATGTAGCTGCCTGCTTTGGGCGCCTCTTCGTAGCCATAGTTGGGATAATAGGGGCCCCAGGAAACAAGCCCGATCAACGTGTCGTCCAGATAGACGGCCTCCGGCGTGAGGCCCGCGACATAGGTTGCTTCGGCCAGGGGCCAGGCATTGCTGTCGAGAAACTTCTCCTGCCCCGGCACCATCTCCAGCTTCATCACCGGGTAATAGTTGGTGATGTCGACCGGACGGAAGGTCAGCGCTTCGGTCATGTCATGATTCCGGGTCGTTGGTTGCAAAGGCGCTGCGATAATCCATGTCGTAGCCGAAGGCGCGCGGCCCGACGATCTCAAGGCCCCTGGCGCTGGACAATATCTCCGGCGCGGGCAGCGCGATGACACCGATGCGCTGGCCGTAACGCAGGGTTTCCGTGCCCACGGCCTCTCCGGACTCACTGTCCATCAGGCAGATGATGTCAGGCACCATGACCACGGCATGATCGTCGCGCCGGCCCATCAGGTATTCGTTCTGGAAGGCGACCTCGAAGCGGTGTCCGGTATCCTCTCCAATGCCGTCCAGTTTTGCATCGCCCTTCAGGAATCCGCCGGTTGTGCGCCGGTTGATATCCGTGACCTTGCCGGTGAACAGCAGCCGTCCGCCCTCGGCTTCCAGAACGGCGGTTACGGGGTCGGCATGTTGTTCGCGCGCCTCGTGAACCGTTCGCCCGATCCGGATCGCCTTGGTGACCGAATGCAGGATGGCGCAGTCCTTGACCTCCCGCCCGGTGCGTGGCGCCTTGGCCGTGGGCGATGTTGATCCTAGGGCGGTGCACACCGCGCGCGAGATCCGTTCCATCCAGGTCCAGCTTGCCGCGCGCGTCACGATGATGGCGTTGTCGCGAATATCGCCCAGGGCCAGGGGAAACATCTCCAGGCCGTGGATCGAAAAGCTGGTCATCTGGGCCTCGGGAAAGGCCCGGCCCATGGCATCGGCATCGACCACGGGGATATCCATGCCCGCTGCGACCAGAAAGGGCTCCAGACCGTTTCCGCCGCCGATTTCCACTGGCATGACGGCGCGGAACTTCCTGCCCAGATAGTCTTCCAGTGCCTGCACCGGTTTGACCGACAGTTCCGGGTCCGCCAGCCGTTCCTGGCCCACCAGGGGGGCGCCCATGGTCGAGACCACAGCGACCAGATCGTCATCGGCCAGCTCTTGGGGCGCCATCAGGTCAATGCGCGTGCCCTGACGGTAGAGTTCCCGCAGGTTGAGAAAACCGTCATAGGGACTCCCGCCGCCGCCGGCGCCCAGAATCCAGGCCCCGGTTGCCAGCGGCTCGATTTCGTCTTCCCTCAGCGTTCGCATGATTCACCCATTTGCATTCGGGCTGAGTCTAACGCCATTCATGGCTATTCCCACGATGGAACTTCGCTCGGGTCTGCGTGTTGTCCCCCCTGAAACCATGTGAAAGGGGATTTCGATATGAAAGATTCCAAGAGCGGACCCATTTACTTCATTCTCGGCCTGTTGGTCGTGGCAGTTCTGGTGATCGGTTACTTCGTGATCGAGCGCGATAGCGATCCCGCGCCTGTTGTGTTGACCCAGACCGATTCGGGGAACGACAGCGGCGAGGCAGATACGTCGAACGACAACGCTTCCAACGACAACGCCGACAGCAGCGATGACAGCGGATCGTCGTTTGATCTGACCATCGGTGATGACGGCGTATCCGTGTCAACCGAAACGAACAACTAAGACTGCTTAACATCGCTTTGTGGAACCGCTGGGTCTACACCCGTGTTTCCAAGGCAATCGGACCGGATCGGTCTGAACAGACAACTTGAGGGGAAACGAAATGGCTGAGAACTCTGGAAAAAGCGGCTTCATGCCGTTTGTCGTCGGCGGGCTGGTCGTGGCTGTAGCCGTGATGGCGTACTTCCTGTTTGTCCAGGAGCCGGCAGACAGCGAGAGCCTCGATATCTCGATCAGCGAAGAAGGTGTCACGGTCGACTGACCGCTTCACACCCTGCAACGTTTTGCTTGTCGCCGGCACCCGATCATGGTGCTGGCGACAAGTCGTTTGGCATGCTTTTCTCCCCGCTGGAGGATCACATGCCAACAACAACCGTTATCCGCAACATCGCCTGGCTGGTCGGCTGGGACGGCCGCAATCATGTCTATTTGCGCGATGCCGATCTCGCCTTTTCCGGCGGTGCCGTCACCTTTGTCGGCAAGGCCTATGACGGCCAGGCCGATCACGAGGTCGATGGGCGCAACCGCATGGTCATGCCCGGCCTCATCAACGTGCACACCCATGCCCAGAGCGAGGCGATGCGCAAGGGCATTACCGACGAGACCCATTCGCCGGGCTTCTGGCACAGCTCGCTCTACGAACATCTTCCGGTCTTTGATCCCGCGGACGAGGAGGGCCATCGCGCCTGCCTCAACGTTTCGCTGGGGGAACTGCTGCTGTCGGGCGTCACCACGGTGGTCGACCTTTCCGGCCCGTTCGATGGCTGGCTCGATGCCCTTGCCGACAGCGGTATCCGGGCCGTTGCAGCGCCCTTTTTCCGTGATGCACGCTGGTACACCGATGACGGCCATGAACTGAAATATGACTGGGACACAAAGGCCGGTCGTGAGCGGTTCGAAAAGGCCTGCCGCGTCATTGATCTGGCGCAACAACACCCCTCCGGCCGGCTCTCGGGTATGGTTTCGCCCAGCCAGATCGATACCTGTTCGGAGGAACTGCTGCGCGACAGCCACGCCTATGCTGAAGAACGCAACCTTCCCTGGACCATTCACGCCGCCCAGTCGGCAACCGAGTTCTATGAAATGCAGCGCCGCCACGGCAAGACGCCGATCGAATGGATGCAGGACATGGGCGTTCTGACCGACCGCAGCATCATCGCCCATTGCATCTTCCTCGATCACCACCCCTGGCTCCATTGGACCAGCCGTGGTGATCTCGACCGCATGCGTGATTCTGGCGCCACGGTGGCGCACTGCCCCACGGTGTTTTCGCGCCGCGGTATCACTCTGCGCACCCTTGGCGGCTACATCCGCCACGGTATCAATGTTGGCCTGGGCACCGATACCTATCCCCACAACATGCTCGATGAGATGCGCACGGCGGCCATCGCGGCCCGCGTGATCAGCGAAAGCGTCGCCGACCTCACCTATAGCGACGTCTTCCATGCCGCGACCATCGCCGGGGCCAAGGCCCTGCGCCGGGACGACCTCGGCTGTCTGGCCGTCGGCGCCCGCGCCGATTTTGTCAGCGTCGACCTCAAGCACCCGGCCATGATGCCGGTGCGCGAACCCCTGCGCAGCCTCATGGTTGTCGCTGCTGAACGTGCCGTGCGCGACGTCTATGTCGAGGGCCATCGCGTCGTTGCCGACGGTGCGCTTACCACCATCGATCTGCCGACGGAGCTCGAACGTCTCGAAGAAGGCCAGAAGCGCATGATGGCCAAGGGGCCGGAGCGCGATTGGGCCGGACGCACGACCGACCAGATGGCCCCCATGGCGCTGGAAACCGTCGATTCTGTGAATTGACACCGCAACGCCCGCCGGACCACGCTGGCGGCGAACAATTGGGAGAGTCCGATGGCTCGTCTTGAAGACATGGATGAGGGCCTTGCCTCATTCCTGCGCGACTGGGAGACGCCGGATGTTCCGGGCTCTGCCTGGGTCACGCCACCACCGGCAGGAGAACGGCGCGTTGCGCTGATTTCCTCGGCTGGTCTCAAACTGCCCGGTGACCGTCCGTTTTCCGAAGGGTCCAACGACTATCGCGCGATTCCGGCCGAACGGGCAGGGGACGTGGTGATGGACCACATCTCGGTCTCCCACGACCGCACCGGCTTCCATCATGATGTCAACATCGTCTTCCCGCTGGAGCGGCTGCAGGAACTGGCCAAGGAAGGCGTGATCGGCAGCGTTGCCGATTTCCATTATTCCTTCATGGGCGCGACGAACCCCAACGAGATGGAGGCCAAGGCCCGCCAGCTCGCCGGCGTCATGAAGGCCGATGGTGTGAACACGGTTGTCCTGGCCCCCGTCTGACCCCTTTGCACGTGCGCCGTGAGCGGACTCGCGAAGTTTCTGGAAGACGAAGGCCTTGCAACAACCCTGATCGCCCTGGTGCGCCAGCAGGCTGAAGACGTGTCGCCGCCCCGCGCGCTCTGGGTGCCGTTCCCTCTGGGCCGGCCCTTCGGCGTGCCCAACGATGCCCCGTTCCAGATCCGTGTGCTGAAATCGGCGCTGGCGCTCCTCGACCGTTCTTCCGGTCCGATCCTTGAAGATTTTCCCGAGGATGCTCCTGCTGATCCTGTGGCTGACGACGGTGAGGGCTGGGTCTGTCCGGTGAACTTCCCCAAGCCGGTCGCTGCCAGCGAAGGGGAACAGCTCGACAGGGTGCTTGCCGAGATCCAGGAACTTGCGCCCTGGTACGAGGTCAGCTTGGGTCTGCGCGGGCGCACCACCGTGGGGGCTTCGGGTCTCAAGACCGAAGATGCGGCCCGTTATCTCGCCAGCTTTGCTGCCGACATGATGACCCAGAGTCCGCTGGAAGGTGTCGCCGTGGCCGATGCCCTGCGACTCTCTGCCGAAGACATCAAGGCCTACTACTTCGAAGCGGCAACAGCGCAGCCCGGATCGGGATCGCCACAGGCCGTGTTGCAGTGGTTCTGGTTTGAAACCCAGGCTGCAGAACTCATCCGGACCCTGCGCGATGTCTGCATCACGTCCAAGGACCCTGCCATCTTTGATGTCGGTGACTTCATGCTTGTCGACACCCTGGGAGATACCCCGGCACCCGGCATGACGTCAGGCTAGTCTGAAACGTGATGGCGGGTTCGGCCGGCCCGGTCACCGTGCCGATGATGCAGGCCGCCATATCGCCGCCCGCGTGCAGGGAAGCCAGGCATGCCGTGCTCTGATCCCAGGGAACACCCGCCAGCAGGCCGCCCGCGGTCTGGGGGTCGAACAGCAGGGCAGGGTGCTGCCTGGCGTCGATCACGCCCTCCAGCATGGCGACGTTGCCGGAATGAAGGGTGCTGGCAATCCCGCGCGCCAACAGGTCCACCGCCCCGGCATAGGCTGGCAGGTCGCCCGCCTGCAGGCGCGCACCAACGTCTGACGCCCGTAGCAGTTCCAGCAGATGCCCGGCCAGGCCGAACCCGGTCACATCGGTCATGGCCGTGACGCCGTGATCCGTGAATACCCTGGCGGCAGGGCCATTGGAGCGCCCCATGCCCGCCAGTGCAGCCTCGATCCAGGCACTTTCGGCCTCGCCGCGCATATCGGCGGCAAAAAGGGTGCCGGTGCCCAGGGGTTTGGTGAGGATCAGGGCGTCGCCTGCCTTCAGCCCGCTCTTGCGGATCAACTGCTCGGGCCTCGCAAACCCTGTGACCGACAACCCCAGCGCGGCGCGTTCTCCCTCGGTCGTGTGGCCGCCCACCAGGGCACAGTTTTCCTCGCGCAGCACCGCAACAATGCCGCTCAGCATCTGGACCAGATCATCCTCCATGGCCGCAGGCGTGCCGGGCAGCAACCCGGCCAGGGCCATGGCCGCAACCGGTTCGGCTCCCATGGCATGAATGTCCGACAGGGAGTGGACGGCGGCAATGCGTCCGAAGACATAGGGGTCATCCAGAAACGCCGGGAACTGGTCCACGGTCTGGACCGCGACGGTGCCCTCGGGCGGTTTCACCACCGCTGCATCGTCAGGTGTGTCCAGGCCGACCAGCACTTCGGCACGGGTCGGCAGGTCCAGACGCGCCAGCGCGCGGGCCAGGACCTGTGCCGGCACTTTGGCGCCGCAACCACCGCAACGCATGGGTGTCTCGGCCATGGCGGCCATCGCCGGCAGGTTCTGGTACTTGGCCATCCAGGTCCGATCGATACGGTCCTTCCAACGCCACACCCAGTCGCCCTGAAACGACATGCCGCCCCAGGATGCCACCGCGTGGCGTTCACCGGTCGTGATCATCGCCATGGTGCGGTGCTGGGGCCGGAACGCATCCAGCGCTTCACCCCGCGCCAGACGGCGCAGGTTGGATGCCAGCAACGGCCCCTGGCGTACCGCATAGACGCCGTTCTTGATCAATGGCCGTGGTGTGTAGCCGGCGATATCCCCGGCTGCCCAGACGAAAGGATGGGAGGTGGAGCGCAGTCTTGCATCCACCGCGACAAACCCATCGTCATCCAGCGTCAGTCCCGTGCGGTCCAGCCATGGCGCCGGTGCCGCACCGGTCACCAGGACGGTCGCGTCCGAGGTGAAGACGGTGCCATCGCTGCACCGCACCTGCTCCCTATCAAGGGCAACCACGCGTTTGCCCTTGTGCACGGTGACATCAGCGTCTGCCAAAGCCTGTTCCATCCGGCGGCGCACACCCGCGCCGTGGCGTGGCAGCAGTGTTGCGCCGTCCGAGATCAGCGTGACCTTCAGGGAAAGATCGTCGTCAAACAGCATCAGCAGCCGATGACGCAAACCCATGCAGACCTCAAGGCCGCCCGCGCCGCCGCCTACGACGGTCAGATGGAAGGGTTCCCTGCGCCCACGCAAGACATCTTCAACCTTGAGCCATCGCTCCAGAAACCCGTCAACCGGCTTTACCGCAATGGCATGTTCGTGCGCCCCCTCAATACCGCTGGCTGCCGGGGTGGAGCCGATATCCAGGCAAGCCAGATCGAAATGCAGCGGCGGGCGGTCATTGAAGAGGACCTTGCGCGCATCAACGTTCAGCCCCGTGGCGCTGGCATGGATCAGGCGTGCGCCCGATCGGGCGCAGAGCGGGCGCAGGTCGATATGGGCCTCGGCATGGCTGTAGATGCCCGCCAGATAACCCGGCAGCATGCCCGAATAGGGTGTCACGGTGTCGCGTGCGACCACGGTCAGGCGGAGTTCCTCGACCGGGTTCATGGCAAAGCTGCGCAGAACCTCGACATGGGCATGGCCCCCGCCGATCAGCACGACATCCATCAAGGGCGGGGCCTTCATGACGCCCCAGGGATGGTGTGGCGGAAAGGGGTGGGAGTCGAACCCACCAGACACGTTGAACGCCTCTCAACGGTTTTGAAGACCGTGCGGGCCACCGGGCCGCGATCCCCCTCCATACCTGTCTTCATGACGATACCGCATCGTCGGTCTGCACCACCACACGCAGATCGCCGCGCCGCGTGGTCACACCGATACGGTCGAGATACTCGACCAGATCGACGGCCAGATTCCTGCCGATCCCGGCAACATCCCGGTACTGCGCCACCGTAAACCCTTCCGGCTGCTCACGCCCGGCCTCCCGAGCATGAACTGCCGCCTGATCGATCTGGTCGGTGGTCAGATAACGGTTGCGCGCGATCTTCACGACGAGGCCGAAACCGGCCATGCGCTGCAGGAATTTCTCAAGGTCGCCGGGAGTCTGGCCCAGTTTCTCTGCAAGCGGAAACAGGGCGGGCGGTGAGCCTGAGTCCGGTGTCAGCGCGGCTTGTGCCTGCTTCCAGAGTTTCTCATCCTTGCCCTCCAGCGCCACCGCATGGTCGGGCAGGTGGGCAATGGCCCCGCGCCGTATCAGCGCCCCATCCCGCGCAAGATCGGCCAGTGCCGCACCCAACAGGGCATCATCCGGCCTGCCTGCCAGATAGCGGCGCAGTTCCGTCAGGTTGGGCCCCAGCCGGTCGCCATGGTCGCGATGGTCTCTGGCCAGCCCGGCCAGGATTTCCTGCCTGAGCGTGTCCCAATGGCGTCTGCGCACCAGACGCTGGGCCTCGCCGCGCCCCAGGGCAACCGCGTCCATATCGTCGGCCAGGGATGCGGGCAGCTCGGGCGCCCGGTTTCGGGCACGCAGATGGTCGGCGGGCACCACACCTTCGGGCGCGCAGGACAGCAGGGCATCAAGCGCCTCCATGACATCGTCACGGTCCATGGCCTGCAGCCGTTCGATGCGCTCGGGTCGCGCACGACCGCGCTCAGGCCCCCTGGGGGCGATCACGCGCCCACCTACGATCGTGCGCCGTGCCGACTGGTCGCGCAGGACAAGCCGGTCGCCGAAGGCAGGCACCAGGGGATCATCCAGAACAATCTGCGCAAGGCCACACTCTCCCGGCGCAATCGTGCCACCCTGCAGCACGGCGATGCGGCCTGTGGCGTGGCCCGCGCCGTGATGCACATGCACCGGCGTCCAATGTTTGAGCGGACGTGCTTCGCTCGCGAGAACCCGCAACGACACATCCATGCGCTGTGAAGGGACAAGAAGGTCCGGTGCGACGACCCAGTCGCCACGCCGAACCTCGTCACGTTCCACACCGACCAGATTGAGCGCTGCCCGGTCGCCACGCTGGGCGCTCTGGGACGCCTGGTCCAGCGCGTGGATGGCGCGCACACGAACCGGCTTGTCCCAGGGCATGATGGTGAGCTGATCGCCAACGCTGACGGTGCCGGCATGGACCATGCCAGTCACCACGACACCGGCGCCGCGCACGACAAAGACACGGTCCACTGCCAGACGGAATCCGCCCTTGCGTTCCGGCGCTTCATGTCTGCGTGCGGCCTCGGCCAGCGCGTCATGCAGCGCCGGAATCCCCTGCAGGGTGGGGGCGGCGGTTTCGAACAGTCCGTCGCAGGTCAGGCCGGATTTCGCCAGCAGCGCGTGGGCCTCATCGGCGACCGCACGCACACACTCCGGGGCGGCACGATCCACCTTGGTCAGAGCAATCACAGCATGCTCCACGCCCAACAGGTCGAGCACGGCGATGTGCTCGATGGTCTGGGGCATCACGCCATCGTCGGACGCGACCACCACCAGCGCCAGGTCGATCCCGGCAATGCCTGCCACCATGTTGCGCACAAACCGCTCGTGACCGGGCACATCGACAAACCCGATCACCTCGCCGGTCACCAGCGGCAGATAGGCAAAGCCCAGATCGACGGTAAGGCCGCGTTCCTTTTCTTCGGGCAATCGGTCGGTATCCACGCCGGTCAGGGCGTGGATCAGGGAAGTCTTGCCGTGATCGACATGGCCTGCGGTGGCAACGATCATGGAGTGCCGAGCTCTGACAGTTGCGCGACAAAACCCGGCTCATCATCCAGGCAGCGCAGATCCAGGCGCAGAACGCCGTCATGGACCGCGCCGATCACCGGGCGCGGCAGCCCGCGCAGCCGTTCGGTCAGACGTCGCAGTCGGGCGTCGGAGCCACGGCCGCTGCTGGAAGCACGGATCCCAAGCCCCGCGCTTACCAGGGAATCCACCGGCAGCGCGCCGCTGCCGATCTGGCTCCTGGTCTCCATCGTCTCGACGACAAACGCCTCGCCGAGCGCCCGTGCCAGGGGTTCCTGCAAGCGTTTGGCCTGTGCCGCGATTTCCCCGGCAGGCCGGGTCAGAAGCCGCAGGGCGGGCAGAGTTTGGGGCAGGGTGTCGGGGTTTTCATAGAGTGCCAGCGTTGCGTCGAGCGCGGCCAGGGTCATCTTGTCGGCCCGCATGGCCCGCTTCATGGGGTTTTTCGCCAGGCGCTTGATCAGATCGGCGCGCCCCACGACCAGCCCGGCCTGGGGTCCGCCCAGCAGCTTGTCGCCGCTGAAGGTCACGAGGTCGGCGCCCCCGGCAAGCGTTTCGGCAACGGTCGGCTCCCTGGGCAGATCCCAGCGACTCAGGTCCACCAGCGTGCCGCTGCCCAGGTCCACGGCAAAGGGCAGGTCGTGGTCATGAGCCAGCTTGGCCAGTTCCGGCTCGGGAACCTCGGCGGTGAACCCCTGAACCGCGTAATTGCTTGTGTGCACCTTCAGCAGGCATGCCGTGCGTGGCCCCATGACCCCGGCAAAATCGCGCAGATGGGTGCGGTTCGTGGTCCCGACCTCGATCAGACGGCAGCCGGCGCGGGCCATGATGTCGGGCATGCGGAACGCGCCGCCGATCTCGATCAGTTCGCCACGGGAAACCGGCACTTCCTTGCGCTGGCCAAGCGTGTTGAGCAGCAGCAGCACGGCCGCCGCATTGTTGTTGACGACGAGTGCCGCCTCCGCACCGGTCAGGCGTTTCAACCGTTCAGCCACAGCGGCATCGCGTTCACCGCGTTTCCCCTTGCCCAGGTCGTATTCCAGATTGCTGGCGCCCCGGGCCACCGCTGCCACGGCTTCAATCGCCGCTTCTGCCAGCGGTGCACGCCCCAGATTGGTGTGCAGCACGGTTCCGGTCAGGTTGAAAACCGGTTTCAGCGATACGTTGGCCCGCTCATGGCACAACCCTTCGACGGCCTGTGCGATGGCATCGTCGGAAACATCCGGCTCGGTGCCTTCGCGCCAGGCTGCGCGCAGACCTTCCAGGGTCTCGCGCGTCGCCTGAACCACGGCCGTGCGCCCGAACCCCTCGGCAAGAGCCAACAGGGCCGGCGTCTTGAGAACGCGGTCGACGGACGGGATCAAGCTGATTTCCTTCGTGACGGCGTCACCCACGGTGTCGCACGACGCAAAGCATAGGCCGGAAATTCACGGGCGCAACCAACATGGCGATTGCTTGAGTCGCAAATCCAATTAACCTCTCGCCATCATGAGCGAACATCGTCTGCGTCCCCTGCTGGAACCCAAAACCATTGCGCTTGTCGGAGCATCGGCACGCGAGGGATCGTTTGGTCTCTCGACCCTGCGCAATCTCAACAATCCCGGCTTTACCGGCAGCGTGTTTGCGGTCAACCCGTCCCACGACTCGATCGAGGGGATTGCCTGCTACCCCACGCTGGATGCGATTCCCGGGGGTGTCGAACATGCCGTCCTGTCGGTCGCCAACAGCGGCATCGAAGACGCCATGACCCAGGCCGCGCGCGCCGGTGTCCAGGCCGTCACCATGTTCGGCAGCGGTTATCTCGAAGGCGATACCGAGGAACCCAAGCTGAAGGAACGGCTCCAGGCGATTGCAAGCGAGGCCGGAATCCTGGTCTGCGGAGCCAACTGCATGGGCTTCGTGAACTACGAATCCTCGACCCGCGCGACCTGGATGAGTGTGGCGGACGAGAGCTGGTTTGACACCGGCAACATCACGCTCATCACCCATTCGGGTACCTGTTTCCTGTCCCTGCAGTTCATCGACCCGCGCCACCGCCATAACCTCTGTGTCTCGGCCGGACAGGAGCTCACGGTCACGGCGGCCGATTACATCGACTATGCGCTTGAGCTGGAAAGCACGCGGGTCATTGCACTGTTTCTGGAGACCGTGCGTGATCCCGACAGCTTTCGTGCGGTGCTCGACAAGGCGGCTGCGCGCGACATTCCCGTTGTCGCGATCAAGGTCGGGCGTACCGAAAAGAGTGCGGCGCTGGCGCAGAGCCATTCCGGCGCGCTGGCAGGCGACGATGCCGCCTATCAGGCCCTGTTCGACCACTACGGCGCCCTGCGCGTCGATACCTGGGACGAACTTGCTGCGACCTCGCGCCTGTTCTCCCATCACAAGCAGCTCGCGCCTGGCAATCTTGCCGGCATCATGGATTCCGGCGGCGCACGCGGCATGCTCATCGATCTGGCAGACAGGATGAACGTGCCGCTCGCCGATATCGGTCCCCAGACCGTCGAAAAGCTTGCCGGCCTGCTCGAATACGGTCTTGAGCCGGTCAATCCTACGGATGTCTGGGGCACGGGCCTTGACTGGGAGAATGTCTTTGCCGGCACCATGACCGCGTTGGCCGAGGATGATGATGCCGCCATGACAACCCTGTTCTCGGATCTGGGCTTCGACGACGGCGTCAGCTACGGCCTGCTGGCGATCGCAGAGCGGGTCGAACAGACAACCGACAAACCGGTGTATATCTGTCAGCACTGGAGCCGCGCGCTTAACCACGACAACCTGATCAAATCCGCTTCTAGCCCGGCGCTAGTGTTTGAAGGCACGGAGACCTTTCTGACCGCCGTCAAACTGGCCATGGAGCGCCGCGACCGGGTCGAGGATGGCCCAGGCGACATGCCCGCGCCGCCTGACCCCGCAGTTATCGAAGCGTGGCGAACGCGGCTGCAGGATGGTGCGCCGTTTGATGAGAACGAAGGGCTCGACCTGCTCGATGCCTTCGGATTTTCCACCCCGGCCAGGCGTATTGCCGCAGATCGTGATGGTGTTCGCCAGGCTGCTGCAGAGATCGGATATCCCGTCGTTCTCAAGACCGCCGAACCCGGCATTCTCCACAAGAGCGACGTCGGTGGCGTCGCGCTTAATCTCCATGACGAAGCAGCCTTGCTCGCCGCTTACGACGCCATGGCGTCGAGGCTTGGTCCGCGAGTCCTGATTGCCGCCATGGCGTCCAGGGGCGTGGAACTGGCGGCAGGCATCGTCATCGACCCGCAATTTGGTCCGCTGGTGATGGTGGCCGCGGGCGGTGTCCTCATTGAGATCATGAAGGACAGTCGTTTCCTGATGCCGCCTGCCGGCCGTGTGAGTGCCCGTCGAGCGGTCGACGGCCTGGCATGCCGACCACTTCTGGATGGCGTGCGTGGCGCCGAGCCCAGCGATGTCGATGCGGTCGTGAACGCGATTGCCGCGCTCTCGTCGTTGGCCACCCACCTTGGTGATCTCATCGGTGAGTTCGACATCAATCCCCTGATTGCCGGACCCCATGGCTGCATTGCGGTCGATGCGCTCGTGGTGGGCCGCAAGCCGTCATGACGCAGCAGCCGCGTATCTCGGTCGTCATTCCGACCCGTGACCGGCCCGACTATCTCCGCACCTGCCTGGAGGGGTTTGCCGTCCAGACCGAACCCCGTGACTCCTTCGAGGTGATTGTCGTCGATGACGGTTCGGCTGAACCCCTGGATGCCCTTGCGGTGGCATTCGAGGGACGCCTCGATCTGCGGATCGAACGCCGGCCACCCGACGGTGTCTCGGCGGCCCGCAATGTCGGAATCACGCTCGCCCGTGGCGATTTTCTGATCCTTTTTGATGACGACCAGTGCCCGGTTCCAGACATGGTGGCGCATTGCCTGACATTTCACGAGGCTTCACCTGATGAAGAGGATTTCCTGTTGTTGCGGTTGGTGGCAGACACCTCGGCACCGCGGCCCCCGGAGAGTTTTACCATGTTCGAGGGCGGTCTTTTCCTGCGCTATCCCGCGCCGGGCGAACGGCGCGGCCACAACGTGTTCTGGGGTGGCGCGGTAAGCTGCAAGAAATCGGTTTTTCGTTACGGTCTTTATGATCCCGATTATACCGTGATTGAAGATGCTGAGCTTGGCCTGCGCATCAGTCAGTTGTTGGCACTGACCGACCACTACGATGCGGCCAGGGTGGACGCGATCCAGTCGCGAACGCTGACCACCCGTGCATTGCTCATGCGCTGGTGCCGCATGAGCTACTTTCATCTCCTTTGGCAGCGCAACTACCCGCAACGCGTGACCACGGGGCAGATGCAGGTCTACCGGGATGCGCAGACCAGTGTTGACCGTGCAGCACCTATGCAGGAGACGCTTGCTGCGCTGGAGGCTGAGTCTAGGTCGATTGGTGCGCTTGCCACAGAGTCGATCACGCCGCCTCAGCAGGCTGCCCTGGCACGGTATGTCACGGGAATGCGTGGCGCCGTGGAACATGCCCAGGCTCTGGGCTGGCTTGGCGCGCGGCGTGATGCGCCCCTTGAAGCCGTCCTGGAGGAAGCCTTCGGCCCGGCTTGACCTTGATTGGTTCTCCGTCCCACTGTTGCTCCACCATGACCTTCACATTCTCTGATCCCCCGGAATTCCCAGGCGATGCTTATGACAGCGAGGCATTCTGGCTGCACGAGCAGAAGAACCTGTTTGGCGCGGGCTGGGTCCATGTGGCTTCGGGCTTTGAGCTGCCGGATTCCGGTGATGTGCGCCCCATCGTGGCCGCGGGCCAGCCGCTGATCCTGGTGCGCCAGCGCAACGGATCGGTCTCCTGCTTCCACAATGTCTGCCGCCATCGCGGCCCGCGTCTGGTGCGTGAACCCTGCAAGGTAAAAGCAGTACTGACCTGCCCCTATCATGGCTGGGCCTATGGCCTCGACGGCGCCCTGCGCACCACACCGTACTGGTCCGGGGAAGATGGCTCGGCACCGGAGGGATTCGATAAGGCCGCCTTCGGCCTCCAACCCGTGCGCTGCGAGACCTGGTGTGATCAGGTTTTTGTCTGTCTGGATGATGACGCACCATCCTTTGCGGATCACGCTGCACCCCTGATCAAACACTGGTCCCAGGCGGATCTCTCGCTGCTGCGTTACGGCGCACACGCCACCTATGAGGTCCCGGTCAACTGGAAGCTGGTGGTTGAGAACTATCTCGACACCTATCATCTCCCGTTCCTGCATCCAGAGCTTGGTCCGGTCGAAGCCGCGCGCAGGTTCAACGTCATGGATGACGGCACCCTGATCGGGCTCGACTACACCCAGGGTGCGGTCGACAAGAACAAGGGTGATACCGGTTTCCAGACCTTTCCCGGTCTTGATGGTGTGCAGCGGGAACGCCAGGACATCGCTCTGCTGTTCCCCAATACCCTGTTCGAATTCGTGCCCGAACATGTGATGTTTTTCCGGGTTGAACCGCTCGGCCCCAAACGTACCCGCGAAACCCTGGCGTTCTATTTCCTGGGTGATGACGCAACCCGTCCCGATCTGGCGGCGGGCCGTCAGGCATCGCTCGATGCCTGGGACCGCATCAACCGCCAGGACTTCGGCATTCTCGACGAACTGCAGGCCGCGTCGGCCTCGCCGGCTGCACGAGGCCTGGCGCCGGCTTCCCCATTCTGGGAAGGCGCGGCCATGGCCTTTCGCAAACGCCTGTTGGCAACCCTGGAGACAACATGACCTCGTTCCCTTTTGACCGCGTTGCCGTGACCGGCGGCAGCGGCCTGCTCGGCCGTTATGTCGTGCGTGAGCTCATGGGGGATTGTTCGGTCACCTCTATCGACCTCAAGCCGTTGCCTGAAGACGTTGGCTTCACGCAATGCGATACCCGTGACCTCGATGCCGTGCGTGCTGCCCTGAAGGGCCATGATGCCATCGTGCATCTGGCCGCACTCGATGACGGCATCGTGCCCGAAGAAGAAGCCTTCATCGACGTCAACCTGCGCGGCACCTGGCATGTCCTGCAGGCTGCAGAGGAACTGGGCATCCGCCGTGTCGTGATTGCTTCCAGTGTTGCCGCGATCGGACTTGGACCGGCCAACCCGCCCATGCAGTTGCCCATTCCCGTCGATGTGGCGCTTCTTCCCCGGGAATCCTATGGCGTCACCAAGAAGGTCTGCGAGGAATTCGCCCGTACCTTCGCGCGCCGTGGCGAAATGGAGGTGATCTGCCTGAGGCCGCCGCTGGTCGCCCAACCCGACATCACCTATTCCATGGCCTGCATTGCAGCCGAGCGTGATGGCCTCGAACCGCCGGCTGCGGCCAGCAGTGATTCGTGGCGTGAACTGCGCGAAACGCTCTCGCCAATTGGCGGGTTCATCACTCCTGACGATGCCGCGCGTGCCTTCCGCGCCGCCTTGACGGCCGACAATATCCGGTATGGTGCGTTCTTTGTTTCGGGCCCTGACTCCCTCAACTCCGGTCCCACAGTTGAGGCTGTCGCAAGGGGATTTGGCATCACGCCTGAGGTCGTGCGCCCCGAGGTCTATACCAGAGATCCTCGCGCCACCGCTTACGATCTGCAGCCCGTGTTCGACGCCCTGGGCTGGCGACCACAGGATCGCTGGGCCGATCATGTCGCTCGCGTGATTGCGGCGGCTTAGATCATGACCTCACAACCTCTGGTCCTGCGCGGCGGTCTGATCCTTGATGCCGCCAGCCGGTCTGCCGAACGCGGGGATATCCTGGTCGACGGTGGTGTCATTCATACCTGTGGTCCCACCGGCATGGCTGTGCCTGATGGTGCGGCGGAACGGGATGTCTCCCGCCACATCGTTATTCCCGGTCTGGTCAATGCCCACACCCATGGTCATGGCAGCTTCGGCAAGGGCAGGGGGGACCTCTGGTCTCTGGAACTGCTGCTCAATGCCGGTCCCTGGATCAGCGCCAAACGCACGCATGAGGACAAACACCTCGCCACGCTGCTCAACGCCGCCGACATGATCCGGCGCGGCTGCACGGCGGTCTATGATCTCACCTGGGAACAGCCGCGGCCCAGTGTCGAAGGCATGCATCAGGTCGCAACCGCGTACGACACCATCGGCATGCGCGCGCTCATCACGCCCATGATGGCCGACCTTTCATTTTATGACATCGTTCCGGGTCTTGCCGACGCACTCCCGGATGATCTGCGCAAGACCGTGGAGCAATGGCGGCTCGACCCGTTCGGGGCTTCCATCGAAGCCTGCCGCGAGGTTCTGGCCACCTGGCCCTTCGACACCGACCGGCTGCGTTTCGGTATCGCGCCGACCATTCCCATGCACTGCACCGACGAATTCCTGATCGCCTGCCGTGATCTCTCCGAGGAATTCCAGTGTCCGGTCCACACCCACATGGCCGAATCGAAGATTCAGGCCCTTGTGGGCCAGGAAACCTACGGCAAATCCCTGACGGCGCATTTTGATGACCTGGGACTCGTGACCGAGCGGTTCACGGCGGCGCACGGTGTCTGGCTCGATCCCGACGATATACTCCGCATGGCCGACCGCGGCGCATCGGTGGCCCATTGTCCCGCGAGCAACATGCGGCTGGGCTCCGGCCTTGCCCATGTGCGCGAACTCCGTGATGCCGGCGTCAATGTCGGACTGGGCTCGGATGGCTCCAATTCCTCCGACAACCAGAACATGTTCGAAGCCACCCGACTTGCTGCCTATGTTTCGAGGGTGCTCACGCATGATCTGCGTGCATGGGTTTCGTCATCAGAGGCGCTTGCCATGGCGACCACCGGTGGTGCGCGTTCCATGGGTTTCGAGAACCTGATCGGACAGATTGCCCCGGGCTATAAGGCCGACCTCGCGTTCCTTGATCTGCACGATCTGGCCTACGTGCCGCTCAACGATCCGTTCAACCAGCTTGTTTATGCCGACGATGGCGCATCGGTTGCCCATGTCATGATCGATGGGCGGTTCGTCTATGAGGATCGGCAGTTCACGACCATCGATCTCGACCGGGTTATTGCCGATGTCGAACGGGCCATGGAGCGGCTCAACCGGGACACCGCGGACCGCAGGGAACTCGTTGCCGCGCTGGAACCCCATGTTGCAGACCACTGCATCTGTTTTTCGTCGCGCCCGCATCATGTGGCAAGCGTGCTTGCATAAGAAAACTGCCGGATCCAAAGGATCCGGCAGTGATCAGGTCGTCAACGGACTGAAGCGTTGTATCAGTCGAGCGACGTCTCGGCATCGGCCTCGCTCATGCCGACCATGTGGTAGACGTCCTCGGAATAGAGGCGGTAGTCATAATCGGACATATCGAAGTGGCCCATGGCGACAAGTTCCTCACGCGTGTGATCGGTGCGCAGGACCAGCATTTCGCCGCGGCGATAGGCCGTGAGAGTCTCTGTCGGGATTGCCACGATCTGTCCCGAAACATAGGTGACGAGATAGGCAACGTTTTCGTCGCTATCGATCAGCAGATCGATCGGATCGGCGATATCGCGGCCTTCGTTGCCGACCAGGTTGGCATCCAGAATTTCTTCGGCGTCATACAAGCCATAACCAAAGGGGTTTTCGATCACGACATCGGCTTCGCTGACGTCAATGGTCACTTCGGGAACACCATCATTCTCGAGCACCAGGGCTTCGTCATCTGCCCAGGCAGCGCCGAGCGACAGGGTCATGGCGGAAACGGTAGCAAGAAGAGCCTTACGCATGGTTTAAATCTCCACAGTTGGGCGTGCCAGCAACATGAGCGTCGAGGCCGCACTGTTGGTAAAGAAACGCGCCAGATGCATCCTGGTTCCCTGGCAATCTCAGATTCTGTCCAACAGCGATCTTGGTCATTGGCCCTGAACCGGGATAAAACGGCAGAACCGCAGGAAGGAACGCATCGCAATGGAATTTGATCTTGTGCTCAGAGGTGACCTGGTTTTGCCCGACAGGGTGGCCGAAAACGGCTGGATCGCAGTTTCTGGGGGCAAGATCGCTGCGATTGGCGAAGGTGCGGCACCCCCGGCACGGGCCATCGAAGATGCCAGTGGCTGCCTCGTCTTTCCCGGCGTGGTGGATGGCCAGACCCATGCAGGCTCGATTGCCGGGTTTGCCGGGCTGGAGGATCTTTCGCGCAGTGCCATCGCCGGCGGGGTGACGACCATTGTCGACATGCCCTTTGACGAACCAGATCCGGTATGGAGCCGTGACCTGCTCGACGCCAAGATCGAAACCGCCGATGCCGTCGCCCATTGTGATGTCGCGCTTTACGGCATGGTGAAAAAGAAGGTCGAGGTCGATCAGATCGCCTCCCTGGCAGAAGGCGGCGTCTGCGCCTTCAAGATGTCGACCTATGAAGCCAACCCACATCGTTTCCCGCGTATTCCCCATCATGAGATGGCGCGTGCCTTCTCGGCTATTGCCGAGACGGGGCTCACCGTCGCGGTCCATAACGAAGACCAGGAAGTGGTCGATGACGCCATAGCGCGGTTCAAGGAAGCCCGTGAGATGGGCGCCAATGTGCATCATCCCAGCCGCCCGCCCCTGGCCGAGCTCCTAGCCAATGCGGCCATTCTGGAGATGGGTGCGCAGACCGGCGCACGGGCCCATATCGTGCATTCCTCTCTGGCGCGTGGCTTTGACATGGCGCGCCAGTATCGCGATCAGGGGTTCCAGGCGACCTGTGAGACCTGCATTCATTATCTGGTCTTTGATGAGTCCGATGCGATCGAGCGCGGCGCGCGCGGCAAGGTGAACCCGCCCATCCGACCGGACCAGAGAGAGGCCATCTGGGAAAAGGTCGTGGC
>CALIUG010000146.1 GCA_938048755.1 uncultured Alphaproteobacteria bacterium
GGCCACGCGAACACCCGGAATGCGCTGCTGGACGGCGCAGAAATCCCCGTCGACACCGGCTTCATTGTTTACAACACCGTGAACTATCCCCATCTCGTGCGTCTCTTTGACACCCTGGATGTGCCGACGGATGCAAGTGACATGTCGTTTGCCGTGTCGCTTCACGATGGTGCCTGGGAGATGGCCGGCCACCTGACCGGGCTGTTCGGCAGCACCAGCCAGGTCACCAGCAGCGAGCATTGGAAACTCCTTGCCGATACCGTGCGCTTCTTCCGCCAGGCCACCCAGGCACTGGATGACCCGGCAACCCGCGATGAACAGCTGGGACACTGGCTTGAACGGAATGGCTACAGCGCGCCCTTCATCACGCGCTTTCTGGTACCCATGGCAGCGGCAATCTGGTCGTCCACGGCAAACGGGATCCTGGATTACCCGGTGCGTCCCTTCGTGCGCTTCTTTCACAATCATGGACTGCTCCGGCTCGTCAATCGTATCCCCTGGCGTACCGTACGTGGAGGAAGTCGCGCCTATGTGAGCCGCCTTCTCGATGCCATGCAGGCAGAGGTCATTTTCAACGCCGAGATTACGCAGGTCACGACAACGCCTGACGGACCCTGCATTCTTGAGGCCGATGGCAGCCAGAGAAGGTTTGATGCCGTGGTGCTGGCCTGCCATGCCGATCAGGCAAGGACTCTCCTGACCGGAGACATCGACAGCGAACGCAAGACTCTGCTGGCAGCTTTCAGCTACCAGCCCAACGAAGCGGTTCTGCATACCGATCCCACCCTGATGCCAGCCCGACGCCGCCTGTGGTCCAGCTGGAACTACAGTTCGCTGGGTGACGGAACCGGTGACCATCCCATCGCCCTGACCTACTGGATGAACCGTCTGCAGAACATCGCGACCCAGGACCAGGTGTTTGTGACGCTCAATCCGGCAAAACAGCCTGACCCGGCCAGAGTTGTGGACCGGATCAGCTATGACCATCCTCAGTTCGACCTTTCAGCCCTTGCAGCACAGGAATCGCTGCCGGAGATTCAGGGACGTGACGGCATCTGGTTCTGTGGCAGCTATACCGGTTATGGCTTCCATGAAGACGGCCTGCGCTCAGGCCTGCAGGTCGCCGATGCGCTGGGCGCCCCCGCTCCCTGGTGGAGCGATGCGGACAAACGGCTCGCACCCCGGCCCGCCCCCCAGATCGCTGCGGCAGAGGCGGCGTGATGAACACGCTGGCTTCTGGCATCTATGTCGGCCGCATCATGCATCACCGCATGGCTCCAAAGCAGCATCGGTTCAGCTATCGCGCCTTTTCCATGCTGCTGGATATCGACGAACTTCCGGAACTGGATCTCGGCTCCCTGCTGTTCGGGCACAACCGCCCTGCACTTCTGGCCTTCCATGATCGTGACCACGGGCCAGGCGATGGGTCCAGCCTACGCGACTGGGCCGAGGGACATCTGGCGTCTGCCGGCATCGATACATCGGGCGGTCCCATTCGCATCCTCTGCCTGCCGCGTATGTTCGGTTATGTCTTCAACCCCATCTCGGTCTGGTTCTGCCATCACCACAACGGTGATCTTGCCGCAGTGATCTACGAGGTGCGCAACACGTTCGGTGAACGCCGCTGCTACCTCATTCCCACCGGCGGAACGCCATCAGGGGACCGCGTGATTCGCCATCGCTGCGCCAAGGCATTTCATGTCTCGCCCTTCCTGCCGGTCGAGGGTGACTATCATTTCCGCCTGACCCTGCCTGACGACAATCTGATGTTGCAGATCCAGCATGTCATGGACGGCAAACCCAGGCTGGTTGCGATCCAGACTGGCCAGCGAACGCCATTCGGTTCCAGGGGACTGATGCGCATTCTGCTCCGGTTTCCCGCCATGACGGTGAAGGTCTTTGCTGCAATCCGTTTCGAAGCCCTTCGCCTTTGGCTGAAGCGCATCCCCATCCATGATCATGTTCCTGCAACAACCCCCGAGGTTCTCAGCCCCAACAGGCATGGGACATGACCATGCTGATGACCCGACGCTCTGTGATGGGCACAGCAGCAGGCGCTGTCGCTGCCTGCACAACCTCCGGAGCTTTTGCTTCGTCCCGGTCCATGCAGTTTGACGTTATACGCGGCAATAACCTGATCGGCACACATCGGCTCGATTTCATGCTGCGCGGTGACGCATTGGTGGTGAATGTAGAGATTTCCCTGGTCGTCGAAGTCGCATGGATTCCTGTCTTCCGCTACGAACACGCCAACACCGAAGTCTGGCGTGATGGTCGCCTGGTGCAGCTGGACAGCAGGACACACGACGACGGCAACGATCATGTTGTCCATGCCGAAGTCGATGGCGATGGCCTTGTCATCGAGGGAGACCACGGGCGTATCGTGGCCGAACCCGATATCCTCACGACGAGTTATTGGCACCCGGAAACACCCACCCGCGACCGGCTTCTCGATACCCAGAAGGGCAGAATCGTCGAGGTTGTGCATGTGCCGTCCGGCATTGACCGCATGGCCGTGGCGCGCGATTCCCTGGAGGCACAACGTTATGAGGCATCCGGCGATCTGGATCTGACGATCTGGTACAGCCTGCAGGGAATCTGGTGCGGCCTGCGTTTCGATGCGCGGGGCGAGCAAGTCAATTATCAACCGGTCATCTTCCCCGACCCGGACGCCTGGCAACAGATCACGTCCGCCATCGGAGCCTGAACACCATGGTGATGGCCAATCCAGGATCCGGCTGCATCTGGGTGACCGGCGCCAGTAGCGGCATCGGATCAGAGGTCGCCGCCAAGCTGGCACAAGACGGGCACAGGGTGGCCATCAGCGCCCGCAATAGCGCATCCCTGTGTGAGCTTGCGCAGAATCATCGAACCAAGAACCTCCACGCCTTCGAGCTGGATGTCACAGACGGTAATGCCGTCGCACAGACTGCCGCCGCCATCGAGGCTGAGCTGGGCGAGATTCACACGGCCATCCTGTGCGCCGGCACCTACAAACCAATTTCCGCCGGTGCCTTCGATGCCATGGAGGCACGCCGCCAGTTCGACGTGAATATCGGTGGCGCTCTGAACTGTCTGGATCCGCTGCTGGCCACCATGCTGGCGCGTGGTAGCGGTCATATTGCTATTGTTTCGTCCCTGACCAGCCGGTTCGGCTTGCCCAACGCCGGGGTCTATGGCGCATCCAAGGCGGGACTGGTCAATCTGGCCGAAGCCTTGCGCGTCGAGTGCGAGGCAAAGGGTGTTACGATCCAGGTCATCAACCCCGGCTTTGTGGAAACACCGCTGACTGATCAGAACACCTTTGACATGCCGTTTCTGGTTCCCGTCGATCAGGCTGCCACGACCATTGTCGCAGGCCTGACGACGGACCGGTTCGAAATTGCCTTCCCCTGGCAAATGGATCTGGCAACCCGTCTCCTGCGCTTTCTGCCGCGGCGGCTCGCCTTTGCCCTGACCCGTCGCATGGTGACGTCATGAACGATCCAAACCGGGCGACACTCCAGGCCTATGGCGACCTGTTCGAGACGCTGTCTCCCGACACACTGGGACGCCTGGATGACCTCGTTCATCAGGATATCCTGTTCCGCGACCCGTTCCACGAGGTCAGAGGTCGCGAAGCCATGAAGCGGATCATGGCAGGCATGTTCCGTTCCTTCGAGGCACCACGTTTCAGCGTCCAGGATATCGCCATGAGTGACAGCCGCGGTTATCTCGAGTGGCGCTTCGAGTCCGGGGAAACGGGAACGTCGGCAACACGTTTTGAAGGCATGTCGGCTGTGTCATTCTGCCCCGATGCCCGCATCCTGACTCACCAGGACTATTGGGACGCGGCCTCTTCCATACACGCAAAACTGCCTCTGATCGGACCTGTCATCCGCATGATCAACCGCACCATCGTCAAGCGTACGGGATAAATCCCGGGTTCATCACGCTGCGGCGCGGTGTAGCTCCGCAGTGTCGGACTTCCTGAACGCAATGAAGACATCGGCAACCCGGATGCCAAACTTCACGATCACCGCATGACTGAGCATGACGTTGTCATCGGCAAGGATCATCCAGTCATCAAACCGGACACGCACCCTGCGTCTGCCCACCCTGATCGCCACATCATAGGTCCACTGCAGCATCGGGCCGCTGATTTCGCCTCCGGCCGTGCCGAAGACATCCGATGCCTGGCCGCTCACGTTGTGGCCCTGGTGTTCAATCTTCCATATCCGATGGTCGGTTTCGCCATCGTCGAACACAAACCGCTCGTCGAGTACGAGGTTCCCGGCGTCAACGTGACCGGCAATATCAACACGGAAACGACGTTGCACCTTGCCCCACCGGTTCATGACCATGCCCCAGGCCTTGCTGTCGCCAACAAAAAACTTGTGGAGATCCAACTGGTCGGGAAAGTGGCCTTGTCGTGTGTTCATTGAGGGCGCTCCATCGCGAACAGACCGACATCGATGCGACCGACGTCAAAACCGGCCTCGCAATAGACCAGGTAGTAGCGCCACATCCGCCTGAACTGTTCATCAAAGCCCAGCTTCTCGATCACCGGCCAGGCTGCTTCAAACGCATTTCTCCAGCGCCGGAGCGTTTCGGCATAGTCCCCGCCGAACATCACACTGCCCGCAGGTTTCAGTCCCGCGTTCCGCGCCATGTCCTCAAGCCGTGCGTCAGTGGGCAGCATGCCCCCGGGGAACACATGGGTCTGGATGAAATCGGCCCGGTCCCGATATCCATCGAAGCTGTCTGCATCGATGGTGATCGCCTGCAGGACCGCACGCCCGCCGGGGCGAAGACGTTGCTGCAGGACCTTGGCATAAACCGGCCAATACCTCTCACCAACCGCTTCGACCATCTCGATCGAAACAATCGCGTCAAAGCTGCCCTCAACGTCCCGGTAGTCCATGAGCCTGATATCAATCAGGTGATCAAGACCCTCGTTCCTGATGCGCTCCAGAGCATAGTCATGCTGAGCCTTTGATATGGTCAGCGCCGTAACCCGGCAGCCGATCTCACGTGCGGCCCAAGCACAAAATCCGCCCCAGCCACAACCGATCTCAAGCACATGGTGGTCAGGCGTAATTTCTGCCATTTCGGCGATCCTGGCGTACTTTTCCTGCTGTGCAGCTTCCAGGGGGCGTGAAAGATCGGCGCCGAACCAGGCCGAGGAATAGGTCATGCTGGCGTCGAGCCAGGTTTCATAAAAGGCGTTGGAAAGATCGTAGTGCCGCTGGATGTTCCGACGCGAGCCCGAGCGTGTATTGGGGCGCAACCGATGGACAAGAGAAGCAGAAAACGCAGCGATCCCGCCGTCCATCATTTTCGAGAACTGCGCTTCGTTGGCCAATCCCCAGGCCATCAGCCCGCGTAGATCTGGCGTATCGCATTCGCCTGCCATGTAGGCTTCTGCAAAACCCAGATCACCACGCGTCCAAAGGCGCCATAGAAGACGCCATGAGTTGATTGTGATCGCAGCCCGTGGACCGCTGTACTTGCCAAGACAAAGGACCTCTGAACCGTTGGGAAAGGCAAGCTTCAACGAGCCGTATTCGGCCCTGGCAGCCATACGCGACAAGATTCCTTGCCAAAAACCGGCGTTCCCGGAATAGGTGTCTGGTTGGGTTTCCGTGGTCATATCTTCAGATCATACCGGTCTGTCGCGTCAAGTTGTCGGGGCTGGGCACCTCTGCGGGGGCAGAGGGGGACATGCAGAGGCGCCCAGCGGCTCTCAAACCCGTCAGTTTGAGTACCTATGCTACGCATTGTGGGCGAAGCTGGATCATTACTGAATGATGCTAGAAGCATACCCCTTCTGCTCAGCATCAGACGGATCAGACTTGCGGACCGGACAAAACATGTGATCCTGAAGGACACAAGAAGTATCAGGACCCAACCATGCTACGAGTCGACAACAAAAAGAGTGGCAGCAGCCGCACTGCAACGCGCCAGGCACGTCGACGGCAGCTGATCAATGCAACCATCGATTCCATATCGAAACGGGGGTTCTCCGGAACGACCCTTAAGACGGTTACCAAGGGCGCGAAGCTCTCCCATGGTGTCGTCAACTTTCATTTCGACAGCAAGGAAGACCTCTACATTGAGACCCTCGGCTTTCTTGCCGACGAGCATTATGCCTGCTGGCATGAAGCCATGCTGGATGCAGGCCCCGACGCTGCGCCGCAGCTCGCGGCGATCATCTGCGCTGATTTTGACCGAAAGGTATGCACGCCCAAAAAGCTGTCGGTCTGGTTTGCGTTCTGGGGACAGGCGAAGTATCGGCCGAACTATCTGCAGATGCGCCAACGGTGTGACGACGAACGCGCGGTAGAGATAGAGCGCCTGTGCAAGGAGATTGTTGCCGAAGGCTCCTATGGCCAGCTTGATGTCGCGTCCGTGGTGCGCAGCATCGAAGCACTTGTTGATGGGCTGTGGCTCAAAATGCTGCTTTATCCAAAGGAAATCAGCCGGGAAGCGGCCACCTTTGATTGCCTTTCGTATCTTGCCCAGGTGTTTCCCCGTCACTTTTCACGTCCCGATCCCAACAATTCCTTTTCATGTTCCCTGGTGACCCGATGACCCGCGATCCCCGTTACGACATTCTTTTCGAGCCCATCAAGATCGGGCCCGTGACCGCAAAGAACCGCTTCTATCAAGTCCCCCACTGCACCGGCAGCGGCTGGCACCATCCCCGCACCTTGGCCGGGCTGCGCGAGATGAAGGCCGAAGGTGGCTGGGGCGTGGTCAACACCGAGTATTGCTCCGTCCATCCGGCTGTTGATGATCCCCCGCATCCCTGTGCCTCCCTGTGGGATGATGGTGACGTGAAGGCCCATGCGCTGATGACCGAAAAGGTCCACGCCCATGGCGCT
>CALIUG010000147.1 GCA_938048755.1 uncultured Alphaproteobacteria bacterium
GTTTCCTTGAATGGGAGGATGCCATGGCAACCAGGACAAGCGAAGTGATCGACGACTCTGCAGCACTTGATCCAGCAAGCCTCGTTGATCTCGAGCGTTATCCGCTTCTCGAGCGCGAGAGCCCAGCCTATCAGACCCTCGTCGATACGCTGCATGAGCGTTTGGTGGCAGAGAAGATCCTGCCCATGGAAGGGTTTCTTACACCTGAGGGCGTCAAGCTCCTGGTGGCCGATGCCAAGACCATGGAGTCCAAGGCCTTTCACTGTGCCAAGACGGGCAATCCCTATGGCATCGATCCCGCGGAGATCGACGCCCTGCCCGACGGCCACCCCGGCAAGATCATGTCTCCGACCGTGCGCGATGGCGTGGGTTATCACGATATGCAGGGTTCACTCTGTGCGGCGCTTTATGCATGGCCGCCGATGCGTCGTTTTGTTGCCGACATCCTGAAGTTGCCCGAGCTGTTTCTGCAGGATGATCCCAGCAATGCGCTGGTCCTGCAGTTCTACAAGCCTGGCGGCAAGCTCGCCTGGCATTTTGACCGTTCGAAGTATTCGACGATCCTGCAGCTGCAGGCAGCCGATGAAGGCGGGTTTTTCGAGGCCGCGCCCGGAATTCGGGATGCCGAGAATGAGAACTACGATGCCGTGCGCGGCCTGGTGCTGGGTGAATCCGAACCGCCATTGCGACGCAAGTCAAAACCCGGAACGTTCGTCATCATCAACGGCAACCACACGCTGCATCGCGTGACCGATATCGGCGGCGAGCGTGCCCGCATGTCGCTGATTCTGGCTTATGAGGAAGAACCCGGCGTGCGCCTGCCCGTCTATCTGCGGCGCATCTTCTTCGGGCCAGACTGCCCCGGCGATTAGGCGCTAGAACAGGATTTCCATGCCGTCCCAGGCCGGCGTGACGTTGTCTGGCGTGAGGCGGTTGACCGCATCCCAGTTCATGTCCTGGCTCATATGGGTCAATACGGCGCGTTTGGGCGCAGCACGGCGGATCCAGCCAAGCGTGCGTTCCAGATCGCCGTGGATCGGATTGTCGGTCATGTTCTGGCAGTCGACGATCCAGACGTCGATGCCTGAAACAACGTCAAAACCACGGTCGTCCAGGTTTTTCAGGTCCGTGGAGTAGGCGATCGAACGACCGCCTGCGTCAAACCGGAAACCCAGGGTTTCCATGACGACATGATCCTGGGCGAAGGGCGTGACCGTGATCCCGCCCACCTCGAACGGCTCGTGCTCGACGACATGGGCCTGCAGGGTTGGTGCGTACCAGCCATATCGCGGGTCGTTCTCTTCGAACACATAGGCGAAACGTTCCGACAGCTCCTTCAGGGTCTGGGCGTTGCCATAGGCGGGAATGGCGCGGTCCATGGCCTGGCAGATGCGGCGCAGGTCGTCGATCCCGTGGCAATGATCGGCATGGGCGTGGGTGTAACAGACCGCATCCAGATGCGTGATTTCGGCACTCAGCAGCTGCTGGCGCAGGTCCGGTGAGGTATCCACCAGGATCCGGGTTGTCCCGTACGCCACGGCGATGGAGGAACGCAGCCGGTGGTTCCGCGGATCATCCAGCATGCCCTCGGGATAACGCTGTCCGATCTGGGGCACGCCGGCGGATGGTCCGCATCCTAGAATTCTAGCTTGCATATTAGGTGCTTGGACGCGCTGCCTTGGTAAACAGATTAAAGAAATTGTCGGTCGTCACGCGCGCCAGTTCTTCTTCAGGCATCGCTTTAAGTTCCGCGACCAGAGCGGCGGTGTGACTCACGAAACCCGGTTCGTTCCGTTTGCCGCGCTTGGGTACGGGCGCCAGAAACGGTGCATCGGTCTCCACCAGGATTCGTTCGGCGGGCACATCGACAATGATGTCGCGCAGTTCCTGTGCGCTCTTGAACGTCGCGATGCCGGAGATCGAGATCGAGAACCCGATCGCCAGACTGCGCTGTGCGAGTTCCCGTGTGGAGCTGAAACAGTGGATCAGGCCCGGGAATGCGCCCTTCCCCATCTCGTCTTCAAGAATATCCATGGTGTCGTCATCGGCATCGCGGGTATGGACGATCAACGGCAGCTGCGTTTCACGGCACGCCGTGATGTGTTCGCGGAAACTCGCCTTCTGCTGCTCGCGCGGGCTGTGGTCATAGAAGTAATCCAGCCCGGTCTCGCCGATCCCGATGACTTTGGGATCACCGGTCCTGCCCACGATTTCGGCCGACGGCACCACACCTTCTTCCTCGACATTGTGGGGATGGACACCGACCGAGCAGTACATGTCGTCAAACCGGTGCGCCAGCGCCCGGATCTCCTCGAACTTCGTCATGCGTGTGCAGATCGTCTGGATCGTGCCCACACCGGCCGCACGGGCGCGTGCAACCACGTCGTCGAGTTCCTCCGCAAAGTCCGGGAAATCGAGATGGCAATGGCTGTCGACCAGCATTACGCCGCCCCCTCTTCTTCGACATAACGGGGAAACACGCCCTGCGGCTGGGGAAGCTCGCTGCCGGGAACCAGCGCATGGTCCCGGGAAAGCGCCGCGAAGTCGCGCGCATCTGCACCGATCGAGAGCTGATCCAGCAACTTGCCCGAGGTCTCGGGCATCACGGGCTGGGTCAGCAGGGCCAGATGGCGGATGGTCTCGGCCAGCACATAAAGCGCCGTTGCCATGCGTTCAGGATCGGTCTTTTTCAATGCCCAGGGCGCCTGCTCGTCGACATACCGGTTGGCATCCCCAATCACGTCCCAAATCGCCTGGAGCATCAGGTGGAACGCCTGAACGTCGATATGACCGCGGCACACCTCCAGCAGTCCATAGGACTTGTCGAGCAGTGCTAGGTCCGCATCGGTGAAATCGCCGTGTTCGGGCACCCTGCCCTCACAGTTCTTGGCGATCATCGACAGCGAACGCTGCGCCAGATTGCCGTAGTCGTTGGCAAGGTCATGGTTGCAGCGCTGTACCGCACCACGGTGCGAAAAATCACCGTCATTGCCGAAGTTTACTTCGCGCATCAGCGTGTAGCGCACCTGATCCAGCCCATAACGGGCCACGATCTCCGAAGGCACGATCACATTGCCCAGGGACTTCGAGATTTTCTGGCCTTCGCTGGTCCACCAGCCATGGGCGTAGATGCGTTTGGGCACCTCGATCCCTGCCGCCATCAGGAAGGCCGGCCAGTAGACTGCGTGAAAGCGCAGGATGTCCTTGCCCATGATGTGGATTGCGGGCCACCACGTGTTGAACGCTTCGCCGTTCTCGTCGGGATAACCGGCTGCCGTGATGTAGTTCGTCAGGGCATCGATCCAGACATACATGATGTGGTCGGGATCGTCGGGCACGGGAATACCCCAGGAGAAGCTGGTGCGCGAGACCGACAGATCACGCAATCCGCCGGCCACGAAACTTGTCACCTCGTTGCGACGGCTTTCGGGCAGGATAAAATCGGGACGGCTCTTGTAAAGTTCCAGCAGGCGGTCCTGCCAGGCAGAGAGCCTGAAGAAGTAACTGGGTTCCTTGACCCACTCGACCGGAGCCCCCGAAGGCGCAACCTTCTGTCCGTCGGGACCGTCGGTCAGCTCGTCTTCGGCATAAAAGGCCTCGTCACGTACCGCGTACCAGCCCTCGTAGTGGTCGAGGTAGATATCACCGGAATCGACCAGCTTGCGCCATAACGCCTGAACCGAATCAACGTGGCGAGGCTCTGTCGTGCGAATAAAGTCGTCGTTCGAAAAATTCCATTCTTTCGCGAGGATACGGAAGTTTTCTGAGACCTTGTCGCAAAAGGAAAGCGGGTCAACACCAGCCGCTTCGGCAGCCTTTTCCACTTTTTGGCCGTGCTCGTCCGTGCCGGTCAGAAACATCACGTCAAACCCGTCCAGGCGTTTGAAACGCGCCATGACATCGCAGGCCAGCGTCGTATAGGCGTGGCCGATATGGGGGTTGTCGTTGACGTAATAGATCGGCGTCGTGACGTAAAAGCTCGGTTTCCCGGACATGCCAGGGCTCCTCAGTGTGCCTTCGGGTTGATGGTAGGCGGCTATTCTCGGGCCTCAGGAGCGGGCGGCGGCTTCAACGGCCCCGAACGCGGCAAGCACAACCTGCTTGCGGTCCATATTCAGGCTGTCTGCCCGATCCCTAAGGCGGCCGACCTTTTCCCACACGTCCACCCAGCGATCAAGGCTGCCTGCCCCTGCCAATCGCGCCATCAACTCTGCCTCACCGGGCACAACGCCCTCTGCCAGGGTGTTGGCGCCGGTCCGGGACCGGACCAGGCGGGCAAGCCAGGAGCCCATGAATCCCAGCGCCGTCCTGCAGGCAACATCCTGACCATAGCGACCTAACCGGTCCGCCATGGCGTGGAGTCCCGCAGGGTCCATATGCGGCGCCTGCCCGATCATGCCGATCAGTTCACGGTAGAGGTCAAGGCCACCCAGGGTATCCAGGCGCATGGCACGTCCAATACTGCCCTCCGACAGGCGTGCCAGCGGCAGACGGTCCTCCTCGGGCAGTCCCGGCAGATACTGTTCCAGCAGCAGGGCGACCTGTTCGGCCTTCAGCGCGCGCAGGTTCAGCTTGCGGCAGCGTGATCGGATGGTGGGCAGCAGCCGTGAGGGCGCATGACTCACCAGAAGCACGACGGATTGCCGCGGAGGCTCTTCGATCAGTTTCAGCGCGGCATTGGCGGCATTTCGGTTCATCAACTCGGCACCATCGATCACGGCGACACGCCAGCCCCCCTCGCCGGCAGACTGGTGGAAGAACGGCTCAAGACGACGAATGTCCTCGATGACAATCTCGGTGCGTTTCTTACCCTGCTTGTTGAGCCCGATCTCGATGGTCATCAGGTCGCCATGCGCGCCGCCCGCAACCCGCGAGAACACCGGGTCGGCTTCATCCATGACCAGGCTATCGGCCGCACCGCCGAACAGATCATTCCCACCGCCTGCCAGCAGATGACGGCCCAGGCGGTAGGCCAGCGTTGCCTTGCCAATGCCTTCAGGCCCGCCAATCAGCCAGGCACCTGCAATGGTCCCGTCCTGGGCTGCTGCAGCCAGACGTTTCTCGGCCTCGGCGTGGCCGATCAGATCGGCATTGGCACGCGGAGCAGGTGCGGAGCTATCGGGAAGGTCGGGATGCTCGCGCGGATCAACGGGATCTTCGTCTTTCACGGCCATTTGCTGGTCACCGCCGATTGAATGGCCGCTTCAACGGCATCCTCATCGCCAGTTGCGTCAATCACGACGCAGCGGTCTTGATGATCCCCGGCGATCTTCAGAAAGGCGCCCCGCAAGGCCTCGTGGAACGCGTGACCCATCCGTTCATAGCGGTCGCTGCCGCCACGTTCGGCGGCACGGGCCAACCCGGTTTCAACCGGCAGGTCCAGGATCAGCGTCAGATCAGGCTCGAGGTCACCCACGGCCAGGTCGTAGGCTGCTTCGACAACATCCAACCCTGCGCCCTGCACAATGCCCTGATAAGCGCGGGTGGAATCAGCGAAACGGTCGCAGATGACCCATGCGCCGCGTCCCAGTGCTGGCTCGATGGTTTTCATCACATGATCGCGCCGTGCCGCAAAATGAAGCAGGACCTCTGTCACGCCATCCCAGCGGTCGATTTCGCCGTTGACCAGCAGTTCCCGGATGACTTCGGCACCGGGAGACCCGCCGGGTTCGCGCGTCATCACGACGTCTGTGTGTCCGGCTGAACGCAGCCATTGGGCCAGACGGGCAATCTGCGTGGACTTTCCAGCCCCCTCGCCGCCTTCCAGCGTGATGAATTTGCCGGTGCTCACGGGCTGGTGGGTGGTCCAAACACCAGATAACCGATGGACGCGGCCACATGGCTCATGAACGAGATTTCTCCCACATTGGCGCCGGCCAGCAGGGTACGTTCCACCGTCACCATCTCGGGGCTCTCGATGATCAGGCTTGCGATCGGGGTGCCTTCGGCAATGGGGGCGGGAATGGGTCCTTCATAGAGAACCCTCACCGTCATGTCGCGGCGTGATGCCCGTGACAACGTCAGTTCCAGATCCTCGTCGAGAACCAAAGGCACACGCTCGGACTCACCGAGCCAGACCTCTGCCTCCTCCACGGTTTCACCGGCGGCGAAGAGGTCATAGGTCTCGAACTCGCGGAATCCCCATTCCAGGATGCGTTGTGATTCCGATGCACGTGCCTGACTGCTGTCCAGCCCGTTGACCACGACAATCAGGCGACGGTCGCCCTGTATGGCCGAACCGACCAGGCCATAACCGGCAGCTTCCGTGTGGCCGGTCTTCAGGCCATCCGCGCCAATGCCGGCATACAGCAGAGGATTGCGGTTGGATTGTTCGATGTCGCTGAACGTGAACTCGGTCTCTGAATAGAATCCGTAATACTCCGGAAAGTTCTCGATCGTCGCACACGCCAGAATCGCAAGGTCGCGCACAGTCGTGACGTGCTCCGGGTCAGGCCAGCCCGAGGCGTTGCGATAGGAGGTCGAGAGCATACCCAGTTCACGGGCCTTCTCGCTCATTTCGCGTGCAAAGGCTTCTTCGGAACCGGCCAACCCCTCGGCAACCACAATGGTCGCGTCGTTGCCTGACTGCACGACGATGCCACGGATCAGATCGGCAATGCTGACGCGGGTATCAACCTCAACGAACATCTTGGAGCCACCCATGCGCCAGGCCTTTTCACTCACCGGCAGGGTGTCGTCAAGGCTGAGAGAGCCGTCAGCCAGCCTCTCGAAGATCAGATAGACCGTCATCAGCTTGGTCATGGAGGAGGGAAAGGTGATGGCATCGGCATTTTTCTCGAAGAGAACCGTGCCCGTCGATTCATCGATCAGAATCGCTTCGCTCGCCGTGGTTTCAAACGCAGATGCGCTGGAAGAGCCAAGCCAGGCGAACCCTGCAACAATCAGCCAGATGAGGTTTTTTCGGATCATGATTGCCTGTCCAGTATCACAGTCTCATGGCTAGACCGAGGTTACGGCAAAAGTTTGGCCCTCAGGGACCATCAACGCCAGATTCTTAAGGGTCAACGACGATAACGGCCTCGGGATAGCCTCGGATTTCCACAGCACGCCGGGCCACCTCGGCGTCCTGCTCGCTCGCATATGGACCAAGCCGAACCCGATAGAGTGTGGAATCCCCACTCACGACCCGGTGCACCTGCACATCCCCGACATCGGTCAGGGCATCGCTGACGACATAGGCATTGTCGGCGTCACCATAGGCGCCAATCTGGACAAACCGTTCGCCGGAAATCTGCACTTCCGTCAATTCAACGTCCTGCACAATCAGCAGTTCTTCTTCTGCAGGAGGAACATTGCCCTGCTCGGCATACGTCAGCCCGGTTTCGTAATCGACGACCTGCACACGCACCCTTGCAATACCCTGTAGCTGGAATCCGAGCAGCTGCGCGGCGCGGCGTGAGACATCGATGATGCGTCCTGAAACGAACGGCCCACGGTCGTTGACTTTCAGCACCAGGGAACGGCCATTCTCCAGATTGGTCACACGCACATAAACCGGCATAGGCAGCGTCTTGTGCGCTGCCGTCAGCTCGTTCATGTCGTAGATTTCGCCGTTCGCGGTCTGGCGTCCATGGAACGGATCACCATACCAGGACGCGATCCCCTCTTCGTCGTAATAGGGGTTTTCTTCGGGATAGTACCAGACCCCGTTGATCTCATAGGGACTGCCGACCTTGTAGGTTCCGGTGGGCGGCGGTGGCGCAATCTCCTTGATCACGGTGGCGGCGATGTTGGTTTCCGCGCAGGCACCAAGCATCGAAAGAAGGCCGATCAGAGAGAGGAAAAGGCGCACACGCCCACGAGATGAAGGGGTAGACCGCATTTGCGCCGCCAGATGTTGTAGTTGGGCGACCTTATCTGCCCGCTATCGCATCGGCAAGCGTGACCACCGACATCGCAAAATAATTGGAGCGATTCCATTTCAGAATGGTGCGGTAGTTCTCGAACACCAGATAGGCCGGGCCGGTTTCCCCACCGGGCATGACCAGGGAAGCCTCCTCGTCCAGCGCGACCGCAGGCGGTGTTTCGATCCACGTCACACCAAGGTCCAGCCAATCGGCCAGTGGCAGGGTCTCGCGATTGCCTTCCAGGCTGAGGTCAAAGCCGGCAGGAAGCGCAACAGGCCCGCCCCAGGGAAGGCCCTGGCGCCAGCCCGAGCTGACGAGGTAGTTGGCGGCCGAGGCAAAGACATCGCCCTTGTTGGTCCAGATGTCGTGCCTTCCGTCCAGGTCCCAGTCCTCGGCATAGGTCGTGAAGCTTGATGGCATGAACTGGCTCTGTCCCATGGCGCCTGCCCAGGAACCCACCATGCTTCCGCGCGTGATGTGCCCCTCGTCCAGGATACGCAGGGCATGCATCAGTTCGCCCCGGAAATACTCGCTGCGTCGCTCGTCCCAGGCCAGTGTTGCGACCGACGCGATTACATCGAAACCGCCGGTATAGCTGCCGAAACGCGTTTCCAGCCCCCACAGCGCAACGATGAACTCAGGGTCCATGCCGTATTCGGCCCCAACGGCCACCAGCAACGGCTCATGGTCGTTGTAACGGTTACGGGCGTTGGTGATCAGTTCGGCCGGTACCCGGCTCGACATGTAGTCCTCATAGGTCACCGTGCCTTCAGGCTGTCTGCGATCAAGTTCGATGACCCGGGGGATCGGCTGCAGACCCGAAAGCGCCGCCATGAGCGTCGCTTCGCTGATGCCGTCTGCCTTGGCTTCCTCATAGACCCCGACCAGAAAAGCGTCCCATGTCGGCTGCTCAGCAGATGCAGGCAAGACCGATGCAAGCAGGATGCAGCAGGAAAGAAGGCATTTACGCAGAATCATCGGTCCGGTCCGTATTGGTTTTGTTCCCTGACTTGTCGCACAGCACCTGAACCTCCGCAATCGCACAGGCCTTCAAATCACAGGCGGTTTCCGTGATCGTCCGTGTCGCTGCCCTTCTCGGCTGCTCCGGCGTCGAAACCCTTGCGGTCGCTGACATGAGCAAGCCGCATCAGGCCCATGCCAAGCGCCGGGATGATCAGAAGGCACAGGAAAATCGCGATGACCCCGTGGGTGCCAAGCTCGATTCCGTCTCCGGAAAACTGGAAGTCGATGAACCATGTGATCAGTCCTGCCAGCAGGACAAGACCGGCACCGTAGATCGCAAGCATCTTCATGATGGCTGTTTCCCGTGGGTTGGTCCCATGACCATAAGGTGTGATGCCGGTTACACCAACGTCTGTGTGGGTTGTATTAGAATTGCCTCAGACACAGATGTTGAACAGACACAATGTGTCATCGGGAAGCCGATCCTGGCTCCTTGAAAAAGGCAAACCGCCGGAAACGTCGGGACGCAAAACCACCGGCCTACACCCTTTGGGGGGGGCAAGGCAGCGGGGTTACCGAAGGGAGATCGATGATGATCATCGACCGTAGGCCAGAAAAGATCGAGCGTCAGGGCGATGCCCAGACACTGTTTCTTCCCTCCTACAGCATCGTTCCCCTGTTTCGTGACCTGTTGCATGCAATCTCCTTACGCAAGGGCATCGGCCAAACGGGA
>CALIUG010000148.1 GCA_938048755.1 uncultured Alphaproteobacteria bacterium
TGTGCTCGATTTCCCAAAGACTGACAAGCCTGCTGTTTGCGACATCGCCTTCAAGGATGAGATTGGGAACCAGCGCGATACCCTGCCCCAGACTCGCGGCGTCCATCGCGAGGGCCGTCTGGTTGAATTGCAGGAACGGCCGATCAGCTTTGAGGTCTGCATCTGCAAGCAGCCCCTCCCAATGGCGATGGCTGTCCTGGATCAGCCGGTGATTCACTAGATCAGCCAGGTCGCTCACATCACCCACCTTTTTGGCGTATTCCGGTGCACAGACCGCACAGAGCTTGAGCGATGACAGCTTATGGCTGACAAGACCCTCGCCAAACGGCGGATGCCCCTGACGTACGGCCAGATCGACACCGTCACCCTGGAACGTCGCCAGGTCCTCTGTGGCCGTGATCTTCAGGTCGATTTCAGGATGCTGCAGCGAAATGGTTGCCAGTCTGGGCACCAGCCATTTTGATGCAAGCGAAGGGGTCAGGCTCACGGTGATCGACTGCTGTTGGGGGACAAACTCTTCGATTGCCTGATCAATCAGGGAGAGTCCCTTTGCCACGGCGCTTTGAAGCTTCCTGCCGTGATCGGTCAGATCCAGTCCGCGTGCCCTGCGATAGAACAAGGTAACGGCAAGGTCTGCTTCCAGCCCGCGCACGCGTTGTGCCACGGCGCCCTGCGTCAAATTGAGTTCTTCGGCCGCCAAACGAAAGTTCAGATGCCTGGCGGCAGCCTCGAACATTCTGAGCGATTCCAGATTTGCGCGGCGCTTCGAGACCATGAACTCCAGCCAGTAGATTTTCTACAGTGTCAGGGGATGAGAGATGGTTGGTCAAGCGGTGCCAAGCACGCCATTTCTAGGACACGGAACAGACATGTATTGGAGCAAGCCATGGAAAGCAGAAAAGTCGCCGTCGTGACAGCAGGCGGTAGCGGCATGGGCGCAGCAGCCGCGCGTCAGCTGGCCGGGGATGGATACGAAGTCGCGATCCTTTCGTCATCGGGAAAAGGAGAGAAACTGGCCGAGGAACTGGGCGGTATCGGGGTTACCGGGTCAAACCAGTCCCATGACGATCTGCAGGGTCTGATCAACGCAACGATGACGCGCTGGTCCCGTATCGACGTTCTGGTGAACAGCGCCGGTCATGGTCCCAGGGACGACATCCTGGGTCTGAGCGATGAAGACTGGCATGCCGGCATGGACGTCTATTTTCTGAGTGCCGTGCGCCCCACCCGAATGGTTACCCCGATCATGCAACAGCAGAAATCGGGGTCGATCATCAACATCTCGACCTTCGCAGCGTTCGAGCCCGATCCTGTCTTTCCAACATCAGGGGTGTTCCGCGCAGGCCTGGCCGCCTATACGAAACTCTATTCCGACAGGTATGCCCCCGACAACATACGCATGAACAACGTGCTGCCAGGCTTCATCGACAGTCTGCCTGAGAAGCAGGAGTTCCGTGATCGCGTTCCCATGGGCCGTTACGGAAGGATGCAGGAAATCGCATCGACCATTGCCTTTCTGGCATCCGACGGCGCTGGCTACATCACGGGCCAGAACATCCGCGTGGACGGCGGCATCACCCGTTCTGTCTGATGGCTCAGAAGGAACCAGGGGCCGTGAAGATTACTTTCTGGCTCTTGGTTTCGGCCTGGCCTTGAACGTTTCCAGGCGCAGGGGCGTGGAGACACCGGCATTGATCAGTTCGGACGAACACGCGGTGACCACGACGATACAGTCCATCTCGGCGCGCAGCTCCACGTAGTCGCCGGCCTGTGACATGGTGACGCCATACTGGAACGACCCGTCCGGCCGGGATGGTGTATTCTGGAAGATGTTGACCGGGTCTGGAATGTTGGCGTGACGGATCCCTGCCCGCTCGATGGCTGCAAAATAGTTGTCGCGGCAGTTGGGATGGTTCTTGTGTCCACGCCGCGCATAAAGCGCGTTACAGCAGGAAGCGAACAGCATGTCGTGAAACCCCGGTGACGTATCCTTGAGGAACGTCAGAATCGGGCGGTCGCGTGTCGTCATGAAGACGCCGCCCAGTTCGGGAAACATCCGTCCGGTCAGCATGCGTGTCGTTGCGGCGCTGAGGTATTCCTCGTGGTCCCGGGTACTGATCGCCCAGGTATCGGCGACCTGATGACCTTGCAGGTCGGTAATGCGCACGGTCATGCCCTTTTTGGCATGGATGAATCCGTTGCCGAAGCCCGGGATCTCCGTGGTGTCGCTTGCCTTGGCCATGTCGTCGTCCCCCGATGTCAGTTCGTGACGGGCACCCCTGCTACGACGCCCGGTCCATAGAGTTCACGCGCGCGAGCCTCGAAGGCGCCAACCATGCGCCGCACGGCCTCGTGAAACAATGCGCCGATGGCTTTCTGCAGAATGAAGGACTTGAACTCGAAGTCGATGTCGAAATCGACAATGCATGTGCCATCATCCCGGGGCAGAAACTTCCAGCAGTTGCGCATGTGTTTGAACGGGCCGTCGGTGTAGCTGACATCGATCTGACTCTTGGGCGTCAGGCGCACTTCTGAAGTGAACTGTTCGCGGAACACCTTGAAGCCGATGACGAGATCGGCCCAGAACACATCCCCCTCGCGCCGTCGGATACGCGCAGCGGTACACCAGGGAATGAACTCCGGGTACCTCGCGACATCCGCGACAAGGTCATAGAGCTGCTCTGCCGTCCACGGCATCGCACGTTGTTCGTGATGGGTCGGCATCAGGCAGCGCCAGCCTCGCGCCGCTCTTTCAGGATGGCGAAATCCCGGTCCGCGTGATGCGAGGATCGCGTCAGGGGACTGGCGCTCACCATCAAGAAACCCTTTGCATAGGCGATGGTTTCGAGCTCCTTGAATTCCTCAGGTGTCCAGAAACGGTCAATCGCGTGATGCTGGGGTGTCGGCTGGAGATACTGGCCCACGGTCAGAAAATCGACGCCGGCTTCGCGCATGTCATCCATGACCTGAAGAATTTCGTCCCTGGATTCGCCCAACCCGACCATGAGGCCTGATTTGGTGAAGATCGTGGGATCAACCTGTTTGACGGTCCACAAGAGGTTGAGCGAACCGAAGTAACGCGAGCCGGGGCGTACGCTGTGATAGAGCCGCGGCACGGTTTCCAGATTGTGGTTGAAGACATCGGGGCGTGCGCGGGCAACTCGTTCGGTTGCGCCCTTCTTGCGCAGGAAGTCAGGCGTGAGAATTTCAATGGTCGTGCCCGGCGTGGCTTCGCGCAGATGTTCGATGCATGCGACAAAATGCCCTGCTCCGCCATCTTCCAGGTCATCCCGGTCGACGGAGGTCACGACGACATGGCGCAGGTCCAGGTCCTTTACGGTCTCAGCAAGGCGACGCGGTTCATCCGTATCGACCGGTCGCGGCTTGCCGGTCGCCACATTGCAGAACGTGCAACCACGCGTGCAGATGTCACCCAGAATCATGACGGTGACATGCCGTTCAGCCCAGCACTCACCGATGTTGGGACAGGCGGCTTCCTGACAGACCGTGTTGAGGCCTGCTTCCTGGATCAGTTTGTTGGTCTTGGAGAATGCCGGGGAACCTGGCGCCTTCACGCAAATCCAGGGCGGCTTGCGCAGGGGGGCGCTGGCCTCCCGCCACGCTTTTTCGGGATGACGCGGGCGCGTTGTCGTACCGTCAGCCGACTCGATGAGCGAAACCTTAGTGATGACGGGGCTCCGGGTTGGGGTTGGCCCTAGATATGGATGGCACGACCGTAGGCCGCAAGAACCGCTTCGTGCATCATTTCCGAGAGCGTGGGATGCGGGAAGACCGTGTGCATCAGCTCGACTTCGGTGGTCTCGAGCGTCTTGCCAACCGCATACCCCTGAATGAGTTCGGTCACTTCTGCACCAACCATGTGCGCACCCAGCAGCTCGCCGGTCTTGGCATCGAAGATCGTTTTGACCAGGCCCTGATCATCGCCCAGGGCAATGGCCTTGCCATTACCGATGAACGGGAAGCGACCGACCTTGAGTTCGTAGCCCGCCGCCTTGGCCTTCTCTTCGGTGAGGCCGATGCTGGCGATCTGGGGGCGGCAATAGGTGCAGCCGGGAATGTTGGTCGCGATCAGCGGCTCGACATGATCGAGGCCAGCAATCTTCTCGACGCAGATTACCCCTTCATGGCTTGCCTTGTGCGCCAGCCAGGGCGGCCCGACGAGATCGCCGATGGCATAGACGCCGGGCTCACCGGTCTCAAGCCACTCGTTGACCACGACATGACCGCGGTCGACCTTCACCTTGGTGCCTTCCAGACCGATATCTTCGACATTGCCTGTGATGCCGACGGCCAGAATGACGCGCTCGACGTCAATCGTGCTGGCCTTGCCCTTGGAATCCTCGACTTCGACCTTGGCGCCAGACTTGGAGGTTTTGACCCCCTTCACCTTGGCGCCGGTCATCAGCGTCATGCCCTGCTTCTCGAACGCCTTGTGGGCGAACTGGGCGATCTCGGCATCTTCGGCAGGCAGAATGCGATCGACGACCTCGACCACGGTCACCTCGGCACCCATCTCGCGATAAAAACTCGCGAACTCGATGCCGATGGCGCCGGAACCGATCACCAGGATCGATTTGGGCATGGCTTCAGGCACCATGGCTTCCTTGTAACTCCAGACGATCTTGCCGTCAGCCTTGAGGTCAGGCAGATCACGGGCACGGGCACCGGTCGCGAGGATAATGTGTTTGGCACTGAGTTCGTCGGTGTCCTTGCCGTCTTTGGCGACCTGCAGCTTGCCCTTTCCGGCAAGGCGGGCTTCTCCGTCGAACACCTGCACCTTGTTCTTCTTGAGCAGGTGACCAACGCCCTTGGAGAGCTTGCCTGCGACACCACGACTGCGTTTGACGATGGCTGCCGCATCAAAGCTGATGTTGTCGGCGCTGAGGCCGAAATCGGCTGCGTTCTTCATGAGGTGCATAACCTCGGCCGAACGCAGCAGTGCCTTGGTCGGGATACAGCCCCAGTTGAGGCAGATGCCGCCCAGATGTTCCCGTTCGACAAGCGCCACATTCATGCCCAGCTGGGCCGCACGAATGGCCGCGACATAACCGCCCGGGCCACCGCCGACGACAACGAGATCGAAACTGTTTTTTGCCATCGTTGCCTCCGTCACAACAACATGGTGAGCGGATCTTCGATAAATCCCTTGAAGGCGGTCAGCAGGTCGGCACCGATCGCGCCGTCGACCACCCGATGATCACAGGAGAGCGTGACACTCATGACCGTGGCGATATCAAGCGCACCATCCCGCACCACGGGACGTTGCTCACCGGTACCGATGGCCAGAATGCCGGCCTGGGGCGGATTGATCACCGCATCGAACTGCTTGATGCCGTACATGCCCAGATTGGAGATGCTGAACGTGCCGCCCTGATACTCCTCGGGCGCAAGTTTGCCGTCGCGCGCACGCTGGGCCAGTTCCTTCATCTCGTTGGAGATCGCTGCCAGGCCCTTCTGATCGGCATCACGCACGACCGGCGTGATAAGCCCGCCTTCGATCGCGACTGCGACCGCGACGTCTGCTGCCCGGTACTTGCGGATGGATTTACCGGCCCATTCGGCATTGGCGTCAGGCACCTTGCGCAGAGCAAGCGCCAGCGCACGAGTGACGAAGTCGTTGACCGAAATTTTGTAGGCATCGCTGCGGCCGTTGAGGTCCTTGCGCATGGCCAGCAACTTGTCGATTTCGCAATCCACGGTGAGATAGAAATGCGGAATGGTCTGCTTGGCTTCCTGCAGCCGCTCGGCAATGACACGGCGCATGTTGGAGACCTTGATCTCCTCGAATTCGCGATCACCGGCAGGCGCTGGCGTGGAGGCAGCTGGTGTCTTCTCTTCTGCAACCGCAGGCGCAGCCTTCTTGCCGCCGCCGGATTCGAGTGCAGCTTCAACATCTCGCTTGATGATGCGTCCGTGTGGACCGCTGCCGTCCAGTGCGCCGAGGTCCAGCCCCGCCTGTTTGGCCATGCTGCGGGCCAACGGGCTGGCCTTCACGCGGCTGCCATCGCCCTCATCCGAGCTTGCTTTCGGGGCCGGTGCTTCCGATTTGGCCGGTTCAGGCTCGGACTCGGCCTCTTCTTCCGGTGCATCTTCAGCCTTTGCTTCCGGCTTGGGTGCTGGTGTGTCCGCGGTTACGTCGCCGAGATCCCCGGCATCCTCGCCATCCTCCAGCAGGATCGCGATGACCTCGTTCACCGGCACATCGTCGGTGCCTTCGGCAACCAGGATCTTGCCGACCTTGCCTTCGTCGATGGATTCGACTTCCATCGTCGCCTTGTCGGTTTCGATCTCGGCGAGAATGTCACCGGACGAAACATCATCGCCCTCCTTGACCAGCCAGCGCGCGAGCGTGCCGGCCTCCATGGTGGGCGAGAGTTGGGGCATCGTGATCTTGATCGGCATCAGCGTCCTCCCGGACGAAAAGTCTTAGTCGTCGGCGTAACAGACAGCCCTGCCCGCTTCGATGATCTGTTCGACCCGCGGCAGGGCGGCACGTTCCAGATTTGCGGCATAGGGCAGCGGCGCATCGACCGAAGCAACCCTTCGGATCGGCGCATCCAGCAGATCGAATCCCTGTTCCATGACAACGGCAGCGAGTTCCGATCCGATGCCGGCAAAGGCCCAGCCTTCCTCAACCGTGACCATGCGATTGGTCTTGGCAAGCGAGTCGATCACCGTTGCGGTATCCATGGGACGGATGGTACGCAGGTTGATGACCTCAGCCTCGATACCGTCTTCGGCAAGTTTTTCCGCTGCCTCGAGCGCCTTACCGACCATGATCGAATAGGCAACGATGGTGACATCATCCCCTTCGCGTTCAACCTTGGCCTTGCCGATGGGGACCAGAAGGTCTTCGTCGTCTGGCAAGTCGAAATGCTGGCCATAGAGAATTTCGTTCTCCAGGAAAATCACCGGATTGGGGTCCCGGATGGCCGATTTCAACAGGCCCTTGGCGTCTTCGGCCGAATACGGTGCTAACACCTTCAGGCCCGGCACATGGCCGTACCAGCTTGCATAGTCCTGCGAATGCTGGGCCGCCACGCGGGCTGCAGCACCGTTTGGCCCGCGGAAAACGATGGGGCAATGGACCTGTCCGCCCGACATGTAGAGCGTCTTGCCGGCGGAATTGATGATCTGGTCAATCGCCTGCATGGCGAAGTTGAAGGTCATGAACTCGGTGATCGGACGCAATCCGGCCATGGCAGCACCAACCGAAAGGCCGGTGAAGCCGTGCTCGGTAATCGGTGTATCGATCACGCGTTTGTCGCCGAATTCCTCCAGCAGCCCCTGACTGATCTTGTAAGCGCCCTGATATTCGGCAACTTCCTCGCCGATCAGGAAGACCTTCTCGTCACGGCGCATTTCTTCGGCCATGGCGTCACGCAGTGCGTCGCGTACCGTGATTTCAGCCATCGGCATCTCCTCCGGCATTGTCAGGCACGCTGTCGCCGCCCGCCTTCTTCGCCTGGGCTTCGACATTGTCGGGGTCGGGTTTGATCGCGATGTCCTCGACATAGATGTCGGTCATCAGCTCGGACAGATCCGGTTCAGGTGTGGACTGGGCGAATTCAGCGGCTTCGGCCACCTCGCTCTTGATGTCCTTGTCGATCTTCTTGAGCTCATCATCGCCTGCAATCCCGCGATCGGTGATCGTCGCGCGCAGATGATCGATGGGGTCGTGTTCGGCCCGCATCTTCTGGACTTCGTCCTTGGTGCGGTACTTGGCGGGGTCCGACATGGAATGTCCGCGATAACGATAGGTCTGCATCTCGACCAGGATCGGACCCTTGCCGGACCGGCAGTGCTCCACGGCCTCCTGGGACGCGGCATAGACCTTTTCGACATCCATGCCGTCAACCTGCATGCCGGGAATACCGAACGCCTCGCCACGGTGGCAGAGTTCGGTACCGGCCTTGGCGCGTTTGATCGACGTGCCCATGGCGTACTGATTGTTTTCGATAACAAACACGACCGGCAGCTTCCAGAGACTGGCCATGTTGAAGGTCTCGTAGACCTGTCCCTGGTTGGCAGCGCCTTCGCCGAAATAGGTCAGCGTGACATTCTTGGTGTCCATGTACTTCTGGGCGAACGAGATACCGGCACCCAGCGGCACCTGCGCACCGACGATACCGTGGCCACCATAAAAGCCCTTCTCCAGATCAAAGATGTGCATGGAGCCACCCTTGCCCTTGGAGATACCGCCGGCGCGACCCGTCAGTTCCGACATGACGGCCTTGGGGTCGACACCGCGAATGAGCGCATGGCCGTGGCAGCGGTAACTGGTGATGATCGCATCGTCGGGGCCGATGGCATCGTTCATGCCGACCACGACCGCTTCCTGGCCGATGTAGAGATGGCAGAAGCCGCCGATCAGGCCCATGCCATACATCTGGCCGACCTTCTCCTCGAAGCGTCGCACCAACAGCATCTGGCGATAGAAATTCAGAAGTACGTCACCTTCCAGCTGCGGCGGGTCGGTGTGGGCTTTGCCTTCGGTGTCGCGGGACGTTTTCGTCTTCGCTGCGGCACGGGCCATGTTTAGTCCCCCTCAAGGATCGGTCTTTGGGTTACCGTTCCCGATCAACCTAGGGACGCGCGAGGGGCTTTGCAAGAAATCGGGATTAACAGATCAGACCGAGTCGGGGGACATATCCCCATCCGGGGGATAATTCCTAATACGCCGCAATCTCGTTGCTGACTCGCAAGATGACGAGGTCATCGGGATGGGCAAGATTGAGAACCAGACGAACCTGCTCGTCCAGCATGTCGCGGTCCAGACTCTGCGGACGAAGCAGGGCGACATGGCGTTCGAGCAAGGCTTCTTCAGCCTGTGCGGCCTGCAGGTCAATCTCTGCCTGAGCGATCTGGCGTTCCAGGGACAACAGGGTCATGACCCCGCGTTCACCCTGGATGGCGTGATAGCCGAAATAGACCACGGCGCAGACACCCAGAAGTGTCGGGATGGAGCGCCGGGAAGACCGGAAAAGATCACGCAGGTATCGCATGACCTGAAGTGAATCATGAACTGGGTTAACGCGTCAACAAAAACCTATCAATTTCATGATCTTGCCATGATTCCCGAAGGCCTGAGTCAAGCTAACCGGTCTAACTGCCACCCTGGAGGAAGGCACCGAAGCCGGGATAGGCCGCTGCGTCGCCCAATTCTTCCTCGATTCGCAAAAGTCGGTTGTACTTGGCCGTGCGATCCGAGCGCGAGAGTGACCCGGTCTTGATCTGACCGCTGCCGGTGGCAACGGCAAGATCGGCAATGGTGGTATCCTCGGTCTCTCCGGAACGGTGTGACATGACCGTGGTAAAGCTGCCGCGATGAGCCATATCAACAGTTTCCAGCGTTTCGGTCACGGTGCCGATCTGGTTGACCTTGACCAGAACAGAGTTTGCCGCCCCCTGCTCCAGACCGTCGGCAACCCGCGACGGGTTGGTAACGAAAAGATCATCGCCAACCAGTTGCACGCGATCCCCCAGAGCGTCGGTCATGGCCTGCCAACCGCTCCAGTCATCTTCGGCAAGGCCATCCTCGATCGAAACGATGGGATAGGATTCAAGCAGCCCGTCATAAAGTGCAATCATAGCTTCGGCATCAAGGGATTCGCCCGTGCCTTCCATGACATAGAGACCATCCTTGAAGAATTCCGTGGACGCGGTGTCGAGCGCCAGGGCGACATCCTCGCCGGGCTTGCGGCCAGTTGCCTCGATCGCGCGCATCAAAAGGTCCAGGGCTTCGCGGGTCGAGCTCAGGTTGGGCGCGAACCCACCTTCGTCTCCGACATTCATCGAAAGTCCTTGATCTGAAAGGGTTTTCTTCAGGGCCTGAAAGACCTCGGCACCGGCACGCAGCGCTTCGCAGAAGGTCTCGGCACCGGCCGGAACGATCATGAATTCCTGAACATCGAGCGCGTTGTCAGCATGGGCACCGCCGTTGATGACGTTCATGAGCGGCACCGGCAACCGGCGTGCGTTGATGCCCCCGACATGACGGTAGAGCGGCGTCAGGTTGTTTTCTGCCGAAGCCCGGGCGATGGCCAGGCTGACCCCCAGGGTCGCGTTGGCGCCGAGCCGGCTCTTGTTCTCTGTGCCGTCGAGGCCGATCAGAGCGCGGTCGATGGCAAACTGCTCGTCGGCATCCATGCCGCCGATGGCATCGAAGATCTCACCATTCACCGAATGGAGCGCCTTCAGAACGCCCTTGCCGCCATAACGGCCGGCATCGCCGTCGCGCAGCTCGACGGCTTCATGGGCCCCGGTGGACGCGCCCGAGGGAACGGCGGCGCGACCGACCGCGCCGGTTTCAAGGATCACATCCACTTCAACGGTGGGGTTACCCCGGCTGTCGAGGATTTCGCGTGCATGAATGTCGACAATGGCGGCCATGGCCCTGCCCTTTCTCTCTTCGGAAGTGATGTGAAGCGTGCTGCCCCGTGGCGATCAGGTATTCTGACCGTAAGCCTTGGTCAAGGCGTCATGCGCCATCAGGCGGCGCAGAAGTTCCGGCATCTGTTCAAGCGGCACCATGTTGGGACCGTCCGAGGGCGCGCTGTCAGGGTCTTCGTGGGTTTCCATGAAAACGGCTGCAACGCCGACCGCAACGGCTGCGCGGGCCAACACCGGCACATATTCGCGCTGCCCACCGCTGGTTCCGCCGCGACCACCGGGTTGCTGGACCGAATGGGTTGCATCAAACACGACCGGTACGCCATCGCTGGCCAGTTCCGGCAACGCGCGCATGTCGGATACCAGGGTGTTGTAGCCAAAGCTCGCTCCGCGCTCGGTCACCATGGCATTGGGGTTGCCCAACTCCAGAACCTTGGCGATGACATGGGCCATATCCCAAGGGGCCAGGAACTGTCCCTTCTTCACATTGACCGCTTTGCCCGTCTTTGCGGCGGCCACCACGAGGTCGGTCTGACGGCAAAGAAAGGCTGGAATCTGAAGCACGTCCACGACTTCGCCCACGGCTGAACACTGTTCACGTTCGTGCACATCGGTAAGGACCGGACACCCCAGGGCATCACGAACATCACCCAGAATGCGCAGCCCCTCCTCCATGCCGATACCACGGCCAGACTTCAAGCTGGTCCGGTTGGCCTTGTCGAATGAGCTCTTGTAGACCAGCCCGAAACCCAGTTCGCGGCTGAACGAAACCAGCTTTTCGGCAGTTTTAAGCGCGTGATCGCGGGTTTCGATGGCGCAGGGGCCAGCGATGATGACAAGTGGCAGATCATTGCCGACGAGAACCTCGCCGAGCTGGACGTGGCGTTGTTGGGTCATGATTCCTCAGACGAGCCGGGATTGAGTCACGGCAGCTTCGACAAACGAAGCAAAGAGAGGATGTGGGTCGAACGGCTTGGACTTCAATTCCGGATGGAACTGCACACCGACAAACCAGGGGTGATCCGCAAGCTCGATGATCTCGGGCAGCAGACCATCTGGCGAGAGCCCAGCGAAACTCATGCCGTGTTGCGCCAGAGTGTCGCGGATCTTGATATCGACCTCGTAGCGATGACGATGGCGCTCGCTGATTCGTGTTCCGCCATAGATCGAGGCAACGCGACTGCCGGGAACCAGGTCAGCCTCATAGGCGCCCAGCCGCATGGTGCCGCCAAGGTCGCCATCGGCAGCCCGGGTCTCGCGCGTGTTGCCGCTGACCCATTCGGTCATCAGTCCGACCACCGGATTTTCGCAGGGTCCAAACTCGCTGGAGGCCGCATTCGATACGCCGGCAAGATTACGCATGGCTTCGATCACGGCCATCTGCATGCCGAAACAGATTCCGAAATAGGGAATGTGGCGTTCACGCGCAAAGGTGACCGCAGCGATCTTGCCTTCGGCGCCACGCTCGCCAAATCCGCCCGGCACAAGAATGCCGTGAACCGATTCCAAATGATTGACGGCATCTTCACTCTCGAAGATCTCCGAATCGATCCAGTTGACGTTGACCCGCACCTTGTTGGCGATGCCGCCATGGGTGAGCGCCTCGGCCAGTGACTTGTAAGCGTCGGCAAGGCCTGTGTACTTGCCGACAATGGCAATCGTGACCTCGCCTTCGGGCTGGCGCACGGTTTCAACGATCTGACGCCAGGTCCCGAGATTGGGGCCCCGCTGGTCGGTGATGCCGAAGGCCGAGAGGACTTCGCGGTCCAATCCGGCATCGTGATAGGAGATGGGCACCTGATAGATCGTGTCGACATCCAGTGCCGGGATGACGGCGGATTCGCGCACGTTGCAGAACAGCGCAATCTTGCGGCGGTCGCTTTCGGGAATCTCGTGCTCTGAGCGGCAGACCAGAATGTCGGGCTGCAGACCGATGGACCGCAGTTCCTTGACCGAATGCTGGGTCGGCTTGGTCTTGAGCTCACCGGCAGCTTTGAGATACGGCACCAGCGTGTGGTGGATCAGGATGGCGTGACGATGGGGAAGCTCCTGCACCATCTGGCGCATGGCTTCAAAGAAAGGCAGACCTTCGATATCGCCAACCGTGCCGCCGACTTCACACAGGACAAAGTCGGCATCGCCCACATCGGCCTGAATGTACTGCTTGATGACATCGGTGACATGGGGAATGACCTGAACGGTCCCGCCCAGATAGTCGCCACGGCGTTCGCTGGCCAGCACGTCGGAATAGACCCGCCCGCTGGTTACCGTGTCGGTCTTGCGGTTTGGAACGCCTGTGAAGCGCTCGTAATGACCAAGGTCGAGGTCTGTCTCGGCACCATCATCGGTGACGAAGACCTCGCCGTGCTGATAGGGGCTCATGGTCCCTGGATCGACATTGAGATAGGGGTCGAACTTGCGCAAACGCACGCTGTAGCCGCGTGCCTGGAGCAAAGCTCCCAATGCAGCTGTCGTAAGACCCTTGCCAAGCGAAGAGACCACGCCACCGGTGACGAAGATGTACCGTGCCATGGGCAACTAACCTATCACACGCGCACGCCGACCCAATGGGGTCTTGGGCGCTGGAGGGTCGAAGTCTGTGGAAGAATGCGGTGTCGCGCCGCAGACGGTCATTCTGCGACCGGTACGCTAGGTTCGGTGGGCTCAGCCGTCGTCTCGACCGCTGAAGG
>CALIUG010000149.1 GCA_938048755.1 uncultured Alphaproteobacteria bacterium
AACGTGATCGAAGGTTTCATTGATGAGCTCGAAGATGCCGGAGGCTGATCCGGCCCCCGGTGCTGCCGCGTAGAAGGTTGAGGAATTGGGCGAAGGGCCTGCACTATGCCTGACAAACCTGCCAACGAATCCAACCGCCTGACCGGCCGCATGGCGCGGTATGCCCGTGTCGGCTCATCGGTAGGCAAGGTCGGTGCGCGCATGGCGGCAGGCCGCTTCCTGGGTGTGCCGACCGATCAGGCCGACATGGCCAACGATCTTCGCGCCGCCCTGGGTGGTCTCAAGGGCCCGCTCATGAAGGTCGCTCAATTGCTGGCAACCATTCCTGATGCCCTGCCGTCCGACTACGCTGCGGAGCTGGCACAGCTTCAGTCCAACGCACCTGCGATGGGCTGGCCCTTTATCCGGCGGCGCATGGCAAGCGAACTGGGGCCAGACTGGCAGGCCAGGTTCGGTTCCTTCGAGCGTGAGGCTGCTGCGGCTGCGTCTCTGGGGCAGGTTCATCGCGCGACCACGGCTGACGGCAAGCCGCTTGCCTGCAAGCTGCAATATCCCGACATGCAATCGGCGGTCGAAGCCGACCTGTCGCAGCTCAAGCTGATCTTCGGCATCTACCGGCGCTACGACAAGGCAATCGACCCCAGCCAGATTCACGCCGAAATCGCCGAACGTCTGCGCGAGGAACTGGATTACGAGCGTGAGGCGAAACACCAGCAGCTCTACGCCCATATCCTGAAAGACCAGCCGCGCGTCGATGTGCCCCAGGTCGTTCCGGAACTCTCCACAGATCGTCTTCTGACCATGGGTTGGCTCGATGGCACACCGCTCATGGACGCCGTTGATCGTCCGCTCGAGGAACGCAACGAACTCGCCATGTCGATGTTCCATGCCTGGTACGAGCCGTTCTACAACTACGGTGTGATCCATGGCGATCCGCATCTGGGCAACTACAAGGTGCGCCCGGATATGGGTGTGAACCTGCTCGACTTCGGTTGCATCCGGGTCTTTCCGCCCAGTTTCGTCACCGGCGTGATTGACCTTTATCACGCCATCCTCAACGACGATCGCGAACTTGCCGTCCACGCCTATGAGACCTGGGGTTTCACGGGCCTGTCGGACGAAGTCATCGACACGCTCCATCTCTGGGCCAGCTTCGTCTACGCCCCGCTGCTGGAAGACAAGCCCCGCGCCATTCAGGACGAAGGTACCATGTACGGCGCCCGCGTCGCCTCACAGGTTCATGGCCGTCTGCGTGAACTGGGCGGTGTTACGGTACCGCGTGAATTCGTCTTCATGGACCGCGCCGCCATCGGTCTGGGCAGCGTCTTCCTGCACCTGAAAGCCGAGGTGAACTGGTATCAGATTTTCCACGGCCTGATCGAAGGGTATCAGGAGAAGGAACTGGCAAAGCGCCAGGGCTCGGCGCTGAAGAAGGTCGGATTGGCATGAACAAGAGCCCGTTCAAGGCACCGCTCACGTTTCTCAACCTGCCGCTCTCGACAGAGTTCGGGCCAGGTGACATTGCCGTGGTTGGCCTGCCGTTTGACTGCGGCAATTCCACGACACGGTTCGGCTGCAGGCTTGGTCCCAATGCTCTGCGCCAGGCGTCAATCCTGACCGCGGACTTGCTGACCGATGCAGAGCGGTCTCCGTTGGACAATCGGCGCGTCGTTGATGCCGGCGATATCGATTTGCCGATCGATGACATCCATGCCGCGTTCGATGCCATCGAGAGAGGCATTCGCGAGATTGTCGACGCTGGAGCGACTCCGCTGACCCTTGGCGGCGACGGTTCGGTCAGTCTGCCGGTCCTGCGTGCGATGCATCAACGCTATCCTGATCTGGCTGTTCTGCATCTGGATGCTCATACCGACGCCTATCCGCTAGCCGGCAACGACCATTATGACAACGCAACCCAGTTTACCCATGCCTTGAACGAAGGGCTGGTCGATGTCGCTCATGCCATCCACGTTGGCACCCGTGGCCCGGTCAATGCCATGAAGACGATCCTCCATGCCCGGGACATCGGCTACGAGGTCATCCCCTTTGATGTCATGCGTGCGTGGGGTGAGAAACGCCTGCTTGCGCATCTCCATGCGCGCCTTGAGGGGCGCCCGCTTTATCTCTGCTTCGATATGGATGTCTTTGATCCCTCCGTTGCACCCGGTGTCGCGACCCCGACGCCCGGAGGCCTGCTTCCGGCTGACGGCATCGCTCTGCTGCGTGGCCTCGCCGGGCTCAACATCGTCTGTGCCGACATCAACACGCCAACGCCCGTGCATGACCCCGGTGGCGTGACCGCAGGGCTTGCCGCTGCCATCGCCACGGAATGTCTGGTTCTTCTGACCTGATCTGGATCAAGAATTTTTGACGGTTCCAAGGTAGGCTGGTCCGGTCCAACGCTTTCATTGAACCGGGAACATCCGTCATGAAACCTTCTCTCATGCGTGCCGCGCTCGGTGCTGCCGTCGTCATGTTCGTTTTTTCAGGCCAGCCCAAGGCCCAGACCTATGAAGAGGCTGTGCCACAGGGCATGCGCACGCTCGTCACGCAGGCCGGGTTTGATGGCGTTGCTGCCGGGCTCCATCCGCTGGTTGCCTCGGGCGATCTGCGCGATGACATCGCGGTCAGCATTGCCGCTTCGCCCTGTTCGGCTTCCATCGGCGGTTTTGTCGAGGCGGTCTACGCCGACGAGGATCGCTACAGCGCGATTCTCAATCAGATCAATGCCGGTTTTGTCGACCCTCCGGCGCCCTATGCCATGGTCAATCCCTGGCGCGTGCAGGCGGGCGAGGGTGCCTATGGTCTGATGGTTCAGGATCTTGCCGCGAACTTTGTCGAATGGTGCACGTTCCTGCCTCAGATCGACGGCGATCAGGACAACGGCCTCAAGTACATCCTGGACTTTGCCTGGTTTTTCTATCGCAATCCGGCGGGTCAGATGTTCACACAAGGCCTCGATCCCATGACGGGCGCGGGCGATCCGATGTTCCGTAATTTCCTGGACGATTTTTCCAACCAGCGCGGCGCGTTCATGGATTCGCCTGAAAGCACTACCTACGTCGCCCAGTGGCTCAACGACCCCCGCATCGAGATCGAGGATTACCAGAAACAACAGGTCTCCGATTACGACTCCTGGAACGCCTTCTTTGCGCGCGAGATCACAATCGATGAAGCCACGCAGACCATCCCCTCGCGCCCGACCACCATGCCCGAACGTGATTATGTCGTCAGCGCACCGACCGACTGCATCATGAATCCGCTGGTCCAGGTACTCGACCTCGGCGCTGAGCACGGCCAGGTGCGCGCCCTGATCGACAATCCGCTCACCGCCAACACCATCATCGACGTGAAGTCCTATCCCATTTCGCTCGACCAGCTTCTGGGCAGCGCGCCCGAAGAACTCAAGGCGGAATTCGTCGGTGGCTCAGGGCTGGCTTGCGTGCTGATGCCCAACACCTACCACCACTTCCACACACCGGTATCGGGCGAGGTCGTGCATGCCGAGGTCGTCGAGATCGATGAGATCGGTGCGGTCAGCACCTATGGCTATTATGACTGGCCCAACTGGGTGCCCGATGGCGGCGATGTCGGCAGGCCTGGCACGGATTTCAGCCAGTTCGAGGTCTTCGAGCGCGGCGTTGTCATCATCAAAATCAGCTATTCCGGCGCCCAACCCGGTGAGGTGATCGAAGGGTATGTTGCCTCCATCCCCGTGGGCCTCGATACCATCGGTTCGGTCGTTCTGGACGAGGACATCGTGCCAGGCGCACAGGTTAAACGCGGCTACACACGCCTGGGCAATTTCTATTATGGCGGCTCGCTCAACATTCTTCTGTTCTCGAAAGGCATGGTTTCACCGGCCATCCAGGTCCGCCTGGGCAACCAGATCGGCATCCTGAACGCGGGCGACACGCCGGAGTAGCAGCTACTACCAAACTGACCGTCTTCACCCGGCTTGACCGGGTGATCCATCCCGTTACCTCGGCAATCTGGTCTGATGGCAAAACGGAGCAGGTATCCAAGGGCAACGTCGGCCTTGCTGCCTCAGGCATGGATGGCCCGGTCAAGCCGGGCCATGACGGTGAAGGAGTGAGGACTCACCCCAACCTTTCCCCAAACGCGTTCAGTGCATCCACCGATCCGATCCGCGTCACCTTGATTCCGGCCGCCGCGGCTTCATCCACATTGGCACGGATTGTGGGCATCCATTCCTGTTCGGTCTCCCACAGGGTCTCGAACATGGCGCGGGTGCTGATCGGCTCGCCCAGACCGGCGATGGGATGCTCCAGCTTGCCCATCTCCTGCAGGATCTGGCGTTCGGCCGCCAACCAGAAGTGCTGCCACAAAACCATGTCGATGAAGATGACCCAGGTTGCGCGCAGCAGGCGGGGCCGGATCGAGTCCAGCTTGCCCATGCCCTCGATGATCCAGTTCTCACCGGCAATGAGTGGTGCATGCTCGGCTTCATAGGCGGCATCGGTGGCTTCCACCCAGCCCGGCTTCCACAACAGTTTGTCGACTTCGACGAGCGGCAGATCACGCGCTGCAGCAAGCCGTCGCGCCAGAGTCGATTTTCCGCCGCCCGCATTGCCCAGAATGGCGATGCGTTCGCTGCTCAATGATCGAACACGATCACGCTGCGTGCGATCTCGCCCGACTTCATTTCCTCGAAGGCTTCGTTGATCTGGTCGAGCTTGATGCGCCGGCTGATCATGTCGTCGAGCTTGAGTTTGCCGTTGAGGTAGAAATCGACGTAACGCGGCATGTCGCGCCGGAACGCGTTGGAGCCCATGTTGGAGCCGCGCAGCACCTTGTCGCTGAGCAGATCGTCGGCGGGGATTTCCAGCATCTGACCTTCGGGCACCATGCCGATAATGGTCGCTACGCCCGATGTGCGCAGCATACGGAAGGCCTGTTCGCTGGTGGTCTTCATGCCCAGCGCCTCAAACGAATACTCCACGCCGCCGCCGGTCAGTTCCTTCACGGCTTCCACGGGATCGCATTCGGCGGCATTGACCACGTCGGTCGCGCCGAAATGTTTGGCCAGGTTCAGCTTCGAGCCCTTGATGTCGACCGCAATGATGCGGCCCGCCCCGGCGATAGCCGCGCCGTTGATGCAGGAAAGGCCCACGCCGCCGCAGCCGATCACCGCCACGGTGCTGCCCACCTCGATGTCGGCCGTGTTGATGACCGCACCAAAGCCGGTCGTCACGCCGCAGCCGATCAGCGCGGCACGGTCGAGCGGCATGTCCTTGCGGATTTTCACCAGGGCATGTTCGTGCACCAGCATCTGCTCGGCGAACGAACCCAGGCTGAACCACTGGGTGATGGCCGAATTGCTGTCTGAAAGGCGAGGCTCTTCCCCTTCGCCACGATCCACTTCCGGGTTTTCGCAGCTGAAGGGCCGCCCGGTCGTGCAGAACTCGCAATGACCGCAGAACACGCTGAGGCAGGTGATGACATGGTCGCCGGGCTTTACATAGGTCACTTCGCTGCCGACCTGTTCCACAACGCCGGCTGATTCATGGCCCAGGATCATCGGAATCGGGCCGCTGTAGAGTCCTTCGATATAGTGCAGATCGCTATGGCACACGCCGCAGGCCGCCGTGCGAATCAGCACTTCGTGTGACTTGGGCTTGGAGACCGAAACCTCCTCGATCGAGAGCGGTTTGTTCACTTCACGCAGCACGGCGGCTTTCATGGCATTTCCCCGAAGTTTGATGTCGTTGGCGACAGTCTAACCACGCAGAAACACGAATGTCAGTTGCGGATACCTGATTGGAGCATTTCCATCATCGGCGGCCGTGTGCCTGACGTTCTTTTTTGGCACGCAGAGACGCAGAGGCGCAGAGAACCGAAACAACAAGAAGGGAATGCACACAGAGGCACAGAGACACGGAGGGTGCGAGACTTTGGTCGGGAAACCGTGTGATACGAAGAAGTAACAACAACGAGGTTCTTCTGCGCCTTCGGCGCAATCACAAAACCCTCTCTGTGCCTCTATGCCTCCGTGTGCCCCTTATCTTCCTTTTTGTTTGGTTCTCTGCGCCTCTGCGTCTCTGCGTGCCAATCCTTCCTTGGTTTTTCTGTTTCACGAATCCGTCTTGTCGCGGCGTTCGTGCAGTGATCTAGTTCAGTTCCAACGATGAAGGTCGGCATGGCAAGAGCAGAGCGGTTCCCGGTTTCCCAAACAGACATCGATGCCTTCTGGCGCGATGGCGCCGTCATGATCAAAGGCGTGCTGAGCGACGCCTGGCTCGACGTTCTGGCTCAGGGCGTCGCTACCAATATGGAGCAGCCGACCAAACGCACGGTCGACTGGGTCAACAACAAGGAAACCGGCGAGCGCCTGTTTCATGACCAGCTTACCGTGCAGCAGAATGCGCATTTCGAGCGGTACATGACCGGCTCGCCCCTGGGTTCCATCGCGGCCCAGGTCATGGGTTCACCCACCGCGCTCGCCTTCTATGTCACGACCTTCGTGCGCAGTCCCGGCACGAAATCGCGCACACCCTGGCATCAGGACCAGACCTATTGGTGTGCTGAGGGACGCCAGGCGCTCAGCATCTGGACTGCGCTTGATTCCGTGGCCCCGGGTACGGAACTGGAACTTGTCAGAGGCTCCCACCTCTGGGAGCGTCCGCTCGCCCAACCCCATTTCGGCGACGGTCAGCTCGGCGGTGTGATGGAAGTTGACGGCGTGGAGTACATCCCCATACCCGATTTCAACGGTGCCGATGCCGGCAAGTACGAGATGATGCGCTGGCCCATGGAGCCGGGCGATATTCTCATTTTTCATGGCATGACGGTCCACGGTGGATCCGGCGCGCTGCCCGAAGGTGTGCAGCGACGCAGCATCTCCGCGCAGTTTCTGGGTGAGGACGTCCGCGTGACCGACCGGCCCAGCGGTTGCAATCCCGATTGGCTGCCCGAACTCGCCGAAAACGGCATCGGCCTTGGTGACTATCCAGCCTGCGCCATGTGCCCCACGATCACCTCTGAAGGTGCCGTACTCTGACCCGTTAAGGAGCGTTCCATGACCAATGTAGGATTGCAGCCCGGCCACTTCGATGCTTCCAAGATGGAGGCCATCGAGCTTCCCTTCACACAGGAAGAGTACGACGCACGGCTGCAGCGCCTTCTGGGTATGGCGCGCGATCAGGGTCTTGATCTTCTCTGGATCACCTCGCCGGAAGGTGTCGCCTGGACCCACGGCTTTTTTGCCTCCTGGTACAAGGGGCAGGGGCCCATGCGGTATCCGCAGTGCTACGGCACGGCAGTCCACGTCGAATCCGGCCGCTACATCCATTTCGACAACCCCACCGAGGAACCGGTGCTTGCCCGCACGTCGGTCTCCAAAGACAACCGCTACACACCCGACCGGGAAGCCGAACCCAACATCCGGTTCATCATGGATGAGCTTGCCACCGAAGGCTGGCTCGGCGGCACCGTGGGCATGGAATACTGGAGTTACGTGCCCAACCGCGCCATCTCCACCATGTTCGAGGGCGCCTTCCTCATGCACGGCTGCCGGCCCGTCGACATGAGCGAGATGGTGCGCAAGGCGCGCCGGCAGAAATCACCCCAGGAAATCGCCTATACCGAACAGGCCATGGCCTGCTGCGACATTGGCCACCAGACGATCATGGAACACCTGCGGCCGGGCATCACGGAGCTTGATCTCTTCGGCAAGGTCATGGCCGCCATGATGGAGGCCGGCGGTGAGTTCTCCGCACTGATTCCCATCTTCAACACCTCGCCCATGGATGGCGAAATCCCCATGTCGAACGGCCACACGATGGCATCGCGCAAGGTCATCCAGGCAGGAGAAATCCTCTGCGCCGATCTCTGTGGCGTCTTCAACCGCTACCACGCCAATGCGCTGCGCGGTTACTTCGTGGGCGACAATCCGCCGCAGAGCCTGGTCGAGCAGTACAAGAAGTCAGGTGGCGTGTTCGAGGTCATCGCCTCGCAGGTGAAGGCCGGCATGACCGTTGCAGAGGTCAACCGCCTGCTGCGTGCCTACTACGAAGAGGTCGGCATCTGGACCGAAACCGCAGGCTGGGGCCTGGGTTATGAGCTCGGCTGGTCCCTGCCGCCTGACTGGGTCGGCGACTTCTACTTCCATCTGGGCGACGACAAATACCTCGACCGCGTGTTCGAGGAAAACATGGTCACCAACTTCGAAAGCCTCTTCAACACCCACCTCATCGACACCCTTGTCTATGAGAAGAACGGCACCCGCATCCTTTCCAAGACCCCCCTCGAACTCATCGCGGTGGGGTAGGGGCAGAACCACTCAAAACCGTCTTGGCCCGGCTTGATCGGGCCATCCATCCCGTAGAACCAGCTACTTGCTGTGACCTGCACATAGGTGCGCCATTGGTGCATGGATTGTCGGATCAAGTCCGACGATGACAACATGAAGTGTGACGCGGTAGCGGACGCAACACTCCCCAAAAGAGTCATTCTCCGGCTTGACCGGAGAATCCATGCACGGACCTCTCATCCGCCCCGATCTTCATGCCGCACCTCACTCTGCCGCCGTCATCATCGAGGCAGGCGGTTTCTGGCGGATCAGGAAGACCATCAGGCCGGCCAGTACGGCAAGGGCCATGGACGAGAGCCAGACCCAGTAATAGGCGGCATAGAGGTCGAAGAGGTAACCGCCCAGGAAGGCGCCCAGTGCTGCGCCGACGGCATGGCCGGCTGAAATCAGGCCCATGGAAAGCCCCATGACTGGCAGGCCCAGATGGCTTTTCACCAGGCTTGCGGTGACCGGAACGGTCGAGAAGTCGACAACCCCGAAGATCACGGCAAACATGACCAGCGTGGTGTAATCGGCGCCCACATTCAGCAGCAGAATGAACGACAGGCCCCGGATCAGATAGATCATGCCCAGCAGCAGCGGGCGGTTCATGCGGTCGGTCAGCCAGCCCACCAGGATCATGCCGCCCAGGTTGGCCGCCGACAGTACGCCAAAGGCCATAGTGCTGGGCACGGGCCCGAAGCCGCAGAACGATGCAAAGGGCATAAAGTGGGTCTCGATCACGCCAGAGGTCGTGTAGCCGCAGATGAAGAAACTCCAGAACAGCAGATGGAACGTCGGCGATTTCAGGATGTGAAGCAGGTCCTGGCGCAGGGTCTTTTTTCCGGCACCGGCCGTGTCCGCCCCATCGTCATCGACAGGTTTGCCCGGCATGTGACGCCACAGGAACGGCACGAGCAACAGGCACAGCAGGCCCGTCGCCGCAAAACACCAGCGCCAGTCGGCATAAAGCAGGATAGCGCCGATCAGCGGCACGATGAAAAGCTGACCGGCCGTCGCGCCCGATGTCGCGATGCCGGTCGCAAGACCGATCCTTGGAGGGTTGGCCTGGGCAATGGCCGTGCTGATCACGCTCATCGCCGCCAGCCCCTGGCCCAGGGCAAAGAGACCGGCAAAGGCAAGAACAAACAGAACCGCACCCTGGCTCAGCGCCACGGCAAAGCAGCCCAGCCCCAGGATGACGACGCCGGTCACCAGCACCAGCCGCGCGCCGTGTTTGTCGACAAACCGCCCGGCAAAGGGTGCCAGTCCCGCCATCACCATCAGGGACGTTGCGGCAATGCCGGAAAGGAAGGTCCGGGTCCAGCCCATCTCGACTTCCAGATCCGGCATCACCAGACTCAGCGTGGCGCGCCCGGAAAAGGCGGCGGCCAGGACCAGGAAACCCAGGACGACAATCAGCCAGGACGACGAACGGGCAGGGGTGGCGGGTGACGACATCGGACAATCCTTGTGAACCGGGGACTGGTTAGGACGTTTCATCTATGGCAGAAAAGACATTATGACCTCATTTTCTGCCAAACGACGTTCACCGCCCCGACGTATTGTGATCGTGGTGTATCACGGAGTCACCCTGCTGGATGCCACCGGCCCGGCCGAGGTGTTCGGCACCGCCTCGAATGCCGATGCCGGCGGGCCGCCTGCCTATCGGGTCGTGCTGGCTTCGGCCGATGGCGGCATGGTCACCACGGATGGCGGCGTTGCTCTGGGCACCGTATCGCTGAATCAGGCCGCAGCCGAACCCATCGATACCTTGCTGGTCGCCGGCGGCAACGGCGTCTTCGAGGTCATGCACGACACGACACTCGTCAACTGGATCGCCCGTGAAGGGCCGCGTGCACGCCGTTGCGGCTCCACCTGCCTGGGCGCGTTCCTGCTTGCCGCTGCTGGTCTGCTGGATGGCCGCCGTGTCGTCACCCACTGGCGCTGGTGCGACCGCCTGCGTGCTGAGTTCCCGGACCTTGCGGTCGAAGACGATCCCATCTTCATTCAGGACGGCACACTTTGGTCCTCGGCAGGTGTGTCCGCAGGCATCGACATGGCCCTTGCCATGGTCGAGGAAGACGAGGGCCACGCCCTGGCTCTGGAAGTCGCGCGCCGACTGGTGGTTTATCTCAAACGTCCCGGCGGCCAGTCACAGTTCAGCGAAACCCTCAAAGCCCAGGGCACCGATAGCAACGGCGGCAGTGGCGCGCTCGATCAGCTCCCGGTCTGGATGCGTGCTAACCTCGCCTGTGACCTGCGCGTCGAACGCCTTGCCGAGGTCGCCGGCATGAGCCCGCGCAACTTCGCCCGCGTCTTCACCAGCCGCTTTGGCATGACGCCCGCCAAGGCGGTCGAAGCCATGCGCATCGAAGTCTCCAAGCAGCAGCTCGTTGCGCAGAAAACCGGCATTGCCGAAATCGCGCGCCAATGCGGCTTCCAGGACGACGAACGCATGCGCCGCGCCTTCCTGCGCCACACCGGCATCGCCCCCTTGGATTACCGTCGAAGGTTTGGAGTCTTTGCGTAACACACCAGAAAACCCTTGCTATAACCGCCGATCCGGAGAACATCGTGGGGTCATCCAACAGCCCGTAAACTCTGGGCGATGACCTCTCTCAAATCCGGCTTGCGTGGCATCCACGCGGCCCCGGGAACCCCGATTTCTACTTTGTATGGGGTTGAACCGGAAAAACCGCGGAAGCCCCCCTGTAATGTTCAGCAACGTACCATCTTTGACGGGCACGGGCGTTTCATGACATCGGTGACACCCGCGCCCGCCAGACGCCTTGCCTCGTTGTTTGCGGTCATCGGCAGCATGACCGGTATGGCGATGTTCTACGGTTATACCGGCCCGCTGCTTTCCATTGTGCTGGAAGACAACGGGGTCAGCGGGTCGCTGATCGGGTTCAACGGTGCGGTCCAGATGGCGGGCGTCTTCATCGTCCTGCCGTTTCTGCCCTTCCTTATCCGCAAGCTGGGCCCTGCGCGCCTGATGATGATCGGGGCCGGCGTGGCACTCGCCACCATCCTGCTCATGGCCGCCATCATCGATGTCTGGGTTTGGTTTCCCCTACGCTTCATGATGGGCGCGGCGCAATCCATGATGTGGACCACGGGCGAGACCTGGATCAACCATTCCAGCGATGACCGCAGCCGCGGGCGCACCATCGGCTACTTCATGAGTGCGGTGGCGGCCGGTTTCGCGACCGGCCCGTTCCTGCAGGCCGAGTTCGGCTCGGTGGGCTGGCTGCCCTTCCTGGTCGGTGCGGCGATGATTGCGCTTATCATCCTGCCGCTGTTTGCCGGCATGGGCGACCGCATCGAGACCGAAGGACGCCCGTCCGTACGGCTGCCGCAATATGTGCGTCTGGCGCCGGTGCCGATGTTCTCCAACCTGTTCTTTGCCATGATCGCCAGTTCGCTGATGGCGTTGCTGGCGGTCTATGGCCTGCGTCTGGAGATGGAGGCGGGCTCGGCCGCGCGCATGGTCGGCTGGATGGGCTGGGGCGGCGTTTTCATGCCGCTGCTGATCGGCTATCTCGCTGACAAGATGGACCGCACCCTGCTGCTGGCCTGTTTCGTCGGCTTTGGCGCGGTCTGTGCCGCGACTTTGCCCTGGGTCGCCGAGATGGGCGCGTGGATGGCGCCGGTCTATCTGATGATCTTCGGCGGTTTGCGCGGCGGCCATTATGGCCTGGCGGTCATGCTCATCGGTGAGCGCTTCCGGGGGGCGGATCTGCCCTCGGCCACGGCCGTGTTCGGCTTCATGTTCGGAATCGGCTCCGTCATGGGTCCGGCACTCTCGGGCCTGGCCATCGACATCTGGGACCCGCATGGCCTGCCGCTCGCCATCGCAGTCTTCTACCTCGTCTTCCTGCCGCTGCCGCTGATCGCCTGGTGGCGCCGCCGTCAGGCCAGCCTGTAATCGACCGTGTAACCACGCTTTTCGAAGGAACCCTCGACAAACAGATCGCCCAGATAGACCAGATCACCGACCGCGACCGGGCTTGTCACCCGGTAACGCAACGCCTCGTGGGAGGCGCCCTGATAGTCGAGTGTCGTGCTGGCTGGCGGCTGGACCGTCACCGCGACAATCTCGCCCTTCTTGGCGTTGAGAAGCGCATGGTTGCCCGGTTCCGGTGCCACCCAGATATCGTTGCTGGTCATGATGTCGTGGGGCGCTAGTGCGCTGGTTTCCTTGATCAGGGCATCGAGATTGTTGGTGTCGCGTTCGGTGTTGGAGAAGACCAGGCCGTCGGCGGTTGCGGTGCCGGTCACCTCGAACAGGTCACCGTCATCCAGTGTCGTGCTGGAAAACGCAACCATCTGCCCGTCACGCCAGGTTTCGATGCTGGTGTGCTCGAAGCGCATAACGTCGAACAGGAGAAGATCGACCATCATGTCGACCTCGTTCGTGACCGTGAAATCACCCGGCCCGCCATCTCCGGCAACCGAAACGCTATGACGACCGACCGGAATGCCGGTCCAGGTCACATCATAGTCCTGGCGTCGCGTGTCCGGTGCGGCATGGGACGAAAGGTCATCGGCTCTGGCGAGTGCTGGCAGCATTGCTGCGGCACCCGCGCCCAGTAGAAGGGATCGGCGGTTTGAATGAATCGGCATGGCAATCGTGGCCTGTTTCTGCATCAGGAATGACACGTGCCAAACCAACTAACCTTACGTTGTGGAGACATTGTGACGATTGAACCGGCCCAGGACCTCGATGACGGCATCATGGGGCAGTTCCGGAGACGTGTTGCCGTCGATCCCGGTCATGGCGGGCGAGGCGATGATGCTGTTGATCACGGCTTCCTCGGCGGCCTGCACGGCGGCCTCGAACAACGGGTCGATATGGGCGTCGTGCAGGAACTCCGCGCGGCGCAAACCTTCCGTGTCGGCCCAGGCCTCTGGATTGGCGGTCGAGAGCGCAACGAACATGTCGCCGGAATTGTTGCGCCCGATCGCACCGGTGCGCGCCACGCCCAGCCCGACCCGTTGGGCAATGCGTTTGAGTTGGGTGGAGAGCAGGGGAGCATCGGTGATCGCCGTCCCGATGATCGAGCCGGATTCGCTTCTCTTCCAGCCGCCGCCCAGTTCGCGCCCCACACGCACGCCGGCAATGGTGAAGTCATCACGCAGTCCGTGGTTGGCCTGCACGATGACGCCCAGAGTCCAGCGTCCCGGTCCGGCCGCGACCACTCTGCTGGCGGTGCCGATGCCCGCCTTGAACTCATAGGCCGTCATGCCGGTGCCACCGCCGACGCTGCCTTCAGCAACAGGCCCGCCGCGGGCACCTTCCAGCGCGTCGATGATATGCTCTTTCGTGATGTGCTGGCCGACAATGTCGTTGAGATGTCCGTCATGGGTTTCACCGACCACGCGAATCGACTGGCCCATCAATGCCATCATGCGTTCGTTGTCGTGGCCCTGTGACAGCCAGCGCGCGATCGTGTCGCGCACCAGCCCGACCGACATGGAACTGGTCGTCGCCAGCGGCCCACCCATCAGCCCCTGGGCTTCCAGTCGGGCAATCCCGGTCAGCTCACCCCAGGGGTTGAGTCCGTGATAGCCGGCAAAACACGGAGCCATGACGCCGCCGCGGCCACGGGGAAAGATCACCGTCACACCGGTTCTCACCGGACCCCTGCCGACGACGAGCGGGCCGTCGCCGTCGATGATCGTGGTATGGCCGACCTCGACGCCGGCCACGTCGGTGACGGCATTGAGGGGGCCGGGTTCGCCGTCAAAGGGAATGCCCAGATCGCGGGCGCGCGGCCGGGATGCGGTTGGCGTGTTCATGTCCGAACGCTAGCGCGCGGAATGCCCGGACGCCACAACGCGATGCCGTGGCGTCTGGTTGGCACCTCAGCCCATCTGGGGAACGGTGGCCTGAACGCTGGGCCGCTCGTTCATGCGGGCAAGCCAGCCCGAAAGGTTGCTCTGTGCGGCCAGCAGACCCTGGGTGTCGGGGCACAGCGAGGCATAAAAGAGCGTGGGCAGCATCTGCCAATCGGCCTGGGTTGGCGCGGCACCTCCGAAGTGGCCGCCATCGGCGACCGCGGCATCCAGGGCCGGAAATAGACGTTCCACCCTGGGCATGTTCTCGGCAATCACGGCCTCGTCGGTTTCCATGCCGAACTGCGGCTTGGCCAGGCGCTCGAAAATGACCCCCATGGAGAGTTGGCGCTGCACGGTGTCGTTCATGACGCTGATCCACTGCAGGGTGCGCACACTGTCCGCACCTTCGGGGATCAGGCGCGGGCCGTCGAAATGGGCATCGAGGTAGGCGGCAATCGCCAGCGTCTCGAAGATGGTGTTCTCGCCATGAACCAGCACGGGAATCTTGCCTATGGGATTGAGCCTGAGGTGCTCTTCGCTCCCCATTTCAAGAGGCATGGGATCGTAGTCCAGGCCCTTTTCATGAAGGCCGATGCGCACGGTGCGCACGAACGTGCTCATGTTGAAGCCGTAGAGTTTGAGGTCAGCCATGATGTTCTCCCTGCGCCTTTGCGCTTAAGTGGTGAGGTAGTTCTCGAGTTTGTTGAACGAACTGGACCAGCCCTGATTGTGCATCCGGGCGGATTCATCGGATGGCATCAGGGTCTGATGGAGGTCGAGCACGGTGCCGTCACCGGCTTGGGTAAAGGTCAGCGTGACCAGCATCTCGACAGAATCAGGGATGTGCATCCAGCGCCAGGTGAAGACCAGGCGCTCGGATCTGGTGATCTCGCGGTAGACTCCCGCGACAACATGGGTTTCGCCTTCGCTGTTGTAGATCGCCAACTCATAGGCTCCGCCAACCGACGCATCGACCTTGGGCTCGGGGCAGGCCATGCTTTCCGGCCCCCACCACTGGCGCAGGGCCTCGGGGTCGAGAAAGGCATCGAAGACCCGTTCACGCGGAGCGGCAAATCGTCGGCTGATCTTGAGTTCGCTTTCCTGGGGCATCTCAGGTGTTCTCCTCTTGTGATGTGTCGGGGGCAGCGGGCGCGCTCGTCTGTTCCAGGAAGCGGGCCAGACGATCGAACTGCTGCTGCCAAATCTTTCGGTGTTCCTCGATCCAGCCATTCGCGGCGTCGAGCGGTTCGGGCGCCAGTCGGCACTGGTGGACGCGACCGTCGATGGTGCGACGGATCAGCCCGGCACCCTCCAGAACCTTCAGGTGTTTCGAGATCGCCGGTAGCGACATGGCAAACGGCTCGGCCAGGGTGCTCACGCGTTCCTCGCCCTGTGCCAGGCGCGCCAGGATGGCCCGGCGGGTGGGATCGGCAAGCGCATGGAACGTTGCCGAGAGTTGGTCGTCTCTATAATTAACCATATGGTTAACTTATTGAGTGCGCAGATGATTGGCAAGCACCTTTGGCATCACGTGGGCGTGATCCCCAGCCTGTGTGCATGTGTCGTTGCCGCGCCCTTCACAAACGCTTTCCCTTCGGTCATTGTGCAGCGCAACATTTCCCGCCTGAAGCCTTTGGAAACCCTATGAAGCTTGCGATTTTGAAGGAACGTCACCCTGGCGAGACCAGGGTCGCGGCCTCACCCGACATGGTGAAGAAGCTGGTCGGCATGGGCCTTGAGGTCACGGTGGAAACCGGTGCCGGTGTGGCTTCGGGCGTCAGCGATGCCGCGTTCTCCGATGCCGGCGCCAGCATTGCCGCCGATCCCGGCCAGACTCTGAGCGATGCCGCCGTGGTCATGAAGGTGCGCCGTCCTGTCGTCGAGGGCGAAGGTGAGACCGATGAACTGGCCCTCATTCCCGATGGTGCGCTGCTGATCGGCCTGATCAACCCGCTTGGCGATCCCGGCCAGTTCCAGGCCTATGCCGCCAAGCGTCTCACGGTTCTGGCGATGGAACTGGTACCGCGCATCAGTCGTGCCCAGTCGATGGATGCGCTGTCGTCCCAGGCCAACCTTGCCGGTTACAAGTCGGTGCTGGATGCCTGCATCTACTACAAACGCGCGATGCCGCTGATGATGACCGCGGCAGGCACGCTGGCGCCGGCCAAGGTGCTGATCCTGGGTGCGGGCGTTGCCGGGCTTCAGGCCATCGCCACGGCCCGCCGTCTGGGCGCGGTGGTGACGGCTTCTGACGTGCGTCCGGCGGTCAAGGAACAGGTCGAGAGCCTGGGTGCGACCTTCCTGGAGGTTGAAGGTGCAGCCGATGCCGAGACCGCCGGTGGTTATGCCAAGGAAATGGATGACGACTACAAGCGCCGCCAGGCTCAGGCCGTGCACGATGCGCTGAAGAAGACAGACATCTGCATCACCACAGCCCAGATACCCGGACGGCCATCGCCCAGGCTGATCACGGCCGCCATGGTGCAGGACATGAAGCCCGGTTCCGTCATTGTCGACCTTGCCGCAGAAGGCGGCGGCAACTGCGAACTCACGCAGGTTGATCAGGTCGTCGTGGCCGAAGGTGTGACCATTGTCGGGTTTGCCAATGTCGCCGCACGCATGGCAACCGATGCCTCCTCGCTCTATGCACGCAACCTGCTCAATCTGGTGCAGCCCTTCGTCGACAAGGAGAGCGGTAATCTCGCGCTTGATTTCGAAGACGAGGTGATTGCCGGTGCCTGCGCCATGCGAGCCGGCGAACTTGTTCATCCCATGCTGACCAACAAGGAGGGCTGAGGCCATGGAAGCCGCAGTCGATCCCTTCATCTTCCGTCTTTCGATCTTCGTTCTGGCGATTTTCGTGGGCTACTTTGTGGTCTGGTCGGTGACTCCGGCACTCCATACCCCGCTCATGGCCGTCACCAATGCCATCTCCAGCGTCATCATCGTCGGTGCGTTGATCGCAGCCGGCCCTGAAGGCGCTGATCTCTCCAAGATCCTGGGCTTCGTTGCCGTGACGCTGGCCGCGGTCAACATTTTCGGCGGGTTCACCGTGACCCACCGCATGCTGCAGATGTTCAAGAAGAAGGAACGCGCCGGGGGAGACAAGTGATGTCGGGTAACCTCGCAGCCATCGCCTATCTCGTTGCAGCGGTCTGTTTCATCCTGGCGCTGAAGGGCCTTTCCTCGCCCACGACGTCGCGACGCGGCAACATGATCGGTATCGTGGGCATGGTGATTGCCGTCGCCACGACCGTCGCCGACCCCACGGTGGTTTCCTACACCTGGATCATCGGCGGGCTTGTCCTGGGCGGTGCCATCGGCGTTGTCATTGCGCTCAAGATCCAGATGACCGCCATGCCGCAACTGGTCGCGGCCTTTCACAGCCTGGTCGGCATGGCCGCCGTGCTGGTTGCCGCATCGGCCTACTACGCGCCGGAGGCATACGGCATCCTGGGCGAAGACGGCATGATCAAGACCACCAGTTCGATCGAGATGATCCTGGGCATGGCGATCGGCGCGATCACCTTCTCGGGCTCGGTCATTGCCTTTGCCAAGCTTCAGGGCCTTGTTTCCGGCGCACCGGTCGTGTTCCCGGGTCAGCATCTGCTCAACCTGGCACTGGGTATCGTGATCTTCGGCGTGGGCGCCTGGTTCGTGACGGGCCAGACCGAGATCGCCTTCCTGGCGGTCGCTGCCCTTGCCTTCCTCATCGGCATCACGCTCATCATCCCCATTGGCGGGGCCGACATGCCGGTCGTGGTCTCGATGCTCAACAGCTATTCGGGCTGGGCCGCTGCCGGTATCGGCTTCACGCTGGAGAACGAACTTCTCATCATCACCGGTGCGCTGGTCGGCTCGTCGGGCGCAATCCTGTCCTACATCATGTGCAAGGCGATGAACCGTTCGTTCATCAGCGTCATCCTGGGCGGGTTCGGTGCCGAAGCAGGGGTCATGGCCGACCTTGGCGACCGTAACGTCAAGCAGGGCAGCGCCGATGACGCTGCCTTCATCATGCAGAACGCGCGCAAGGTCATCATCGTGCCGGGCTACGGCATGGCTGTGGCCCAGGCCCAGCACGCGGTGCGTGAAATGGCCGAGATGCTCAAGGAGGAGGGCGTCGACGTTTCCTATGCCATCCATCCTGTTGCCGGGCGCATGCCTGGCCACATGAATGTCCTGCTGGCCGAAGCAAACGTGCCCTATGACGAGGTCTTCGAACTCGAGGAAATCAACAGCCAGTTCGCCACGGCCGATGTTGCCTTCGTGATCGGTGCCAACGACGTCTGCAACCCGCTCGCCAAGACCGATCCGGCCAGCCCTATCGCGGGCATGCCGGTGCTTGATGCGGAGAAGTCCGGCACGGTGCTGGTCGTCAAACGTTCGCTGTCGCCGGGTTATGCGGGCATCGACAATCCGCTGTTCTATCGCGACAACACCATGATGCTCTTCGCCGACGCAAAGAAGATGGTCGAAGACATCGTCAAGGCACTGGACTGATACGTACCTGACGAATTTAGTGGGTTTGTTGCCAGGCTTGGTTCTATCGTTTCGGTGGAACCAGGGATGATCCGCAATGCCGCAAGCAAGACCCGCGCTTGAGCACCTTGCCGAGTGGGCAAGCTCGGTTTCCGGCGATGACCTGAAAGCCGGCCACGCACGCGCGGCCGATGCCATCCTTGACACGCTGGCCTGCATGGTCTCCGGCCAGGACTCCGATTCAACCACCATGGCGCTGGCCGCTGTGGGGCGCTGGGGCGAGGGGACCGCAACGGTTGTCGGCCTTGACCGCCAGCTTCCCGCGCCGTTTGCTGCCCTGGTCAATGCCGCCTCGGGCCATTGCCAGGACTGGGACGATCACGAACTTCCCGGTCAGACCCATCCCAGCGTCGTTCTGGTGCCTGCCGTGCTGGCGCTGGGTGAGGAGCGCAGGCTGAGCGGTGCTGCCGTGCTGGACGCCTACATCGTCGGTCTGGAAGCGATCATCCGCATCGGGGAAGCCTGCGGCATCTCGCTCTACGGCCGCGGCTGGCATGCAACCTCGACCATTGGTGCGGTCGGCGCGGCGGCGGCCTGCGCCCGGTTACTGGGCCTCGACAGCGCGGCAACGGCCCATGCGCTGGGCCTTTCCGTCAGCATGGCCTCGGGTTTCATCAACCAGTTCGGCACATCGGCCAAGCATCTGCACTGCGGCCTGGCGGCAAAGGCCGGCATCACAGCAGCAGGGTTTGCCGAGGCCGGCTTTGATGCTTCCCATGAGGGATTTGACGGCACTTTCAGCTTGCTCACGCGCATGGCGCATGATGATGCGCCGGGGTTTGATGGGTTTGCGGACAGGCTGGGCAAACCTCTCGCCATCATCGAGCACGGAGTCGTCGTCAAGCGTTACCCCAGTTGTGGCTGCACCCAGCGCATCATGGACGGTGTGGAAGCGCTGCGCGACCAACATGGGTTCACGGCTGAGGACGTGGTTTCCGTCATCGGTCGCCTGCCGGCCGAATACATGGCGGTTCTGCAATACGAGCGGCCGGAGAATGCCGCGCAGGCCAGATTCTGCGTGGAGTACTGTGTTGCCGCTCAGCTGTTGGATGGAGCCTTGTCGCCAGCGCACTTTTCACCCGAGTCACTTCAGCGCCAAGACCTTATGGCCATGATGCCACGCATCACTAAGGCGGAACTTTGCCAGGCCGATGGACCGACCTATTCCGCGGTGGGGCTGGCAGACGAGATAGTCGAGATAGTCCTGAAAGACGGGCGCGCACTGCGCATTGTTGTGCGTGATCCCGTCGGTGCGCCGACACGGCCCATGAGCCCTGCGGCCTTTGAAGCCAAGGCTCGGCTCTGCTTCTCTGGCACACTGCAGGATACCGATCAGGATGCCGTCATCGCGCTCTGCGGTGATCTGATGCGCTGCGATCAAATCGCAGAACTGATGCGGCTGGTGGCCTGACCAACGGCAAAAGCCGCCGCTCTTCACGAACGACGGCCCTGACCAACGTGTAGAACTTCAGGCGAAGGTTATTCCCCGCCGCCCTCACGCTGAGCGCGCTTGCGCGCCAGCTTGCGTGCACGGCGCACGGCTTCAGCGCGCTCGCGCTTCTTCTTCTCCGAGGGCTTCTCGAAGTGGCGGCGCAGCTTCATTTCACGGTAAACACCTTCACGCTGCAGCTTCTTTTTCAGCGCGCGAAGAGCCTGATCGACATTGTTGTCGCGTACGGTGACCTGGACGATGGTCCTTCTCCTTAAAGTCCTGGCAGCCGCCGGGCGGCCTGCCTGCTGATCGATTCGTTCCCGAAGGGAGGCGGCTGATAACACAGGCCCGTGTCCAAGGGAAGCATTGCGGCCCTGAATCTGCGCCGAACCGGCACTTTTCGCTGCATCCAACGCAGGCTAGGGTGCGTAAACATATCTATGGCCATGGAGCGCGACAGGCAATGACCTTCAAGATCGGCGAAATCTCGATTGATCGCATCGAGGAATCCTGTGACATCGGCAGTCTGCCGCATGTCGATTTCCCTGATGCGACGCCAGAGGCCCTGGCTCCCTACATGGACTGGCTCAAGCCCTATGCCATCGATCCGGTCAGCGGCGGCACGATCATGCCGGTGCAATCCTATCTGGTCAGGACGCGCCACCACACGATCCTGCTCGATACCTGTGTCGGCCATAACAAGAACCACAAGGACTATCCCGACTGGAATCAGCGCACCGACTACCGACTGATCGAGGACCTGGCTGCCGCAGGCGTAGCCCCCGAAGACATCGATTTTGTGCTCTGCAGCCATCTCCATCTCGATCATGCCGGCTGGAACACCAGGCTGATCGACGGACGTTGGGTCCCGACCTTTCCCAATGCGCGCTACCTGTTCTGCCAGGAAGAGCTCGATTTTGCCGAGAAAGAGGGTGCCAAGGGTGACACTGTCTATGCCGAAAGCGTGCATCCCGTGCTGGAGGCCGGGCAGGGACAGATTGTTGCCATGGACTTTGCGCTGGATGACAGCATCTGGCTGGAGCCTACGGCTGGCCATACGCCGGGCCATGTGGCGACACACATTACCGATGCGGGACAGCGGGCGGTGATGGCCGGAGATCTGATCCATCATCCCTTCCAGCTTCCCCATCCCGAATGGAGCCCTGTTTATGACTGGGATCCCGTGATGGGCGCCAAGACCCGCCGCCGTTTCCTGGAATCGGTGGCAGAAACCAACATTCTGGTCATGACCCAGCACTTTCCAGCGCCTTCTTCGGGGCAGGTGTTCTCCCGGGGCAACGGCTTTGGCATGCGTTACCACGGCTGCGACATGGTGCACGGCTGATGCCCATCCTGAAGATTGCCAGAATGGGCCATCCGGTTCTGCAGCGCAGGGCTGAGGAGGTCGCCGACCCCACCGCGCCCGGTGTCGCCCGGCTCGTCTCGGACATGATCGCAACGATGCACGATGCCAATGGCAGGGGGCTTGCGGCGCCACAGGTTCACGTGCCCTTGCGGGTTGTGGTTTTCATTACGCCTGATGACCCCGAACACGAAGGTGTCACTGCCATCGTCAATCCCGTTCTGGAGTTGTTGACCGAGGAGCGGGTCGATGGTTGGGAGGGTTGCCTCTCCGTGCCGGGGCTTCAGGGGGTCGTCCCACGCGCGCCCAAGGTTCGTTACACCGGCGTAACCCCCGACGGCAAAGAGATCGACCGCACCGTCGAGGGGTTCCATGCCGTCGTGGTGCAGCACGAGTTTGATCATCTCGACGGGATTCTCTATCCCCAGCGCATGACCGATCTGAACAAGCTGATCTTCGAGAGTGAATCGCGCTGGTTTGCTCCCCAAGAGGCCTGAGAGGGACCATGAATCAACCGTCCAGAACCCCACGACGCGATCGCGATCGGCTGCGCCTTCTGGAAGCCACGTTGCCGCATGTCAGCTTCGACGGCTGGACGCTGGCAGCCATGCGGGCCGGCGCTGCTGACATCGATCTGGATCCGGCTGACCTGGTGCGCCTGTTCCCCGATGGCCCCGACGAACTGATACGCCTGTTCATGGAAGACGCCGATGCCCGGATGGATGAGGAACTGACGCGCCGAGACCTTGGCAACATGCGTATTCGTGATCGTATTGCCACGGCCGTCAGAGTGCGGCTGGAGCAGCAGATGCCTCACCGCGAAGCCATTCGCCGCGCGCTTGCCCTGCAGGTCCTGCCCCAGAACGGGCCCGGTGGATTGCGCGCGCTTTATCGCACCGTGGACCTCATGTGGCGGGCTGCTGGTGACACATCAACTGACTTTAACTTCTATACAAAACGTCTTTTGTTATCAGGTGTTTATACCGCAACTCTAATGTTTTGGATAAATGACAAATCCGACGATTGCGAGGCGACCTGGTCGTTCCTCGACCGGCGCATCGGCAACGTCATGCAAATCGAGAAGGCAAAGGCCAGAGCCAAGCGATGGTTGCCTGATCCCGATGAACTTGTGCGCCGTGTGGTCCGGCGTCAGCGCGGCGGCCAGGCAGGCCCGTTCAGCGCTTCGGAAAAACCCGGTTGACGTGACCCATCTTGCGACCGGGCCTGGCTTCGGCCTTGCCGTAGAGATGCAGCTTGGCGTTGTCTTCGGCCAGTACGTCTGCCCAGTGGTCGATGTCGTCACCCAGAAGGTTGGTCATCACGGCATTGCTGTGGCGTGAGGCGTCGCCCAGGGGCACGCCCGCAACGGCGCGGATGAACTGTTCGAACTGGCTGGCATGGCAGGCATCCATGGTCCAGTGCCCGGAATTGTGGGGCCGTGCCGCCAGCTCGTTGACCAGAAGTTCCCCGCTGCGTGTCACGAAGAGTTCCACGGCCAGAAGGCCCGCCATATCGAGGGCACCGGCCAGGGTCGAGGCAATCTCCTTTGCCCGCATCGACAGATCCTCGTTGATCGGGGCCGGGGCGTGGGTTTCGGCCAGAATATGGTTGCGGTGGATGTTCCACACGACATCAAAGGCCGCGGTGCTGCCGTCCATGCCACGGGCAACGATGGCCGAGACTTCGCGTTCGAAATCGACAAACCCTTCCAGGATCGCATCCTGACCGTTCAAGGCGGCAAAGGCTTCGCCGGCGCTGTCATCCGCCCCGATCATGACCTGTCCCTTGCCGTCATAGCCCATGGTTGCTGTTTTCAGCACGGCAGGGCGGCCCAGAGCCTTGAGCGCGGTTTCGAGGTCCGCAAGGCTTGCCACTGAGCGATAGGGAGCGGTGCCGATGCCCAGGCTGTTGATGAAGTCCTTTTCGGTCACGCGGTGCTGGGTTGTCTCCAGGCAACGCCAGTGCGGTCGAACCGGCGTTACGGCACCCATGCGGGCGAACGAGGCGGTCGGCAGGTTCTCGAATTCATAGGTGATGACGTCGACACTGGCAGCAAACCGGTCGAGCGCTTCGGTGTCCTCGTAGGGCGCGACCGTGGCCTCGGCACTGACCTGTGCGGCAGGACTGTCCTGATCGGGGCAGAAGATATGGCAGCGATAACCCATGGCAGCCGCAGACAGCGCCGCCATGCGGCCCAGTTGCCCACCACCGACAATGCCGATGGTTCCGCCTGGCGGAATGATTCTGCCGTTGTCCGACATGAGATCAGGCGTCGTCGCTGGGCGCTTCGGCCACAGATGCGGTGAGATTGGCCCGATAGGCGTCCAGAGCCTTTGCCACGTCGGCATCGCCCAGCGCCACGATGGCCGCTGCCAGAAGCGCTGCGTTTGTGGCGCCGGCCTTGCCGATGGCCAGCGTGCCGACGGGAATGCCGGCCGGCATCTGGACGATGGAGAGCAGGCTGTCCATGCCGCTCAGGGCCTTGCTTTCAACTGGCACCCCAAGCACCGGAACGGGGGTCTTCGAAGCCGTCATGCCCGGCAGGTGTGCTGATCCACCAGCTCCCGCGATGATTGCCTGCAGGCCGCGCTCGCGGGCGCTCTCGGCATAGGCGAACATGCGGTCGGGCGTGCGGTGCGCCGAGACGATGCGGACTTCGTGGGCAACGCCCAATCCGTCCAGGGTTTCGGCTGCGTGGCGCATGGTTTCCCAGTCGGACTGGCTGCCCATGATGATGCCGACGACGGCTTGCGGCATGGTTTTCTCCAAGGCGAAAAAAGGCGGCCATCATGATGGCCGACATGGGGATACACAAGCGCCATGATGCATCTGGCAGAATTTGCCAGAGATGGCACGTGAATTGCCTGTTTCTGCGGTTAAGTCAGGTGTGTAACGCGGTTGTTTGCAGCCGACCGCAGGCGGGGAAGATGGCCACGCAAAGAGCGCAGAGCGTAACAGAAGACGCAACGCATGGGGTGCCGGGTATGTCGATACCTGCTGGTGCCCAATCTGATTCGGCATCCAAGAATGTGAACGCCGAGGATTTCTCCGACAATATTGGCCAGGCGATCGGCATTCCGGCGGCGGAAGTGTCGACGAATGTACGTTCCGCCATAGTACGCCTGCTCGACGAACTTGAGCGATTGCGCCTGGAACTGGGTGAAACCCGCTCGCGCATTGAGTATCTCGAACGCCTTGCTGATCAGGATGCGCTGGCAACAGTCGCCAATCGCCGCGCCTTCATGCGTGAACTGGGCCGCTCGATTGCCTATTCTGCGCGGCACAACGTTCCCAGTGCCGTAGTCTATTTTGACCTCAACAAGATGAAGCAGATCAACGACAAGTATGGCCATGCCCGTGGCGATGCTGCTCTGCTGCATGTCGCCAATACCCTACTGAAACGGGTCCGCAATTCCGAGCTGATCGGACGTCTGGGCGGCGACGAGTTCGGCCTGATCATGCCCAATTCCGACGAGGAGGGCGCCATGGCCAAGGCCACACGGATCGTTGAGGAAATCTGCACGACACCGATCATGGCAGAGGGGCGGCCTGTGGTGGTTGATGGTCAGCATATCTTCGTTTCGGTGTCTTATGGCGTGCATAGTTTCGTGAAGGGCGATGACGCGACCAGTGCGCTGGCCAAGGCCGACAAGGCGATGTACGTCCATAAACGGCGCGGCGCTGCGGCCTGACGCGCAATTCGGGCCCGATGCCGGGTTGCACCTTGATCCCTCACTCCCGATACTGAGATTTCTGCTGGCGGGGCATCGTGCTGCCGTCGCCACCGCCGATGTATGGGAGTTGCCGCATCATGAGTGCCTTCTGGTCCTTCACGCTCGAAGTCTATGGACGCCAGGGCGTTCAACCCTCGGTCATCCATCTGCAGGATGACCGCGGTGCTGATGTCAATCTGCTGCTTTATGCCATGTGGACGGCCAGCCTTGGTCTCCCGGTCTTTGACCGTGCGCGTGCGCAGGAACTTGCCGATGCGGTCGAGGCCTGGCGCGATACGGCCATCGAGCCGTTGCGTGCCGTACGCACAGCCCTGCGTGGCGGTGTGGCACATGCGCCAGAGGACGAGACCGAAGCCCTGCGCAAACAGGTGCTGAAGCTGGAGATCGAGGCCGAGCGGGTCGAACAGGTCATCATCGAATCCGCAACACCGGATGCAGAAGGCAGGGATGCCGGTGCGGCCAGCCCTGACGACGTTGCCGCCAATCTGGCTTCCGTCATGGCCCTGAACGATTCCCCACTGAGCGGTGCCAACCGTGACGCCCTGCGCGCCATCGTGATCGCTGCCTGCCCGGGTGCCGACGATGCTGCGGTGGATCAGGCGATGGAGGCTAGGCTGTCCTGATCCTGTCAGATTTTTTCCGGTTCTGACGCAGGGTGTCCCATCTCTGAACAATGTCTGTGTCTATCTGGAACAGGTCAAGCAGCCTTCCCACGGTCTGATCGACGATTTCATCCACAGTCGCCGGCTTTGTATAAAATGCCGGAACAGGCGGCGCGACAATCGCACCCATTTCCGAGACGGCAACCATGGTTTTCAGGTGCCCGGTATGGAGCGGTGTCTCGCGCAGGCACAGCACCAGCTTGCGGCGCTCCTTGAGCACCACATCGGCCGCACGGGTCAGCAGGTTCGATGTGACCCCGGTTGCGATTTCCGACATGGAGCGCACGGAACAGGGCACGACGACCATGCCCATCGTTCGGAAGGAACCGCTGGAAACGGCCGCACCAAGATCTCCCACGGGATAGACAACATCGGCCAGCTTGTGCACGTGGGCGGGTTTCAGGTCGGTTTCATAGGCCAGCGTCAACTCGGCCGTCTTTGTCATGACCAGATGGCTTTCCACCGGCGTATCACGCAGCGCCTCGAGCAATCGCACGCCAAGGATGACGCCGGAGGCACCACTTATCCCGATGATCAGTCGTTCTGGAGTCGCCATGACGGCTTTGCCTACCTATATTGATTCCTTAACCGGACGTTCGCCGGCATGTTGCCGACGGAACGTACCGGGATTGTCTGGCTCACGGAGTGACCATAATCCGGAGGTATCTATGAACGAAACCGTTGATTTGGCAAAACTCGAAGCGCGCCACACCGCCCTCGAGAATGAAATCGACAGGGAACTTCATCGTCCGCTGCCTGATCAGGCTCACATTACCGAACTCAAACGCGAAAAGCTCAGGGTCAAGGAAGAGATGGCCCTCTTGTCGGGCGAACTTGCGGTAGCCTGAACCGGCGGGTCCCTTGACCCGCTGACATCAACGTTTCAACGCGCACGCTAGGTGTTGAGCCTGGCGACCATGGCGGTTGTGCTCTGACCTTCGGTCAGTTCCGCAAGAACGACCGTGCCGCCATAGGCCTGAACCTCCGCCGAACCGACGACTTCCTCGACGGTGTAATCGGCGCCCTTGACCAGGATGTCGGGGCGCAGCCGCTCGATCAGTGCAAGCGGCGTATCGTCATCGAACACCACCACCAGATCGACATCGGCCAGGGACGCCAGCACCTGGGCACGTGAAGGCTCGTTCTGGATCGGGCGCTCCTCGCCTTTGAGCGCCTTGACCGAACGGTCGCTGTTCAGGCCCACCACCAGCCGGTCACAATGGCTGCGCGCCTGGCGCAACAGGCTGACATGACCTGGATGCAGCAAGTCGAAACAGCCGTTGGTGAAGCCGACCTGCTTGCCCTGGCTGCGCCATCGCTTGGTCATCTCCAGGGCCTTGTCGGCTGAGACGACCTTGGTTTCGTTCAGGCTGAATTCCTGGTTGTGGCGGGCATGGTGCAGGTCATCAAGGTCGACCACCGCCGTGCCGGTCTTGCCCACGACAATGCCGCCGGCCAGGTTGGCGATACGTGTCGCAATCTCGGGCGCCAGTCCCCGGGCCAGGGCAACCGCAAAGGTGGCGACCACCGTGTCTCCGGCACCTGATACGTCATAGACCTCCAGCGCCTCGGCGGCGAAATGGGCGGCAGAGCCGTCCGCACCGATCAGCGACATGCCGTCGGCACTGCGCGTGACCAGCAGGTATTCGGCCTCGGCATCGGCCATGACAGAGGTTGCAGCCGCAATCACCTCAGCATCGGTTTCAGCCATCATGCGTGCGGCAAGGGATAGCTCGCGCCGGTTCGGGGTGAGCGCGGTGACGCCACGATAACGCGAGAAATCATGGCTCTTGGGATCGACAACGACCGGTACCTCGGCATCACGCGCGGCAGCAATCACGGCTTCGACGACATCGTCGGTCAGCACGCCCTTGGCGTAGTCCGACAGGATCAAGGCGTCCATGTCGTCGAGTTCGGTGGCAACGATGTCGATGATGCGTGCGCGTGTGGCATCCTCGATGGCGCGTTCGGTTTCCCGATCGGCGCGCAGCAACTGCTGGCCGCCTGCGACGTAGCGGACCTTTGTTGTAGACCGGCGGCCGCGCTCGACCAGGAGATTGGGTTCAACGGAGGTTTCCTCGCCAACCATCTCGATCAGGTCGCGACCAATCTGATCATCGCCAACCACGGCTGCAAAACAGACTTCGGCTCCCAGCGCGATCAGGTTCCTCACCACATTGCCCGCACCGCCCAGCATGGATTCTTCCGATCCCACGCGGATCACCGGCACCGGCGCCTCGGGCGAAATCCGCTCGACCTCGCCATAAACAAAGCGGTCGAGCATCAGATCGCCGATCACCATGACGCGTGCGCCGGGCAGGGATTCGATCGCGGAAGATAGGTCTGTCGTCTCGGTCATGACTGGCCCTGAGCTGATCTCGCCTTCGTATACATGGGAACGTGGGCGTCAAGTCCGGCAGAACCAATGGCAAGGAGTCAATGACCGGTTTGTTGCGAGTTCTTGAGGTCGTGGCGCATCGCTCCTAACTTGGCGCGAGTGCGTGACCGGGAGTGAAAAGCATGAGCCAGCAGTTTGAAGAAGCCTATCGCCGTTCGCTGGAAGACCCGGCCGGTTACTGGGGTGATCTGGCCGAGGCGATCGACTGGACGAAACGCTGGGATCGTGTGCTCGATGACGACCGCCCGCCGTTCTACCGCTGGTTCGAGGGGGCAGAGACCAACACCTGCTGGAATGCCGTGGATCGCCATGTCGACAACAGCAGGGGCGAGCAGCGCGCGCTGATCTGGGACAGCCCGATCACCGGAAAGCAGCGCACCTTCACATACAACGATCTCAAGGCCGAGGTTTCGACCTTCGCCGGAGTATTGCGCAACCATGGCGTGGAGAAGGGCGACCGTGTTCTGATCTACATGCCTGCGGTGCCCGAAGCGGTGATCGGCATGTTGGCCTGCGCGCGTATCGGCGCGATCCATTCGGTCGTGTTCGGTGGCTTTGCTGCGGCAGAGGTTGCCAAGCGTCTGGATGATGCCACGCCCAAGGTGCTCCTTACGGCTTCCTGCGGTATCGAGCCTGGCCGCATCATTCCCTATCTGCCGATCCTCAATCAGGCCTTCGAGATTGCCGAACATGTGCCGTCATCGGTGGTTGTGCTGGCGCGCGAGGAACAGGACGCTGAGCTCAAGCCCGGGCGTGATCACGACTGGAACGAAGAGTTCGCGCGCGCCAATCCCGTGGACTGGGTGCCGGTGCTGGCAACCGACCCTCTCTACATCCTCTACACCTCGGGCACGACCGGGAAACCCAAGGGCGTGATCCGTGACAACGGCGGCCATGCTGTTGCCATGCACTGGTCCATGAAGGGGGTCTATGACCTCGATCCCGGCGATTGCTGGTGGGCGGCCAGCGACATCGGCTGGGTCGTGGGTCACAGCTACATCGTCTATGCCCCGCTCATTCACGGAAACACGACCATCATGTTCGAAGGTAAGCCTGTGGGCACACCCGATGCCGGTGTCTTCTGGCGCGTCATTGCAGAACACGGGGTGAAGGCGCTCTTCACCGCCCCCACGGCCTTCCGTGCGATCAAGAAGGAAGATCCCAAGGGCAAATTCCTCTCCAAATACGACCTCTCGAAGATGGATACGCTCTTCCTTGCCGGAGAGCGGGCCGACCCCGACACGATCCAGTGGGCCGAGAACATGCTGCAAAAGCCGGTGATCGACCACTGGTGGCAGACCGAAACCGGCTGGGCCATGGCGGCCAACTGTCTGGGCCTGGGCCGTTTCCCCGTGAAGTACGGTTCGCCGACCAAACCGACCCCGGGCTACGACATCGATATTCTCGATGATGCCGGTCATCCCGTGCCCGACGGCGAGATCGGCGCCATCTGCGTCAAGCTGCCGCTGCCGCCAAGCGGCCTGCCGACCCTGTGGAACAACGATGAGGGTTACATTGAAAGCTACATGGCCGACTTCCCTTGCTACTACAAAACCGGTGATGCCGGCATGTATGACGAGGATGGCTATATCTACATCATGAGTCGCACCGACGACCTCATCAACACGGCCGGTCATCGCCTTTCGACCGGCGCGATGGAGGAGGTGCTGTCACGCCATCAGGACGTTGCCGAATGCGCGGTGATCGGTGTTGCCGATCAGCTCAAGGGTCAGGTGCCCGTCGGATTCATGGTGCTGAAAGCCGGAGTGAACCGCGAGCATGAAGAGATTGTCGGTGAGGTCGTGCAGATGGTGCGCGACGACATCGGCGCTGTTGCCAGCTTCCGACAGGCCACCGTCGTCAACCGACTGCCCAAGACCCGCTCGGGCAAGATCCTGCGGAAGACCATGCGCCAGATCGCCGACGGTGAAGACTTCCCCATGCCCGCCACCATCGACGACCCCGCGATCCTCGATGAAATCGCCGAAGCGCTGAAGCCGCTGGGGTATGGAAAATGAGCTTTCGCAACATCGAATTCAGAAGTGGCGGCAATGCCCTCGGCCTTGGCGGCATCATCCTTGGCATCTATGTCGGGTACCTGCTCGAGGGGACCTATCCCTGGCTGCAATGGGGCACTGGCGCGGCGGTTGGGATCTTTTGCGTCATGTGGTTCATCGACTGGTCGTCAGGTAGGGGGCTTTCGTTGTTTTCGTTCCTGCTCGACTTGATGGTCGGAGCCAGTTTCTTTTTTGCCGTGGGCGGTACGGCCTTTGTCAGCAGTCTTTATGACCGCACCGGCAACGGCCTCGTCTGGGTTCTGGTCCCCTGTGTCATCGCGGCCAGCGGCGGTGTGTTGTGGCTAGGCATCCGATACCTGAAAAAATGGCGCACTCCTGATGGTGGAAATCACAGCAAGGGGCTGTTGGGTTAAAGTCATGCCCGTGCCGTCTGCAGTGATGCGCACATGAAGAGGCGGCGACATCCAAGGACCTATCGTGATGGGGAACAGAAACAGTTCATGTTGGTTCCGCATGTACTTTTGCTGGACGAGATGGCGTGATGAACTTGGAAAAGCAGATCAACACCTACGAATCTGACGGCGTCGTGTGCCTGCGCCAGACATTCCCGCAGCACTGGATCGAGTTTCTGCGCGAGGCCACCGAAACCGCGATGGCTGATCCCGGACCCTATGCGGAGGAGTACGCCAAACCGGGCGGTGGACGGTTTTTTGGCGATCTTGAACTCGCCCAGCGTCACCAGGCCTTCATGCGTTTTGCCTTGGAGTCACCGGCTGCCGAAGTCGCGGGCAGGATCATGGGCTCCTCCAGGGTCAACTTCTTCTATGACCAGCTTCTGGTGAAGGAGCCCGGTGCGAACGAGCGTACGCCCTGGCACCAGGATCAGCCTTACTGGGCTGTGGTGGGGCGGCAGGTCTGTTCGATCTGGCTGCCGCTTGATCCGGTGACGCAGGAAACCTGTGTCGAGTATGTCGCGGGCTCGCACGCCTGGCCGGAATTCAGCCCCTATCATTTTGCCGACGGCACCGCCTATGAAGGCACGGGTCTGCCGCAGCTTCCCGATATCGAGGCCGAACGCGAACGCCACCGCATCGTCAGCTTCGCCATGGAACCCGGCGACTGCCTCGTCTTTCAGGCGATGATCGTGCACGGCGCTCCGCCCAACCACAGCCCCAACCGCCGCCGCGCCCTGGCAACCCGCTGGGCCGGTGATGATGCGCGCTATTGTGTGCGCCCGGGGGAGGTCGGCATTCCCACCCAGGACCCCGGGCTCCGGCATGGCGACCTGATGGATTGTGAGCGGTTTCCCGTCGCCTGGCGCGCGTGACCGTGCCTAGACCGGATCATCTTTACACGGAAGCACATTGTGCTTCCGTGTAAAGATGTGAATCCGTTCTAGATCAAATCAGGTGAAGATGCTCTAGGTATGGAACAGGCGGCGCTCGATTTGAGTCAGGCGTTCGGGGCCATCCTGGTTCACCACCACGGTCTCGCTGATCGCCAGACCACGGGCCGACAGGTACATGTGGAACACCATGCCGGCTTCCAGGGGCCAGTCTTCACCGGGCAGGAAACAGCGGGAGAAGTCGCTGGCGATGGGGCTGAAGCGGGGATAGTGGCCAAGGGTGTAGCCGCTCACATTGTCAAAGGTTTCCCGCAGGCCTTCGGCCAGCAAGGGGTCGCGCGCAATGGCGTCGATGTCGCGAGCTGCAACGCCCGGCTTCATGGCTGCGATCTGCTCATCCTGCAGGGCGATGAGACGGTCTGCGATGCCCTGTTGTTCGCCGCTGGGTTTGCCGATGACGCAGTTGCGCATCAGGCGGGCACTGTAGCCCCCGACATTGGGAACCAGTTCCATGTGCAGCACGTTGCCTGCTTCCAGCGGCCGGTTGTGGGTGTGGCCGTGCAGGAAATCCCAACCCTTGCCCGCAGTGATCGGGCCGCACTCGCCCCGGTCCGCACCCAGTCGCACGAACGCGCTGGAAGCGACCATGGCAGCTTCGCGCTCGGTCTTGCCTGGACCCGCGCTGGCGATGGTTTCGGCCATGGCGGTATCGGCAATGGCCGAGGCCTGTCGCAGCCTCTCGATTTCAGCCGGCGACTTGATCCAACGCAGTGCCTCAAGGTCGTCAGAGATGTCGATCCAGGATGTGTCGGGCAGGTTCGACTTCAGCGCCCGAAAGCCAGCGACATTGAGATTGTAGGAAGCGCCATCGATGCCGACGCGTTCCAACGCCCAGCCGCGTTCCCGCATCGTCGCGGCGACGGCGGCCAGCATGTCGGCGCTGTCATCAATCGCGACATGATCGTCATAGGGACTGACCTCCAGATAGGGGGCGGCATCCAGAGTGCGATCCACCAGAACCGGCTGGCCTTCCATCGCCACCAGCAAGGCACGGTAGCGCGTGCCCGATGCATCGTATCCCGTCAGCCAGGCCAGGAACTCGGCACGGTCAATCAGAACCAACGCAAGATCGTGTTTCGCCATGACGGCCCGGAACCGGGCCAGGCGCGCGGCAAATTCATCATGGGTGAAGACAGTGAGGTCGGTCATGGATTCCTCATCAGTACCGTTTGGGGATGTAGCGGGTGAACCAGCTCGCGGTCAGCATGCCCGCGCCGGTGACGACAAAGACGGCGGGCAGGGGGAAGACCAGCAGGATCACCGAAAAGGCGCTTTGCGGCATGATGCGGCCGACATCGCGATAGGTCGTGTAGAGCGACATCATCTCGGCCCGTTCGTGTGGCTTGACTGCGCGCACGAACGGCGCGTTCCCCACTGCATCCAGCCACGAAGCACAGACACAGGCCAGGATGAGCAGGGCAACGCCGATGGTCGGCATGCTCGAGAACGCAGCCATGACCAGTGCGACGACGCCGGTTGAAACATATCCCAGCGCAAGGAAGCGCCGCATGCCGAGCGTCACGCCCATGCGGCTCCACAACGGTGCAAACATGACGGCTGCCGCACCCATAGAAACGACCAGCCCGGCATCCTCGTCGCTGAAGCCGTTCTCGACGCAGTAGATCGGCGCATAGATGAAAAAAATGTTCCACCAGGACGAACGGAAGAGAGCCAGGACATAGGCAAGCTTCAGGCGTGGCTGACGCAGGAATCGGGGAATGAACCGCAGCGGGTTGGAGTGAGCGCCGCCCATGGTCTTGCGATCAACGACAAAGCCCTTCGCCAGAGCATAGACGCAGACCAGGGTGGTCAGCGCACCCATCAGGAAGAACGGAGACCACAGACCGATCCTGTCGGTGATAAAGACGCCCAGCCAGGGACCCAGGGTGAAGCCTGCACCCAGACAGGCCATGCGCACGGCTTCGAAGCGCACGAAGGTCTGGCGTGGAATACGCTCCATGATCGCGACGTTGATCGTGATGTCGATGGCGAAAAACCCGAAGGTATAGAGGATCGTGCCGAGATAGAGCGCCCAGACCGTCCGGGTCGGCATCATGATGGCGGCCGCAACAATAAGGAGCGTGCTGGCAATGCTGATCCAGCGGCGTCCGTAACGGTCGATCAGGGCAGGCACGACCAGGGCACCGCCAAGGCCGATGACACCGGCAACCAGATAGAACTCGCTGACCTTCTGGGCATCGCCCAGGAGGTCGAGGGCAAGCAGGGGAATGACCGTGAACGGAATGGCCAGACCCAGAATCAGAACGCCCGACATCACCGCAAACGTCAGCGCGAGCGGAATATCCTGAACGTTCAGAAGACGGGCAAGGAATGATGGCAAGTGGGGGCCCCGTGACAAGGACTAAGCCGGTCAGCCAAGTCCCGCCTAACGGACGCCGAGCAGATACGGCCTGTCAAGATTTCAGAGCATTGGGCCAGTCCTCATAGAGCGCAAGATACTGTTCTGAACGTTTGGTCCATCGAAACCGACCGATTGGCCGATTGCTATCCTTCGCACGGGTGCAAAGGCCCATTTGTACAAGATAATCGCCGATCCGTGGGTCACCATGACGCTGCACAAGAAGGCAGGTAATCGCCATGACAAGGGTCTCATAACTGCACCCAATTTTCTCGTTCTTCTTGATGATGTCCTTGATTTCATGCGGCTCGCAATTGAAGACATTGCGACGGCCAAGTTCGTCGATCGGGGACAGAACCTGTAGCCGATTCAATACGCCCGTAGCGATCTGTAAGGAACTTGTGCACGTGTTATCTACATTCCAAACGACAGTGCCATCGATCTTGGTTTCAGGGTGGTGAAAGTTGTCCAAGAGATAATAAGCGATGAACTCCGCAAGGTCTTCGTAGCTGAATCCTTCAATCACATTGGCCTCGGTTGGTGCTCCATGTTGATGCCGATAAAGGCCTGGCTAGGACCGGTATGTCGGAGCAGGTTACATCAGCGATCTGTCGGCATCGAATAACCCTGACGGTAGGTCTCGGCGATCATGGCCAGGCAGGCATCGCGCGACAGGTCATTGGAAAATCTGGAGGGATGCACGATGGGAAGGTCATAGGGCGCCTTGCCGTCGACCATCCAGTCAGCCAGGAATCCGCCCGACCCGCCACCGGTGCCGATGCCTACGGGAAATGCCGTGGCAAGCCAGAGACCGGGATGGCTTTCGACGGGCCCCAGCAGCGGACAGCCATCGGGGGCGTAGCCGATCGGTCCGTTGTTGACGGTCTTGATTCCCGCGTGCCCGAAAGCCGGCATACGCTCCATCACCTTCAACAGATGAGGCTCCAGACGCTCTGTGTCGGGCGGCAGCAATTCCTCGGCAAAGTCCGGCGGAATGCCGTCGGTCGCCCAGAACTCCGGCTCTGATTCATAAACGCCGCAGAGGAACCCGTGGCCTTCCTGGCGCGTGTTGGACGGCGCCCAGGGGTCGCGCACGGTGGGCACCTCGAAGTCGAGGGCTTCCAGTTCGGGAACGGAGTCGGTGATGACTTCGTGATGCTGCAGCGGATAGATCGGCAGATTGAGGCCCAGGGGCGCGGCCAGTTCGCGTGCCCAGAAGCTGCAGGCCAGTACGACATGATCGGCGGTGACGTCGCCCTTTGGTGTTTCGAGACGCCAGCGCTCTCCGTCCCGTGCGATGGCCTGGACCGGGCATTGGCGTCTGATCTCGGCGCCGCGTTTGCGCGCTGCCTGGGCCAGGGCATGGGTTGCGCCCGAGGAGTCGACATGGCCGTCGGTCGGGGTGTGGGCCGCGCCCAGCAGATTGCCGGTCTCCAGCAACGGGTGAACCTGCTTGACCGCGTCGGGATCGATTACGTGATAGGGCACACCCATCGCCTGATACATCGGCTTGAGACTGCGATAGGCAGCGAGCTCGCGTTCACTGGTAGCAAGGCGCAAGCTGCCTGCGGGGTGAAACCCGACGGGTTGTCCGGTCTCCTGTTCAGCACGCAGATAGGCCGCGACGGAATCGACATAGAGCCTGGTGATGCTGGCGTAGTGTCCAAAGAAGGTGGTGTTGCCCGCAGCATGCCAGGTTGAACCCGAGGTCAGTTCGCGCTTTTCGAGCAGGAGAACTTCCGTCCAGCCGCGCCGGGCAAGGGCGTCAAGCACGCTGCAGCCTACAATGCCGCCACCGATCACGGCGGCCTGCACATGGTCGGTCATGGTCAGGCTCCCTGGTTCCAGACGGGATCAAGAAGAATGGGATACTGCGCGCGGATCAGCGCATCGGTTTCGGGGTCGATCTGCACCGGGCGATGGCTTGCCAGCACCGAGCGTGCCCGTTCGCTGGCTCGGTCCCACATGTCACGGGAGCCGGCATCCTTCCAGTCGTCTGGCGAAGCGCGGTCGGCGTAGCGGGGATAGATGTATTCGGTTTCCATCAGCTCCATGGTCTGCTGCGCGCCCAGATAATGGCCGGGCCCCTCAACGGTCTGCGCGACGACATCGACGGAAAGAGTCTCGTCGGTCACTTCAATGCCGCGCGCGATGCGACGGATCGAAGCCAGCATCTCGTCATCGATGATCAGGGCCTCGTGTGAGCAGCCCAGTAGACTTGCCAGCATGCCGGCGGATTCCCAGACGAAACCGCCGCCGGAAAGGGCAGCCGTCGCCATGGTCAGGCCCTTTTCGAATCCGGCCTGATTGTCCGGCAGTTTTGAATCGGTCATGCCTGCGCCACAGCCGCCGGGAATGCCGTAGAACGCCGACATCTGGCCGGCACCGGCACACAGCAGGGCCTGTTCGCCGCCTCCGCCACTGAAGGCACCTGTGCGCAGGTCGGAAACAAACAGCCAGTTCCCCATCGCCATGGGATAGCCGGGACTGAGCAGATTGATGACGCACAGGGAAGCCAGCGATTCCGCACAGCCCTGGGCCAGTGCACCGGCCAGGGCGGCGGGGGAGGTGGCTCCGGCCTGTGGGCCTGTCAGGCAATGGATCGGCATACCGATGTCGATGGCGGCACAGGCCGCTTCCAGACTGTCCTGGGCAAAGGTCATGGGCGAGACCACGGTGGTGGCATGCACGGTACAGAACGGCCGCTTGGCAAAGGCACCCTCGCCGCCCGCCAGTAGATCCAGCATGGGAAGCGACGCGGTGACGTTGTTCCCATCGGCAAAACTCGTCGCGATGTGTTTCTTTGTGCCCGCAGCACAGGCATAGATCGTGTTGATGTCGAAGGCGAAGACATCCTCCACATCGGTCGCGACTACGGGGCGGGTGATCCATTGCAGGTTTTCCAGCGTGTCGCAGACTCGCGCGATGTCATAGAGATCACGCAGGGTGCTGGGCCGGTACTGGCGCGTCTCGATATCGAGCATCTTCACGGCAGCACCGCCGGTGCAGAAGTTCACCGTGCCGTTACGCGCCTCGAAGTCGAACTCGGGCGCGCGTCCATGCACCGTGTAGCGTTTGGCTGCCTTATCCAGCAGGTCTTCGACTAGCGCACGGGGAAACATCAGCCTGCCGTCGCCCGAGAGCGTGCACCCGCCGGCCAAAGCCGCATCACGTACGCGGTCGGTCGGGGCCGCCATGCCGATGGTCTCCAGCATGGTGAGCGCAGCATCGTGTACGCGTTGTTCATCGTGGTCACTGAGGGGGCGATAGGGCGATGCCAGGCTGCTGCCCTGCACCATGGTCATGGATTGGGCCGCAGCCTTGCGTTGCCTGCGCCGCGCCTCGCGTCCGCCCAGGCGACCAGAGGGTGTCGAATGGTCATCCATCGATCTGCCTTACCTTCCGTGACGCCAGTCAAACCTCACGATGAGGCATTGGTGCTGTGATGGGCAATTGAATTCAGGCTCCCTGAGCATCCTGCATCAGCGGAGGTGCCGTGAAGGTCATCACATTGCGCGGTTCGTTGTCGCGCTTGGGGTTGGGTATCATCCTCTCCTCGAACGCTCCGTGCGTGTAGCCATGGATAACGCTGCGCCAGAACGAAACCGCTGCCGTGTTCTCGGGAATCTGCGTGACCTGCCAAACCCCTGGAAAACGATCGAATGCCAAAATCGTGGCGCGCCGTCCCACACCAAGGCCCGCAAACGGACCCATGACAAAGAACTGGCTCATGTTCCAGTCGATGCCGGGCACAAGGGCATAACGATCGATCAGGCAAAATTCGGCCAGCATGCCGTCAGCCTCGATCAGGAACGGATGGTTGCCGTCCTCCCAGGCATAGGCGATGTCTTCGTGATGCTGGAACCAGGTACGCTCGCCCACCCAATCGGCATCGGGGCCGATCTGGCTGCCAACGGCATAGATGTAGAATCGCATCATGTCCTGGACGAGTGCCATGTCGCCATGACCGGCTTCGACCAGTGTGACCGCCCTGATGTCAGGCATAACCGGCGATGATCTCGCGGATCTTGTTGGCGACGGCTTCGGGCTTGTGGCGGAAGACCGAGCCGTGGCCCATGCCCTTGAGCAGATGAAAGTGGCCATCGGCGGCGGCTTCGGCGACCTGTTTGCCGCGGGCGGGCGGGGTCTGCATGTCCTGCTCGAACCCGATGACGTGGAGCGGCCGTGTTGCCTGGGCCAGGCGTGACGTGCCGGTGTATTCCAGGCAGGCCTGCCATTGCGCAGCCAGCATGTCGCCGTCACGTTCGGCATAGGCTGCCGCAACGACCGGCTTGCACTTTTCCCAGAGATCATCGTCGCCCAGCACCTCTGAGGGATAGAGCAGCAGCGCGTAATGGGCGAGAGCGAAATCAGCAGGCAGCTTGCCGCCGGATTCACGGAAGCGGATTTCCGCACCCTCCCATTCATGGATGAAACCGGCCTTGCTGCCTGATGTTCCCATGGCGATGCCAAAACGGATCAGGTCGGGATGCGACAGGATCATCTCCTGGACAATCAGCGCGCCCATGGAGAGTCCCACGATCACCACCGGCGGCTCGCAGACCTCGCGGATCAGTGCGGCAAGATCATCAGCATAGGTCGCAATCGGCCAGGGTGGCGGCTTGCTGGCAACGGTCTTGCCGGCGCCGCGCGGGTCAAAGCTGGTGCAACGGAAGTCCGGAAAGAGGTCGAACTGCTCGCCCCATTCCTCCCCTGTCTGATCGCCACCGGGACACCACACGATATCGGGGCCGCTGCCCTGCTGCACATAGTGAAGCGAAACTTCCGGTGTTTCGAACGTGGCGTGATGCATGACTGGCGCTCCCGATGCGATCGGCAAACGCTAGTCGTATTTGCCACGTTTGTCAGGCATCCGGCTTCAGGATCAGGTTCAGCCGTGGGCCAACGTCTTCGAAACCGTTCCGTTTGTAGAAGGCGACCGTTCGGCTCCATGTGTCGGCTGGAGGAGCGCCAACCTCCAGGATCGTCCAGCCTCGATTGCGGCAATGATTGGCGGCGGCCTCCACCAATAGTTTGCCCGCATTTCTGGAGCGCCATTCGGGACTGACATAAAGCTCGGCAATCTCGCCAAAGGCACCGGCCGCGTGAAGCGCGTAACAGGTCGACAAGGTCATGGCGCCAACGACCTCGCCATCACCCACAGCAAGATAGGCGGCAAAGTCATCGGGGCGGTCCAGCAGGTCTGCGGCGACTGTGCTGGAGAGTTCCACAACATCACCGCTGCGCAGTTCTGTCAGAAGTCGGCCGATCATGTCGGCCACGATGCCGGCGTCTTCGGGTTTTGCGCGTCGAATCTCTAGGGCCATGGCGAACTCCGGTTTCTGTCGGGCGGATCGCAACAGGTCACCGAGCTGTTTTCCAATCAAAAACTGATAGGTTCCTATCATCAGAACTTTGGAGGTGCTGTGAGCCAGATCCATCTCGAAATTGACCACCTGCAACTACTCGATGCCGTCGCGCGGACCGGGTCGTTGGCACAATCGGCAGTGCTGCTTGGCTTGACGCAGCCCGCACTCAGTTATCGTCTGAAAGAGGCCGAGCGTCGGCTGGGCGTGCCTCTGTTTGTGAAGGCGCAAGGACGCAAGGTGCAGATGACCGCAGCAGCGAGCCGCCTGTTGCCGACGGCATCGATGGTTCTGCGTGAGGTAGCCCGGGCCGAAGAGGACATTCGCCGGCTTTCCGACGGCATCCATTACCTGCTCCGTCTGGGTGTGGAGTCACGTTCCGGATTCCTCTGGCTCCCGAAGTTTCTTGCACGCTTGGGTCGGGAACATCCCGAACTGGAGGTTGATCTGGTCTGCGAGCCCTCACGGGCGGGGCTGGAGGCACTGGTGCGCAATCAGATCGATCTTGCCGTCGTCCTTGCCGGGGAAATCGGTCCGGCCTTCACGGCTCGATCGTTGTTTGATGATGAATTGGTGGCGGTTGTTCCAGACGGGCACGCACTTGCGGAACGGCCCTGGCTGGAGGCCCTGGACTTCGCTGATCAGGCGCTCGTGACTGACGAGCCCTGGGGCGATGGTGGTGTGCATGCTGCAGCGGTTCTGGTGCCTGCCGGTATCCGTCCAGCCCGCATGGTCGGTGCGGGTTCCGCGCAGGGTGTCGTTGACATGGTGGAAGCAGGCTTTGGGCTCGGCATTGTCAGCCGGCGCCTGGCACAGGACAGAGGCCGAGCCATCACCCTGACACCGATCGGCAGGAAGGGATTCCAGACACGCTGGCAGGTCGTTGTACGAGGTGAGGAGGAAGCGGGATCTCCTGCAAGCTTCATGGCTGAACGCATGTCTTACTGGTGCGAAGGCGCGGATGCCGCAACGCTTCCTCTGGTCACCCAGTCAGCTGCGCAAGCTTGATCGGACCCGGTGAGCGCCAGAAGCAGAAGGTAAAGAGCGGCGTTTTCTGGGTGATCATCTCGTGGGGCAGCCAGGGCGTGTTGTGCACCGCTTCACCGGCAGGGCGCAGGCGCGGGGTTTCATCATCCTGGCTCCACAGGGTGTCGCCGCCGAAGGGGAAATAGATCTCCTCGGCCTCGTGATGATGGCGCGGATAGTGGCGGCCGGGCCCGATGATGAAGAAGGCAGCGATGACCCGGTCATGCTCGATCAGGCCGTCATAGCCCAGAATGTTGGTGTAGCAGTAGTTCTCCATGTAATCGTCGCCGAGTTTCTCCCGGTAATGCTCGGTGCGGATCCAGCGCAGGTCGGGCTCGATCTCGGCGAATGCGGCTGCCAGGGTCTCCATCGGTCCGCCCTTCGCCATGGCCAGTGCGGCGTCGAGATGCCGGTGGCCGCCCAGGCGTCTGGGCTCCGGTCGAACCGCGGGCAAGTGCGCCTGCTCGATCTCGGTCGCAACGGCATGAATGACGTCGGCCTGATGATCCGGCGCATGCCGTTCACGGTCGGCAAGAAAGGCAAGCATCTCGTCGCGCAGACGCTCAAACCGGGCTTCAAACGATGGCGTGTTCAACCGTCCTGTCCTGCCAGCGCATCCAGCGCTGCCACGACATCGGCCGGTTCGGCGCGCTTGCGGAAATCAGGATCAGCCGAGGCGAAGGCAATCTCGCGCTGGTTGTTGATGATGAACGTTGCAGGTACCGGCAGTTCCCAACTGTCGTCACCATTGATCGAAGCAAGGTCCAGGCCGAAGTCGCGGTAGAGCTCCCGCGACGGGCCATCCATCTGGTAGACGATGCCGAACTTGCGCGCGACCGTGTTTCCCGGATCGCTCAGCACTTCGAACGAAAGCGCGTCGATTTCACTCGGCGTGAGTGAATCATCGGGAACCTCAGGCGAGATTGCCACGAGCCTGGCACCGCGTGCGGTAATCTCGGGCAGGGCAAGCTGATAGGCCGCGAGTTTCGCGCTGCAATAGGGGCACCATTTTCCGCGATAGAACACGACGACGGCCGGGCCCTCGATCAGGAGCGCGCGCAGGGCCGTTGCACTGCCATGGGCATCCGACAGGATGAAGTTCGGTGCCTGGTCGCCCACCTTCAACGCACCGGATCCTGCGCCGCCTTCGGCAACGCGGCGGATCATGTCGTTGACGGCACTGGACGCTTCAGGCGGCATGCCCTGTTCGATGGCATGGAGCTGGGTTTGCAGCCTCATGGGGAACTCACGGGTTGCTTGTTGCGTGTGTTATCCAATATTGGTGCGGGCAGGGCTTCAGTCAACGGATAAGAAACGATGAAACAGGACGCACCGCGCTGGCTCACGCCCATGACCGACTATGGTCCGCTTGCGGTGTTTTTTGTCGCCTACCTCACCGCCGGTCTGATGGTCGCAACCGGCGCGTTGATGGTTGCGACCGTGATTGCGCTCGTCGTTGCCTATGTCGTCGCCCGGCATATTCCCAAGATGGCATTGGTTACTGCCGTTCTGGTCGGCATCTTTGGTGGCCTGACGCTGATCCTGCAGGACGAGACCTTCATCAAGATGAAGCCGACCGTGGTGCAGCTCCTCTTCGCGCTTCTGTTGCTGGGCGGCCTT
>CALIUG010000150.1 GCA_938048755.1 uncultured Alphaproteobacteria bacterium
TATCGACGGGATAGCGATCGAGATCCATCAGGTTTTTCAGGTCTGGCATCATGTTCCCTGCGACTCACTTGCTTCTCTGCGCAAGCGATAGATCGCTTCGACTCTGGGGCCGTAGACAAAGGTATTGCCGCGTGGGCTGGAGACACAATCGGGCCGTTCGTCATAGGTCAGGATTGCGGTGATCCGGGGCGTCTTGCCCGCCACCGGCGTTACGGCGTGAAAGGCATTGCGGCCGCGAAAGATGGTCAGCGTGCCAGCATTGCGTGATGGTCGGCGGATCTGGCTCTCGTCGCCATCGAAAATCTTCTGCATGGTTTCAAAGTCGACCTCGGTCCCATTGCGCATGTCGGGCACAAAAACAAAGTCACCGCCTGCCTCGCTGGCCTGCAGCAACAGGGTGATGGTGAAGTGGTTGACGTCGAAGTGCCAGGGCAGGCTGTCGCCATGGCTTTGCTGGATGATGTTGAGCGCCTGAAACTCATCGGCCATGGGATAGAGCTCGGCCCTGTCCTCCACAGCGGCGAGGAAGTCGGTAAGGGGCTGCCATTCATAAATGCCGCGAATCAGCGTGTTGCCGATCTGGTCGCTGGCCAGTTGCAGCGAGCCTTCGCGGAATATGCGTTGAGCAGGGTGATCTTCGGGTTTGTCGGGATCGCCCTGATCGAACATGGCGGTGCGCAGCTGGGACTTCTGATAACCGTTTCTGAGCAGGTCTCTTGCTTCAACGGCGAGAGCGGTCAGGGCGTCCGGGCGGATGAAGCCGGTCAGATTTGCGCAGTCCTCTTCCCGATGCATGGCCTGGCATTGCGCGACCAACTCGGCAAACGCGACACTGCCAGGCCGGTCGAGCGGATAGCGATCTAGATCGATCAGGTCGGGGATCGTGAGCATGCCGTGTCCGCGGTTAACCAAGGCAAGGAACCTTGGCGTGCCCGGCCGGGTGACGCAAGGTTCCGTGACAGCGCTTGGGCGGTCGTGCCAAGGTTCGCCGTTCGAAAAGGGGGCATCATGACAGGACGTCTGGATGGCAAGGTTGCATTGGTGACCGGTGCGGGCTCCGTAGGCCCTGGTTGGGGTAACGGCAAGGCGGTGGCTGTTCTGTTCGCCCGCGAAGGCGCGCGTGTTCTGGCCGCAGACATCCATGCCGACGCGGCCGAGGAAACCCGCGGTCTGATCGAAGGCGAGGGTGGTGAATGCGCTGTCGTTTCTGCCGATGTGACCGATAGCAGTTCCGTCAAGGCGATGGTGGAGACCTGCCTGGAACGGTTCGGACGGATCGATGTTCTCCACAACAATGTCGGGGGTTCCGCGCCGGGCGACCCCGTGGCCATGGATGAAGCGGTCTGGGACGCTCAGATCGCGCTTAACCTCACCAGCGTCTTTCTGACCTGCAAGCATGTCCTGCCGGTCATGGTCGAGCAGGGTGTGGGCGCCATCGTCAATGTCTCGTCGCTGGCGGGTGTGCGTTACTTCGGGCGCGATAACATCGCCTATACCGCAGCCAAGGCGGGGCTGCACAAGTTCACTGAACAGATCGCGGTGAAGTATGCGCCCCAAAACATCCGGGCCAACACGGTGATCGCCGGGCTGATGCACACGCCGCTGGTCGAGGCGCGCCTGATGCGCCAGTACGGTGACGGTGACCGCCAGGCGTTTCTGGATGAACGCAATGCCCTTGTGCCCATGGGCCGCATGGGTGATGCCTGGGATGTCGCCCGTGCCGCCCTGTTTCTGGCAAGCGACGAGGCTGGTTATGTCACCGGCGCACAGATTCTGGTCGATGGCGGGATCACTGCCAAATGCAACTGAAGGAGAATGTGATGAGTGATGCCGCCGATGGGCGCCTGACGCCTTTGAAGCCTGAGGACTGGGATCCGTCCCTGCGCGAGGTTCTTGCTGACCTCAAGAAACCCCTGAGCATTCACAACGTGGTGGCGCGCAATCCGGTTCTGATGGCGAACTATGTCGACTTCCGCAATCACATCGTGAAGTCGAGCTCGCTCAGCGGCCGTGAGCGCGAACTGATCATCCTGCGTGTCGCCCACAAGACCGCCTGTGCGTATGAATGGGACCATCATGTCGTGCGTGGCCGGGATGCCGGGTTGAGCGATGAGGAAATTGTGCGCGTGCGCCAGGGTGGCGATGCGCCCGACTGGGCGCCCGAGGAAGCCCTGCTGCTGAAAGCCGTCGATGACATGCTCGCCCAGACCGAGATCGCACGGCCGACCTGGGCTGCCATGTGCGAGGTATTTGACGACAACCAGTTGCTCGACGTGATGTTCACGATCGGCACCTACATCATCATGTCGACGATCCTCAAGACAGCGAACGTGCCCCATGAAGACGATTTCAAGATGGAAAATCCCCTATGAGCCGCTTTGATCTGCCCCAGACCGGTGACCACTGGTACGACCTGCGCCAGGAGGTCTATGCCTCAAGGGACCAGGACGTGGACTGGCAGCATGGTGCGTTCTTCACGCATTGGCCCGAGCCCGGGCGCAACATCCATGCCCAGGCGATGGCGGTCTCCAACGTCTTCTTCAATGACCAGTGGCTCGGGAAGTACAGCCAGCCCAGCTTCAACCGTGCCGTTGAGCAGGTCGAAGGCATGGTCCATGACATTCTGGACGCTCCCGAGAACGGTTTTGTCGTGCTGACCTCCGGCGGCACCGAGTCGATCGAGGCCGCCGTGAAGACGGCGCGCGACTGGGCGCGTGCCGAACGGCCCGAGGTCAAGAAACCGAAGATGGTGCTGCCCTATTCGGCCCATCCGGCATTCAACAAATCCGCAGCTTTTTTCGGCCTCGACGTCGTGCGTGTGCCCCAGGGCAACGACTGGCGTGCCGATGTCTCGGCCATGGAGGCCGCGGTTGATGATGACACGATCTTTGTCATGGGGTCGGCGCCGTCCTGGCCCCATGGCCTGATCGACCCGATCCCGCGGATCGGAGAACTGGCGCAAAAATATGGGCTCTGGTGCCATGTCGATGCCTGTGTTGGTGGGTTTCTGTTGCCGTTCTATGAGGCGCTGGGTCATGATCTGACGACCTGGGACTTCCGTGTGCCCGGCGTCATGTCGATGTCAGCCGATCTCCACAAGTTCGGGTTTGTGCCCCATGGCATGTCGACGGTGACCTTCCGCGATGAGTCCCTGCGCCAGCATCTGATCTTCGATTTTGATGACTGGCCCTCGGGCCGGTATGCCACCGAAACCATGCAGGGCACCCGTCCTGCACGGGCCGCAGCGGCCTGCTGGGCGACCATGCGTCATCTGGGACGTGACGGTTACATGGACCTGGCCCGTGCTGTGAAGGCGACCACCGATCGGCTGGTTGAAGGTATCGCCGCAATCGCCGATCTCGCACCCCTGCCGGATCCCGAGGCCGGCCTGGTGATCATCACGTCAACCTCACTCGACCTGTTTGCCGTGAGCGCAGCGCTCAACCAGCGTGGTTACCCCCATGGCATGACGCGTGAACCGCCGGGACTGCACTTCACCATGAATCCGCTGGAAGACACCCGCCCGGTCGACGGCCTTCTCGCAGTGATGCGTGAAGCCGTTGATGACGTTCGTTCCGGTCGCGTGGCTTCCGACGATTCTGATGGTTCCTATATTTGACCCGCCTGCGCTGCGCTCTGCATAGTGCGGCACGTTCCTTGCGTGCCGGTAGCTCTGCTGGTCGCTTGGTGCGTCGGCTTTTCTGACATGCGGGGAAACATGCGCGTCGTTCTGGTTCTGTTGATATCGCTTGGTCTGGCCGGGTGCTGGATCAACGATCACACGCGCCACCGGGCCATTGATCTGGAGTTCAACGGTGGACCGGTCAACACGGCCAACTACTTTGCCGCGCTGCACATGTGCAACATCGTGAACCGCTATTCTGACGGCAAGTACAACTGCATCGCCCGGCCGTCGCCGGGGCCAGTCGCCAACATCGATGCAGTGCTGGCGGGCCAGGTGGAGTTCGCCGTTTCCAGCTCCAAGCAGGTCTGGGACGCGGTCAACGGAGCCGGTATCTGGGAAGACGACCCCCAACCCGCACTGCAGGCATTGTTCACGGTGCACACGGAATCGGTCGCGCTGGTTGTGCGGGAAGACTCCGATATCTACACGCTCGATGATCTGCGGGGACGCATCGTCAATGTCGGGTTCCCCGGCTCGCCGCACCGCAACAGCGCAGAAGAACTGGTGGAACGCCACGGCATCGATATTTCTGACGACATCGAGTCCAGGAACCTGCTGCACAACGAGGCCGCCGCTGCGCTGGTCGCTGGCGAGATTGAAGCCTTCTTCTCGACCTCACCGCCGCCTGATGCCGATATCGTTGCAGCATCCGAGGGTACGTCGATCCGCCTGATCCCGCTGGACAACGAGACTGTCCGTGCTCTGGTTGCCGAAACACCCCATTACTCCATGGCGCGGATTCCAACCGGCCATTACCGCCCGTTTGATCCTACAGATGAGGCATTCTGGACATGGACGGTTGATTCCTATGGAACCGAGGCCATTGTCATCACCAATGCGCTGATGCCTGAGGAAATCGTCAACGATGTCACGGGCTTTGTGCTCCGCCATCTCAACGAGTTCCGGAACGACCATCCGTTCTTCCATGATCTCGACTATGACGAGATGCGCGACGACATGGTTGCACCGATCCACCCCGGAGCCGTGGGCGAATGGGTGCCGGTCGATCCCTGGTGGATCTGGTGACGGTTTGACCGTCTGTGTCGGGGCTGTGCATAGTAAGGTTGGAACAGCCGGATTCTGAAGTCGGAAACAATATCTGACCAGATCCGGGATGGCTCGTTGCCGCCCGTGATGGGCCGGGCGTGATGCCCAGAGCAAGGTTCCGAGCGAAAATTGGAGGACAATCCATGCGCAAACTACTTCTTTCGGCTCTGGCCGTGGCCGTTGTGGCCGGTGCCAGCGCGATGCCGACACCGGCAAAGGCCGGTCGCGATCTACTGATCGGCGGCGGGTCCGTGACGGGCGTCTATTATCAGGTCGCCCTGCATGTCTGTAATCTGGTCAACAAGCATTCGGACGGCGAATACAACTGCGTCGGTCGCCCGGCACTGGGTTCGGTGTTCAACATCAATGCGGTGAACCGTGGCCTGCTTGACTTTGGTGTCGCGCAGTCCGACCGCAACTGGCAGGCAGCCAATGGTTCAGCTGACTGGGATGGGGCGCCCGTTGAAGGCCTGCGCAGCGTGTTCAGCGTACATTCCGAAACCGTGTTGCTGGTGACCCGTGCCGACAGCGGCATCGAGAGTGTCGATGACCTGTTCGGTCGTGCCGTGAACATCGGCAACCCAGGTTCCGGCCAGCGTGGCAATGCTGAAGACGTGTTGCGTCTTTATGGTATCGACGCCGATGACGACATCGATGCGCAGGGTCTGCAGCAGAACGAGGCCTCACGCGCCCTGATCGATCAGAAGATCGACGCGTTTTTCTCTACCGTGGGTAACCCTGCCGCGGCGATTGAAGAACCGGCCAATTCGACTGAGATCCGTCTGGTGCCGATCAACTCCGATGCAATCCGCGAGTTCATCGCAGACAAGCCTTACTATGTGATGACAGAGATTCAGCCCGGCACGTATCAGGGCGTGGATGCGCCGGTCGAGACCTATGCCGTGAAGGCAACGGTGGTGACCAGCGCCACACTCGAAGATCAGGTCGTTTACGATGTCGTCAAGATCATCATGGAGAACCTTGATGAACTGAAGGCATCGCATGCCGCGTTCAAGAACCTTGAACCGGCCGACATGCTCGAGGGTCTGTCTGCACCGCTCCATCCCGGTGCCGTGCAGTACTACGAAGAACAGGGCTGGATGTAAGTCCAGACCGAGGGAAGGGCGGCCGTCTTGACGACCGCCCTTTCTGACTTCCTGCGGCGGTTATGCTGCAAGGATCGATCGGTGGACGCCGGGGGGCAAAGGTCATGACTGACAAGAGTGTCAGCCATAGTGAAGCCGACGATCTGGTCGCTCAGGTCGAAACCGGTCCGCGTCACGCCGACAACATTATTTGGCGTGGTGTCGTGGTGGCGCTCTGTCTGGCCTGGTCGGCCTTTCAGCTCTACATCGCAGACAACCCGTTTGATACCTGGCAGGCACGCTCGATCCATCTTGCCTTTGCACTGATGCTCGCGTTCCTGGCCTATCCAGCCTTCAAGTACAACAAGCCCGGCCGTCTGGCCCTGATCCTGGGTCGCGCCATTCCTGGCGCCGATGGCAAGGGTGTTGTGCTGGTCTATGATTTCATCTTTGCAGGCATGATGCTCGCGCTGGCGATCTGGACGCTGATCGACCTCGACGTGTTGATGAGCGATCTGGAATACATGGGCCATCCCGAATGGAGCTTTGCGCCCTGGGTCGTCATGGCCATGGGGTTCATCGCCGGTGGCCGCCGGACCTTTGCCATCATTGACCAGTTCCTGCCCTTCGGCCCCAAGGGAAGGCTGCGCGACATCCTGTGTGGCTACGAGATCGAACGCTCCAACCGCAACTACATCCCCGTCTACGACATCATGCTTGGTTTCGTGGCCGCCATGTCATCGCTCTTCATTGTCTTTGACTATGAAGGACTGATCATGCGCCAGGGCCTGCCGGGCTGGTTCGACGTCTGGGTCGGGGTGACCTGCACGATCATGCTTCTGGAAGCGGCCCGGCGCGCCCTGGGGCCTGCATTGGCGATCCTCTGCAGCATTTTCCTGGTCTATCTCTTTGTCGGCCCCTATATGCCCGATCTGTTGCGTCACCGGGGCCTGCCGCTCGATTTTGCCGTCAACGACATCTATCTCTCGACCTCGGGCATCTTCGGTGTGCCGCTTGGCGTGTCGGTGGGCATCATCTTCCTGTTCGTGCTGTTCGGCGCGTTGCTCGACAAGGCCGGGGCGGGCAAGTTCTTCATCGATATCGCGTTTTCGGCCTTTGGACGATTCCGTGGTGGGGCCGCCAAGGCAGCGATTGTGGCGTCTGGCGCTTCGGGCCTCTATTCCGGCTCATCCATTGCCAACACGGTGATGACCGGCACCTTCACAATACCGCTGATGAAAAAGGTCGGGCTGCCGGCTTACAAGGCCGGCGCGGTGGAGGTGGCGGCCTCGACCAACGGCCAGCTGATGCCGCCGGTCATGGGGGCAGCAGCCTTCATCATGGCCGAGATTCTGAGCCTGCCCTATATCGACGTCGTGCGTGCCGCGATTATTCCGGCACTGATCTCCTACATCGCGCTGTTCTATGTCGTGCATCTGGAAGCCTTGAAGCTCAACATCCGCGCCTTGCGCAAGGATGAACTGCCGGTCTTCCTGAAGACCCTGGTGCGGGGCATCCACTACATCGTGCCGATCATGGTGCTGTTCTACTTCCTGCTGGTCCTGCGGCGTTCACCGGTGCTTTCGGCGCTCTACGCGGTCGAGGCGCTCACGGTCATCATGCTCCTGCAGCGTCCCATCATTGCCTGGGTGGCAGCCGGTGTTGCCAGAAAGGCAGGCGAGTCGACCGATGGTCTGGGCGAGCTGATGGTTGCGGGCTTCAAGCTGGGTCTGCTCGATATCTGGGAAGGTCTGATCGCAGGCGGACGCAACATGATCTCGATCGGTGTTGCCACGGCTGCTGCCGGCATCATCGTCGGTGTGGTCCAGTCGACCGGCCTTGTCGGGCGGTTCGTGACCCTGATCGAAGCGGTCTCCATGGGCAGCATCATGATCGTGCTGATCCTCACGGCCATTACCAGCATGATCCTGGGCATGGGGTTGCCGACGACGGCCAACTACATCCTGATGGCGTCCCTGACCGCACCGGTCATTGTGCAACTGGGCGGTGACGCAGGACTGATTTTCCCGATCATCGCGGCCCATCTCTTCGTGTTCTATTTCGGCATTCTGGCCGACGACACGCCACCGGTGGGTCTGGCTGCCTATGCGGCGGCGGCGATCGCGCAAAGTGATCCGATCAAGACCGGTATTCAGGGTTTCACCTATGACATGCGCACGGCGATCCTGCCGTTTGTCTTCATCTTCAACACCGAACTGTTGATGATCTCCGGGGTTGCCGAAAACGGTGACATCATCTGGCTTGATGACTGGTTCAAGATCGCCTTTGTCTTCTGCACGGCCCTGCTGGCCATGTTTGCCTTTGCCGCGGGCGTGCAGGGCTGGTTTGCCGACAGGATCAAAATCCTGGGCCGGGTCTTCCTGCTTGCGATCTGCCTCATCCTGTTCCGGCCGGGCCTGATTGCCGACCCCACGGGCATGGGACGTGAAGTGATTCAGGTCAGTGCGGCTGCGGCCATGGGGGCGTTCTACTTCTGGCAGAAGATTCGCATGAAGCAACGGGCGGCAACCGCCTGATCGGAGGTGCCATGTTCAAGAACGTCGTGATGGCGATCGACCTTGATGACGAAGCAACCTGGAAGACGGCCCTGGAAAAGGCCATTGGTGTCGCTGCCGGTGGCAGTCTGCACCTGGTAACGGTCGTGTCTGATTTCGGCCTCTCCATGGTCGGCCAGTATTTCAAGGAGGGTGATGCGCAGCGTTTGTTTGATGCAGCGCACAACCAGCTTCATGCCTTTGCACAGGAGCATGTGCCTGAGGATTTGCGCGGCAACTGCCTGATCGGGCGCGGATCCATTCACGCCGAGATCCTGAGGCTGGCGCAGGAAACCGATGCTGACCTTGTGGTCATGGCGTCGCGCAAGCCCGGCATTCGCGATTACCTCCTGGGCCCCAACGCGGCCCATGTCATGCGGCATGCGCCCATGAGTGTTCTGGTTGTGCGTGACTGACCGGTTCCGGGCATGTGCACCGGTCTGGACAGATGTGTGAAAACCCTTCAGAACGCGATGGATCAAGTGCGGTTCCAAGGGGCAATTCACGATGCAAAAAGCTGGCGCGCCATATCTGCTGTTTCTGGGTGATGCCCAGGACGTGCTTTCGATCAAGGGATGCACGGGCGTAAAAATCTGGCGCCCTGAGAAGGCCGTCGCCCAGATTCGTCTGCCTGGCTGCACTCAGGACCTGAAACTGCCGGATATGACGCCGGCCGATGCTGCCGCGGCAGGTTGCAAGACCATGTTGCTGGGCGTTGCCAATGCAGGCGGGTTTGTTCCCGACAACTGGGTTCCGACCATCATCGAAGCACTGGAAGCCGGCATGGACGTGATGGCGGGCATGCATAAACGTATGGCCGATATTCCGGCCATTGCCGAAGCGGCGAAAAAGCATGGCCGCACCTTGTTTGACGTGCGCCAGCCCAGCCAGGACTTCAAGGTCGGCAAGGGTTATGACCGTCCGGGTAAACGCGTCCTGACGGTGGGTACCGATTGCTCGCTGGGCAAGATGTTCACGTCTCTGGCGCTGGAGAAAGAAATGAAGGCGCGCGGTATGAACGCAACCTTCCGCGCGACGGGACAGTCGGGCATCTTCATCGTGGGTGAAGGCGTGGCCGTGGACGGGGTGATTTCCGATTTCATTGCCGGTGCCATCGAATGGCTTTGCCCAGACAACGATCCCGACCACTGGGATGTGGTCGAAGGGCAGGGTTCGCTGTTTCATCCCTCCTTTGCCGGGGTCAGCCTGGGCCTGCTGCATGGTGCACAGCCCGATGCGCTGATCATGTGCCATGAGCCCAACCGTCCGCACATGCGCGGCGTGCCCGGCCGCGCTCTGCCGTCATTGGAAGAATGCATCGCGCTCAACGAACAAATGGCGCATCTCACCAATCCAGCCGCCAGGGTTGTCGGCCTTTCGGCCAACACGTCGCTGATGTCCGATGAAGACGCCCATACCTGGCTCGAAGAGACCTCGCAGCGCCTTGGTATGCCCTGCTGCGATTCCCTGCGCACCGGCGTTGGTTCACTCGTGGATGCACTGGCAGAAATCTAAATGTCGATGCGTCGCACGATTTCGGCCCGGCACGAATCCTGGCCGCTGGCCCAGGTCTTCCGTATTTCGCGCGGGTCCAAGACTGCGGCCGATGTGCTGGTGGTTGAAGTCGTTCAGGATGGCGTGCGTGGCTGGGGTGAGGCGGTGCCCTATCCCCGTTACAACCAGAGTATCGAATCAAGCCTGGCTGAGGTCGATGCCATCCGCCAGGCCGTGGAGGAAGGCGCCAGCCGCCACGAACTGATTGCCATGCTGCCGCCGGGTGCCGCGCGCAATGCATTGGATTGCGCCCTTTGGGATCTCGAAGCAAAGATGACCGGCATGCCTGTGAGGCATCTGGCAGGGCTCGACGAACCCCGGGAGCTTGTTACCGCCTATACGCTGTCGCTTGATACACCTGAGGCCATGGAGGCGGCTGCAGCAACCCATGCGCATCGGCCCCTGCTCAAGATCAAGCTGGACGGCGAAGATGTGCTGGAACGGCTCCGTGCCGTGCGCCGTGGTTCGCCGGATGCGCGCCTGGTGGTGGACGCCAACGAAGCCTGGACCGTTGGGCTTCTGGAAGAAATCGGAAGCGATCTCGCCGCGCTGGGTGTGGAGATGATCGAACAACCTCTGCCGTCCGAGGCGGATGAGGCACTGGCTGATCTGGATTGCCCCGTGACCCTCTGTGCCGATGAGTCCTGCCATGGCAGCGATACGGTCGCGGAACTCGCGGACCGATACGGCATGGTCAACATCAAGCTCGACAAGACCGGTGGTCTGACTGAAGCGCTGGCCCTGCGCCGTGCGGCACAGCAGGCCGGGTTGGAGATCATGGTGGGCTGCATGGTCGGGACCTCCCTTGCCATGGCGCCGGCCATGTTGGTGGCACAAGATGCGAAGGTGGTTGACCTTGATGGTCCGCTGCTGATGAAACAGGATCGCAATCCCGGCATCACGTTCGATGGCAACACCATGCACCCTTGCCCACCGGAACTCTGGGGCTGAGCGTCAGCGATGCGTTTCGAAGAGGCAAATCCTGTTCTGCGATCCGGAGACTATCCAAGATCGCGGGCGTTCTATGCTGACCACCTTGGATTCGAAGTTCTCGAAGAGGGCGGTGATCCGCCCCGCTTTGGCATTTTTCGCCGCGGAGGGACCGTCCTCTACGTCGATGCCTGGCATGGTCCTCCCGCCATATCCTCTGTCGGGTGGCAGGCCTATATTCACGTGATCGGCCTCGATGAGATTTATGCTGAGCTGCAGAATTCAGGAATTGCGATCTCACGCGCTCTGGAAAAAACCGTCTATGGCATGCGCGAATTCGAGATTACCGATCCCGACGGCAACGTACTCTGCTTTGGTGAGGACGCCGGTTGATCTGCGGGCCTCAGGACGGTCAGGAAACCGGCCAGGTTTCCAGACGCCAGGCGCTGTCCCAGAACAGCCACTCCATCTGCATGGCCCGGTGAAAGGCATCAAACATCGCTTCGCGGGTTCGGTCCGACGCAGCCTCGGCCAGACGGTCGGTGTGGGCACGCCCCTTGTCGCAGTTCTCGCCGAAACCATCGGCCGAATAGGTTTCGATCCAGGCTGAAAAGGGGTTGTCGGATTTGGCATCCCTGGCAATGGAACTGCCGACCTCCCAGTAAACCCACTGACAGGGCAGCAAGGCCGCAACCGTGACTTCCAGGGGCTCCGTGCTACCTGTCGCCAAGAGGAAATCGGTATAGGCCCGGCAAGAGAGGGAAGGTTGCGTGTTGCCGGCTTCAAGGGGGTCGAGACCGAACTCTGCAAAGTAGCGCTCGTGCAGGCTGCGTTCGGCCTGCACGGTGCCGGCGGACCAGTCCGCCATGGTCACCATCAGGTCGCTGGTGTCGGCCTTTGCGGCCGCCATGGCGTAGACCCGCGCATAGGCGAGCAGGTAATGGGCATCCTGGATGATGTAGTGCTGGAAACGTTCGCTCGAGAGGGTTCCGGCAGCCAGTTCCTGATTGAACGGCATGGTGCGGATGGTCTCGTAAAGGTCCGCGTTGCGCTCCCAGGCTTCAGAACTGAAGGTCATGATCGCCTGCCAATTCAGGAGTGAACATCAACCGTTGATGTTTGGTGTCTCACCAGCGCGACTGATGCGACCGGATACGTGGTCTGCCGCCACATTGCCAGTCTCGGGCATTGCGTGCCGTCCCACAGCCTTGGCATCGGCAGGGTCGGGGAAGGGGAAATGGCAGCTCGCGAAATGGCCCGGCGCGACTTCCTTGTATTGCGGTGCCTCGTTCAGGCATTTCTCCTGGGCAAACGGGCAGCGGGTGTGGAATTCACAACCCTTGGGCCGGTTCATCAGGGAGGGGATTTCACCTTCCAGTTCCAGCTTGTCACGACGTTTGTCGGGATCGGGTTCCGGCACGGCTGCCAACAGGCCCAGCGTATAGGGGTGGGCCGGCTTCTCGAAAATCTCGGTGGTCGTGCCCTGTTCCACGAAGCGGCCCAGATACATGATCGCCAGGCGATCACTGACGTGGCGCACCACGGGCAGGTTATGGGTGATGATGAGGTAGGAGAGCCCCAATTCACGCTGCAAGCGGTTCATCAGGTTGAGGATTTCGCCCTGGACCGAGACATCCAGCCCGGCCGTGGGTTCGTCGGCGATGATGACCTTGGGGTCGAGCGAGAGGGCGCGCGCCACACCGACACGGCGGGCCTGTCCCCCTGAAAGCTGATGGGGATAGGCTTCAAGGAATCCTTCGTGCAGGCCGACCAGCTTCAACAGGCGGCGCGCTTCCTTGTCAGGGTCTTTGTCCTTGATGTTGTGAATCTTGAAGGGCTCGGCGATCTGGCTGCGGACCTTCTTGCGCGGCGAAAGGCTGGCAATGGGATCCTGGAACATCATGGCGATGTTGCGCCGGATATCCCGGTACTCCGAGTCCTTCAGACCGACCAGTTCCTTGCCTTCAAACCGGATATTGCCTTCCTGGGCCTGCACCAGACCGATGATCGCGCGGCCCAGGGTCGTCTTGCCCGAACCGGACTCACCCACCAGCCCGAAGGTCTCGCCTGCCGCCAGAGAGAAGGAAACCTTCATCACGGCATCAATGAAGGGATCATCCAGGCCTTTCAACAGGCCCTGGACCAATCCGGCGGTGCGGAAGCGGACGCGGAGGTCCTGGACTTCAAGCAGTTCAGTCATCACGCACCTTGAAGCAACGCGCGGAATGTTGCCCCCCGATTTCATAGGTTCCCGGCGGTGATTCATTGCAGGGTTCATACCGCTTGGGACAACGCGGTGCGAAAATGCACCCTGTCGGCAGGTCGACCAGGTCTGGAACACTGCCTGTAATGGTCGGCAGATCACGTCGTGTTTCGGCGATGCGCGCGGGATCGCATTCCAGAAGCATCTGGGTATAGGGATGCTGCGCACGATGGAAAAGGTCGTGCACATTGCCCTGTTCGACGACCTCACCGGCATACATCACGATGACCTCGTCGCAGAGTTCGGCGATCAGGCCCAGATTGTGCGACACGAAGAGCATTGAGCACTCGAACTTTTCGCGCAGCTCCTTCATCAGATGGATGATCTGGGCTTCCAGCGTCACATCCAAGGCCGTGGTCGGCTCGTCGGCAATCAGCAGGGCCGGGTTCATCATCAGCGCCATGGCGATGCAGATGCGCTGGCGCATGCCGCCGGAGAACTGGTGGGGGTAGTCATCGAGCCGGCGCATCGGATCGGGGATGCCGACCTGGGCCAGCATCTCGGCAGACCGCGCCCGCTTCTGGGACTTGGTAAGGTCCTGACGATAGAGGATATCGCTCATCTGCTGGCCGATGGAGATGACCGGGTTCAGCGCGGTCATGGGATCCTGGAAGATCATCGAGATGCGCTCGCCACGCAGACCCTGCAGGTCGGACCGGCCCATCTTCATGACA
>CALIUG010000151.1 GCA_938048755.1 uncultured Alphaproteobacteria bacterium
TGATGGACCTGGTGCCGGAGATGGAACTGGTCGCCGACCTGTCCCATGCCGTGGTGAGCCGCGAGATCGGCCTGCCGCTCGATGACCTGCACGCCGAGCTGTTCCACAAGGTCGTGGATCGTTCCGTCGGTCTGCAGGGTCGTGTGGCGAGCCGCGAACAGGCGCAAGTTTCGATCACCTGGCCGCAGCATCAGGAATGGGTCGACCTGTTCCATGGCTGGTGGGAACGCGCCATGCGGGGCTGGCGTGCGCGCAAGCCCGATGGTGCGATCATGAACTTCCTCTGCGAACTGGGCCCGCCCCCCTATGGCATCACTGGCGAGGACGGTTATGAGCTGGTCGATCGCTGGGACCAGGCCCTGATCCTGAAAGACTGGGCGCGGGCCAAATGGGCCGAACTGGAAGCGGAGGACGCATGATCCCGCTCCCCGTGCATGCGGTGCGGATCGGACAGTGCGTCAGCCACCATGCTGCACGCGAGCCCGAACGCGAAGCTGCCGTGCATCATGACAGGCGCCTGACCTATGGCGAACTCGAAACGGACATGACGCGCTGGGCGAAAGCTCTGCTGGCCGCCGGCGTGGGCCATGGCGATCGGGTTGCCATGCTGACCCCGCCGTCAACGGAATGGCTGACCGTGATGCTGGCGACCACGGAGATCGGGGCGATCTGGTGCGGCTATCATCCCCGCTACAAGCGGCCGGAGTTCAAGCATGTCACGGAACTGGCCGAACCGACCGTGCTGATCGGCTTCCGCCACATCCACGGGCGCGACTATGCTGAGGACCTGCTCGCCATGAAGGCCGACGTCCCATCGATCCGCCAGCTGGTGCTGCTGGATACACCGGTCGAAGGCGGCGTGATAGCCGAGGACTTTCTGGCGGCAGGCGATGCGGTGCCCGATGGAGACCTGGATGCGGCGCGTGCCAAGGTCGCGCTCGACGACACGGCAGTGCTGATCTTCACATCGGGCACCACGGGCCGTCCCAAGGCGGCGATGGTCAAACACCGCGCCCTGCTGACCGGTGGTGCGGTCGAGAACGAACACTGGCCCATGGATCGCCCGCGCATCCTGCACATGATGCCGGTCAACCACATTGCAGGTGTCGGCATGACCGGCGTCTTCGGCATGTTTGTCGGCGGCACGCTGGTCTTTCAGGACCGGTTCGAACCCGGCGATCTGCTGCGTCTTCTGGAAGAAGAGAAGATCGACCACCTGCTGGGTTCCCCCGTGCAGTTTCACATGATGGCGAATCATCCTGATCTGGAAACCCGCGACCTCTCGAACCTGAAGTTCCTGACCTGGGGCGGTGGCCCCATCTCAGTGCCTCTGGTCGCCCGACTGAACAAACTGCCCGGCGCGTTGCGCACCAGCTTCGGCATGACCGAGCTGGGGCTCTACGTCACATTCACCGACCACGATGCACCGTTTGATGTGCTCTCGCGCACCATCGGCAGGCCCCATAAGGATTTCGAGATCCGTGTCGCCGATGCCGACGGCAAGGTCGCAGGGGTGGGGGAACAGGGCGAAATCCAGGCACGCGGCGACTGGCTGCTGGCCGGCTACTTCCGCGATCCCGTCGCCACTGCCGAGGCTTACACATCGGATGGCTGGTTCCACACCGGTGATGTCGTGAAGGTCTGGGAGGACGGCAACCTGGAGATCGTCGGGCGGACCAAGGAAATGTTCATCTCCGGCGGCTTCAACATCTATCCCCGCGAGATCGAACTGGCGATCGAGGAGCACCCCGACACCAGCATGGTCGCCGTGATGGGTGTGCCCGATGAGGCGTTTGGTGAAGTCGGCCACGCCTTTGTCGAACCCAAACCCGGTCGCAGTCTGGATGCAGCAACCCTGAAAGCCTGGTGCGGCGAACGGCTCGCCAACTACAAGATTCCCAAGACCTTCGAGATCCGTGACGAACTTCCGCGCCTTCCCATCGGCAAGATCGACAAACAGACCCTGAAGGCGTCACTATCGGGCGACGGATAAGGAGACCAGTTCATGACGACAGGACCCGAACCGACCAAAAGCATGGATCAGTTGAAGGCCGATCTGGCCGAGTACGGCTTTGCCATGATGGAAGGCGCGCTGGACCCCGATACGACGGCAGTGATTCGCGAGCGTGTTCTGGAACAGGCGGCCGCCGAAAAGAAGGTCGGTTATGGCAACAACAACAGCGCCGTTGAGCCCGATGACGACGTGAACCAGTGGGTTGCCTTCCTGCCCAACAAGGGTGCGGTCTGCCGGGCATTGATCAACAACCAGGCCTGCGTCGATATCGTGCGCTACATTCTGGGCGACGACGCCATTCTCTCGGAGTTTTCCGCCCATATCACATGGCCCGGCAACAAGGAGATGGCGCTGCATATCGACCAGTGGTTCATGCCCCAGACGGTGATGCCCGGTGACGATTATGTGCGTCCGTCGGATGTGAGCCGCCAGCATCAGCCCTGGGGTGGTCCTGAACCGGCCAATCATCCGATCAACCCGCCGGTGGTGTGCAACGTCATGTTCGCCATTACCGATTTCACGCTCGAGAACGGCGCCACGCGGCTGGTCGCGGGAAGCCATCGCTCCGGTCATCATCCCGAACCCGATGCCAGATACGATGTAACCTACGCCGAAGTTCCTGCAGGCAGCTTCGTGGTTTGGGAGGGGCGCACCTGGCATGCCGCCAGCCTGAACACCGGCAACACGCCGCGTGTGGGCATCACGACCTATTGGACGGCGCCCTTCATCCGGCAGCTTCTGAACTTCCCCTATGGCCTGCGCCCGGAAGTAACCTCCGAACTCAACGACCATGAACGCGCCCTTATGGGCTTCAAGCCCTGGAACACCTACGGCGCAACGGACGATTTCGGCGCTGAGTGGGCACGCCCCGGCCCCGAAACAACGGGTGTACTGAAGGACTGATGCTCTTGCGTGTCATCCCGGCGGAGCGTCGCGACCGCCGGGATCTCGGTCCGCACGATTCTTCAGAAACCCGTCATGACGAGATCCCGGCTCGCATTCGCTCCGTTCATTTGGCCGGGGTGACAGTTTCTACGGATCAGTCCAGCCAGTAAGGGTTGGACCAGGCCCGCCGGCCTTCTGTGTCGATGACGGTGACGCGGAAGTAGCCACTTTCAAACGGGTATAGGTCAAAGGTTGCGGTCTCGAGACCGTCACCCATCTCGCGTTCGGAACGCGAACCCCTTCCCTGTAGCGAAATGACGCTTGCTGGCGAGCAGCGCACGGTAACCTTATCGCCGTCGATGGCGACATCATGGATCTCCGGCCCCTGGCTGGAGTAGTAGCGACCGGCCTTGAGGGATTCGAGCAGAGCGTCGGGGTCGTTTTCCTCTGCCTGCACCATGACCCAGCCGCCCAGCCAGTCGTGGGTGAGTTCGTGCGCGTCATCGACCGCATAACCGCTCATGCGTTTGCCTTCGTTGAGCAGCACGTCGAGAAACGGCCAGTCATGGCCACGGTCGACCTCGACCGCGCTGCCATGGTTGTAGATCTCAACGGCATGGGCGAACGGGAGCTCGCGGGCATCGTCATGGGTGAGGCCGTACCAGGAGGGATGTACGATCCCGATGAAGGCACCGGCTTCATGGGCACGTCTG
>CALIUG010000152.1 GCA_938048755.1 uncultured Alphaproteobacteria bacterium
CTAGACATGACGACACGAACAGGCATTGTCCACCGGGACACGGGAATTTGGGCAGAAGCCATGCGTAACACAGTCGTCGTCAGCCTTGCCGCCATCCTGATCGGGGCCATCGCTGGCCTGGGTGCATGGGCCTTTCGCGAACTGATCGCATTCTTCCAGAACCTGTTTTTTGCCGGTCGCATCGACTTTGACTACGACCCCACCGTGTTTATCGCTGAAAGTCCCTGGGGACCCGGCATCATTCTGGTTCCCATGGTCGTCGCGGCGTTTGTCGCCTGGCTGGTCAAGACCTTCGCGCCCGAAGCCAAGGGCCATGGCGTGCCCGAAGTGATGGACGCCATCCATTACAACGACGGCGTCATCCGCCCGCAGGTGGTCGTCATCAAGGCCCTGGCATCGAGCCTTTCCATTGGCTCGGGCGGTTCGGCCGGTCGTGAAGGCCCGATCATCCAGATGGGTGCGGCTATGGGATCGACCCTGGCACAGCTCATCCATCTTCCCGTTGGCCATCGCCTGACCCTGGTGGCAGCCGGTGCCGGTGCAGGGATCGCGGCAGCCTTCAACGCGCCCCTCGGCGGCATGGTGTTTGCCATCGAGCTCATGTTGCTGGTGATCAACGCCCAGACCCTGCTGCCTGTTGCACTCGCCTGTGTCGCCGGGGCCTACATCACGCGCCTCACGGCCGGCCTCGCGCCAGCCTTCAACATCCCCGATCTGGTCGCCCACGACCTGCACACGGGCACGCCCTGGGTCCTGCTGCTGATGATCCCGTTCGGTATCCTCATGGGGCTTGCCTCCTGCCTGTTCATCAAGGCCCTGGACAAGACCGAAGACCTTTTCGAGGCCATGCCCGGCGGCTACATCGCCCAGCACATGTTCGGCATGTTCCTGCTGGGTGTGCTGATCTACGCGGTTCAGCAGGTCGCTGGACACTACTACGTCGCAGGCGTCGGCTATGCGACCATCACGCAGATCCTGGAAGGCCTGCTGTCGGACCCCTGGTTCCTGCTGGCACTGTTCCTCCTGAAACTCATCGCGACCTGCCTGACCCTGGGTTCGGGCGCATCCGGTGGCGTGTTCTCGCCGTCGCTTTTCATGGGCGCGGCCCTGGGTGCCGTGTTCGGGCATGTCTGTTTCGCGCTGTTCGGCGATCTGGGCATTCCCATTGCCGCCTTTGCCATTGCCGGCATGGCTGCAGCCATCAGCGGCGCAACCGGCGCGGTGCTGACCGCCATCGCCATGACCTACGAGATGACGTTCGACTACAACACCATCCTGCTGGTCCTGATCGCCACAACGGCTTCGTGGTCGACGCGCAAGATGCTGATCGGCGAAAGCATCTACACCATCAAGCTGCTGCGTCGGGGCCATGTCGTGCCCGAGGGCCTGCAAAGCGCGATGGATCACGCACGGCGGGCCGAAGACACCATGTGCGCCAGGGACGGCGACACCCTGCCCTATCAGTTCGCTACGTCTGATGACGGGCAAACATCGCTCACCACAAGCGACGGGTCGTCCGTGAACCACATCGTGGTCGGCGCCAACGCTCTGGTCGTCAACGTCATCAAGGCCATGGAACGTACCGACGCGACCGTTGCCTTGGTCAGTGCCGATCCTGCAAAGGCCGGACCCGAGAATGTTCTTGGCTGGGTCGGGCCGGAAGAAATCGCTGCAGCAGCACGCCGCACCGCGCGCCTGATGCCCTGATCAGGCCCGACCGTCGAGCAGGTCGCGGACCAGGTCAGCAATCGCGAGCGACGACGTAAGGCCCGGCGATTCGATGCCGTAGAGGTTCACCATGCCCGCAATGCCTGATTCGGCAGGGCCCTGAATCCGGAAGTCTTCGAATCCACCTTCGGGACTCTGCAGTTTGGGGCGGATACCGGCATAGCCGGGCTCGAGATCACCGTCGCGCAGGCCAGGCCAGTAGCGGCGGATCGCATCGTAGAAAACATCGGCCCGGGCAGGGTCGACGTCATAATTGATTTCGTCGATCCACTCGACATCCGGGCCAAAGCGGCACTGCCCGCCCAGATCCAGGGTGACATGCACACCAAGCCCAGCCTGCACCGGCACGGGATAGATCAGGCTGGAGAACGGCGATTTGCGCGCCAGCGTGTAATAGTTGCCCTTGGCCAGATAAAGCTCGGGCACCTGTTCGTCGGCCAATCCGCGAATGGCCCCCGCCAGCCTGGGTGCGCCAAGCCCTGCCGCATTGACGACTTCACGCGCCAACAGGTTCATCGGCATCGCACCACCGACCTCCAGAACCGTGCCGGAGTTGCGCACTTCGCCAGCCAGCACCGGCGCATTGAGCGCCAGCATGGCGCCCGCGCCCTCTGCTTCCCCAAGGCACGAGAGCATCAGACCGTGGGAATCAACGACGCCGGTCGAGGGTGACAGCAACGCGCCAACACTGCGGAGTTCCGGTTCGCGTTCGCCAGTCTCCTCGGGCGACAACCAGACCAGGTCGTCGACACCGTTCCATGCTGCTTTCTCCTTCAATGCCTTGAGGGTCTCGAGTTCAGCCGCATCGGTCGCGACAATCAGCTTGCCGAAGCGCCGGAACGCGACGCCGCGACTCGCACAATAGTCATAGAGTTTCCACTTGCCCTCGACACACAGGCGCGCCTTCAGGGTGCCTGCGGGATAGTAGATTCCGGCATGGATGACTTCACTGTTGCGTGACGAGATTTCCGAGCCGAACGCACCCTTGGCCTCCAGAATCAGAACCTCACGCCCTGAAAGCGCCAAGGCACGGGCCGCCGCTAGGCCGACCACGCCGGCGCCGACAACAACGGTTTCGACTGATTCCACGCAATTCTCCACACTGAAGAGGTTCAAACGCCTCTTATCACCACCTGATGTGCTTGTGACAGCCTCGTGATTGCCTTAGAAATCGGACCAGATAAAGCGGTCGGTGAACCGCTGGATCAACAAAGCCCAGGTGCTGATCGAACGCTGGCGGCAGCACTACAACAGTGTCAGGCCACACAGCTCGCTGGGCTACAAACCACCCGCTCCCGAAGCCATCTTGCCCCGCCCTGCAGGTCTGCCCTACGCTACGCTCCGGTCAGCC
>CALIUG010000153.1 GCA_938048755.1 uncultured Alphaproteobacteria bacterium
ATGGATTTTTTGTTGTGCCCAAGGTGGTGGAATGACCGACCTGACCGATCTTTCAATCGCTGATGCGCGCGATCTCCTGGCCAAGGGTGATCTGTCGTCCAGGGAACTGACGCAGGCCCAGGTCACTGCCATGGAAGGCAAGCGTGAGCTGAAGTCTTACATTTCCGAAACGCCTGAAAGGGCGTTGGAGATGGCCGACGCGTCCGATGCACGTCGCGCCAAGGGGGATGCGGGCAAGCTTGAGGGCATTCCCGTAGCCATCAAGGACCTGTTCTGCACCAAGGATGTCCTGACGACGGCGGGTTCGCACATTCTGGATGGCTTTCATCCGTTCTATGAATCGACGGTCACAACCAACATGTTCCGCGAAGGTGCGGTCATGCTGGGCAAGACCAACCTTGACGAATTCGCCATGGGTTCGGGCAATCTCACGAGCTACTACGGCGGTGCCATCAACCCCTGGCGTGCCACGGGTGATAACCGCAATCTGGTCCCCGGTGGTTCCTCAGGCGGTTCTGCTTCGGCGGTGGCCGGGCGCATGGCGCTGGGTGCCACAGGCACGGATACCGGCGGTTCGATCCGCCAGCCTGCGGCCTTCACGGGCATTGTCGGACTGAAACCGACCTATGGGCGTTGTTCGCGCTGGGGTATTGTTGCCTTTGCCTCCTCGCTCGATCAGGCAGGCCCCATGACCCGCACGGTGCGTGACTCCGCCATCATGCTGGGCGCCATGGCAGGGCATGACCCCAAGGACTCCACCTCCGCCGATGTCGCGGTGCCCGACTTCGAGGAAGGGCTCAAAGGCGGCGTGAAGGGTCTCACGATCGGCATACCCCGGGAGTATCGCGTTGATGGCATGCCGGACGAGATCGAAGCGCTTTGGCAGCAGGGCATCAAGTGGCTTGAGGAGCAGGGCGCAAAAACGGTCGAGATCAGCCTGCCTCATACGAAGTACGCGTTGCCTGCCTACTATATCGTCGCACCTGCTGAGGCTTCGTCGAATCTTGCCCGCTACGATGGTGTGAAGTTCGGCCTGCGGGTCGAATCCGATGACCTCACCGAGATGTATGAAAAGACAAGAGCCGAAGGTTTCGGTGCCGAGGTGAAACGCCGGGTGCTGATCGGAACCTACGTGCTTTCGGCGGGCTACTACGATGCCTATTACCTTCAGGCGCAGAAGGTGCGCACGCGCATCGCCGATGACTTCAAGCAGGCCTGGCAGCAGGTCGATGCGATCCTGACACCCGCCACGCCGTCGGCGGCCTTCAGTGCCGATGATCCGCCGAGCGATCCGATTGCGATGTATCTCAACGATGTCTTCACGGTGCCGGTCAATCTGGCCGGATTGCCGGGCATCTCGGTGCCCGCGGGCCTGACCGGCGACGGTCTGCCTATGGGATTGCAGGTGATCGGCAAGGCGTTTGACGAAGCAACCGTGCTGCGTATCGGCCAGTCGCTGGAAGATGCTGCAGGGTTTGATGCCCGCCCGGAAGGATACTGATCATGGGAAACACGATTGAGGGGGCCACGGGCACCTGGGAGTACGTGATCGGGCTGGAAGTCCACGCCCAGATCATCTCCAATTCCAAGCTGTTTTCAGGGGCTTCGACAGAATTCGGATCTGAGCCCAACAGCCAGGTTTCTCCCGTCGACGCTGGCATGCCGGGCATGTTGCCGGTGATCAACCTGACGTGTATCGAACAGGCGGTGAAGACCGGGCTGGCGATCAACGGCACGATCAATCTGATGTCGGTGTTCGATCGCAAGAACTACTTCTATCCCGATCTGCCCCAGGGCTATCAGATCTCCCAGTTCAAGCAGCCGGTCGTGACCGGTGGTCATATCGATATCGAGCTCGAGGACGGCACCAAGAAGCGCATCGGCGTCGAACGCCTGCATGTCGAGCAGGACGCCGGCAAGAGCCTGCACGATCAGGACCCCAACGCGTCCTATGTCGATCTCAACCGGTCCGGTGTGGGACTGATGGAGATTGTTTCCGACCCGGACATGCGCTCTCCGGAAGAGGCTGCCGCCTATGTGCGCAAGCTGCGCACCATCGTGCGTTACGCTGGAACCTGTGACGGCAACATGCAGGAAGGTTCCATGCGTGTGGACGCCAATGTATCCGTGCGCAAGGCAGGTGAGGAGTTCGGCACGCGCTGCGAAATCAAGAACCTCAATTCCGTGCGCTTCATGCAGCGTGCCATCGAGTTCGAGGCATCGCGCCAGATCGATGTGCTCGAGTCCGGTGGCACCATCGACCAGCAGACCCGTTTGTTCGATGTGGCAAAGAACGAAACCCGCAGCATGCGGAGCAAGGAAGAGGCGCATGATTACCGCTACTTCCCCGATCCCGACCTGCTGCCCCTGCGCATCGAACAGGCCTGGGTGGACGACATCGCCGCAGGCATGCCCGAGCTTCCCGATGCCAAGATGGCGCGGTTCATGGAGGAATTCGGGCTATCGGCCTATGACGCCGATGTGTTGGTCGCCGAGCATGAGAATGCGCATTTCTATGAGCGGGTTGCCGAAGGCCGCGACAAGAAGCTCGCTGCGAACTGGGTGATTTCCGAACTGTTCGGTCAGCTGAACAAGGCCGGCAAGACGGTCGAGGACAGCCCCGTCAGTGCCGAGGCGCTGGGCGAGCTGATTGACCTCATTACCGATGACACCATCTCCGGGCGTATCGCCAAGGACGTCTTCGCCGAAATGTTCGAGACCGGCAAGGCTGCTGGCGTGATCGTGGAAGAGAAGGGTCTCAAGCAGGTCACCGATACCGGCGCCATTGAAGCCGTGATCGATGAGGTCATGGCGCGTGAGGCCGAGAAGCTGGCCGAGTATCGCGGCGGCAAGGACAAGCTGTTTGGTTACTTCGTCGGCCAGGTCATGAAGGCATCGGGCGGCAAGGCGAACCCGAAGGCGGTCAACGAACTGCTCAAGACAAAGCTGCAGGGTTGAATGCCTTGAAGGGCGTCCACACCGACACGCTCCTGGCCCAGGCGCTGGGATGGCTGGAAGAAACCACGGGTGGTGTTGCGCCGTCGATCCAGGTCGCGACGACCTATGTGCGTGATCCCGCCATGCCGGCCTCCGAGGGGCTGTGGTACAGCCGCCCGGACAATCCCTGTTACTGGCAGGTCGAGGCACTGCTGGCAGAGCTGGAGCATGGCGAGGCGGCCATGGTCACGGGCTCGGGTTCGGCCTCCATGGCCATGGTGTTCGAGGCACTTTCGACCGGTGATCACGTGCTGATGCCGCATTATGCCTATGGCGGTGTGCATTATCTAATCAACGACATGGCCAATGCCTGGGGCATCGAAATTGATGTCTACCGGACCGGTGACCTCGACGATATGGCGGCACGTACCCGGCCGGGCCAGACCAAGGTGGTCTGGGTCGAGACTCCGTCCAACCCTGAGATGGTGATTGTCGATCTGGAGGCATCAGCCCGGATTGCCCATGATGCCGGCGCAAAACTGGTGGTGGATGGGACCTTTGCGCCGCCGCCGATCAGCAGGCCTCTGGATCTGGGCGCCGACGTGGTTCTCCATTCCGGCACCAAGTTCCTGAACGGTCACAGCGACGTGGTGTGCGGCACCATCGCCACCCGTGTGAAGGATGATTTCTGGCGGCGTCTCGACCGGATGCGCATGCGTTCTGGTGCCATGCTGGGCCCCTTCGAGACCTGGCTGCTGTTGCGCGGATTACGCACCCTGCATCTGCGCATGGAGCAGGCGCAGGATAATGCCCAGAGGGTCGCGGAGTTTCTGGAGGGGCATGCTGGAGTCAGCCGTGTTTTCTATCCAGGCCTTGCTTCCCACCCCACACATGATCTGGCGAAATGCCAGATGTCGGGATTCGGCGCGATGGTGTCGTTTGATGTCCTGGGTTCCATGGAAGACGCCCTGAAGATCTGGGGCAGCACCAGAATCTTCAAGAACGCGACGTCGTTGGGCGGTCCCGAAAGTCTCGTCGAGCACCGGAAGAGTTCCGACGGTTATGAGTCACCGGTGCCACCCAATCAGCTTCGCCTGTCTGTTGGCCTGGAAGATGTTGATGACCTGATCGCTGATCTTGACGCCGCACTGACTGGCAGCGCGTCAAACCGGCCCCAGGGGCGTGCGACGAAGATTGCACAGGGCCTGGGTTGGACGAGCAGGGATCACAAGGCTGTCGTCCTGCCGGTCCATATGGCAACGACCTATGCAACCGACCCCGAGGCTTATGGCAAACCTTATGCCTATGCACGCGACCAGAACCCGACTTATGAGCAGCCCGAAGCCCTGATCGCGGATCTGGAGGGCGGTTTTGAAGCGCGCCTCTTCAGCTCCGGCATGGCTGCGGTCTCGGCGGTGTTCCAGTGCCTCAAGGCAGGCGATCACGTGGTCATTCAGGACACGCTCTACTGGGCCATCCGTGGGCTCATGAAGCAGGTCGTGCAAGGCTGGGGCATCGAGGTAACCTGGACGCCGACCGGTGACCTCGAGGCGTTGCGCGGTGCAGCCCGCAAGGACGAAACCCGCATCGTCTGGTTGGAAACACCTGCCAATCCCACCATGACCGTCACCGACATCGCTGCTGCAACGGCCATTGTCCGGGAAGCGGGTGCCTTGAGTGTGGTCGACAACACGTTCGCCACGCCGCTTCTGACGCGACCACTCGACCTCGGCGCGGATTTTGTCATGCATTCGGCCACCAAGTATCTCAACGGTCACAGCGATGTGGTGGCCGGGGTCCTGGTCGCCCGCGAGGAAACACCGTTCTGGGACCAGATTTGCCACATCCGTCACATGACCGGTGCGATCCTTGGTCCGTTCGAGGCCTGGTTGCTGATGCGCGGCATGCGCACGCTGGAAATCAGGGTCGCGCGTGCCTGCCAGAACGCCATGGCCATAGCCCGGCACCTGGACGGACACGAAGCTGTCGACCTGGTGCTTTATCCTGGTCTGACCGCATCGAACGACCATGATGTTTCCGCGCGCCAGATGGATGGCGGTTTCGGCGGCATGCTATCGATCCGTATCCGTGGCGGGGAGGCGGCTGCACGCCGCGTCTGGGCCAGGTTCAAGCTCTTCAAGATTGCCACCTCACTTGGCGGTGTTGAAAGTCTGGTCGAGCATCGCGCTTCGGTTGAAGGACCGGAAAGCCCGGTGCCGGGCGATCTTTTGCGCCTTTCTGTCGGTGTCGAGCATGTTGATGATCTGATCGCCGATCTTGACCAGGCGTTGCCGGCGGCCTGATTTCGGGGGCTGATGGTGCATGCCGTTCATTCCCATCAGCGATGACAACCTGCTGCGCCTGATCCGGTTTCAGGTCGTGACGGTCAGTCTGATTGCCGTCAACGCGACCGTCTTCCTGATTCAGCAATTGATGAATGATGAGCAGGTCTGGGAACTCTGGCTGAGCTATGGCCTGATACCGGCGGTTTTGTCGGGCGATGCACGTCTGACGCAGGACCTGGAGATGGTGCCTGCCTGGCTCACGCTCTTCACGTCGGCCTTCCTGCATGATGGCTACTGGCACCTGGGCGGGAACATGCTGTTCCTCTGGGTGTTTGGCGACAATGTCGAGGATGCGACAGGCCATTGGCGATTTCTGATCTTCTACGCTCTCTGCGCAGAAGCGGCGGGCCTCGCACAAACGGCCGTGGACCCGACCTCACAGATTCCCATGGTCGGTGCCAGCGGTGCAGTTGCCGGCGTATTGGGTGCCTATATGATACTGCATCCGCGCCGGCGCATGTTGATCCTCTTGATGCGAACCATACCGCTGCGGCTTCACGTTGCGCTGGTCCTTGTGATCTGGATTGCGTTTCAGGTCGGGGCAGGTATCTGGTTCACCAGTCAGGGTGAAACCGACACGGCCTGGTGGGCGCATGTCGGTGGTTTTGTTGCCGGCATGGTCCTAATTCTGTTCATGCGAAGCCGTGGGGTTCCCCTGTTTGATCGCGTTTCCGAGAGTGAATCCAATGAATGAGAGTGTGGAGATAAGCTATTGATTAAACTGTATACTGCAGCAACGCCCAATGGCCGAAAGGCCTCCATCATGCTTGAGGAAGTGGGCTTGCCCTATGAAGTCCACCCGATCGATATGGGAGCCGGCGATCAGTTCGAACCGGCATTCCTGGAGATCAGTCCCAACAACAAGATTCCCGCCATCGTGGATTCCGATGGTCCGGATGGTGCGCCGATCCGTGTGTTCGAATCCGGGGCCATCCTGATCTATCTGGCTGAAAAGACAGGCCGGTTCCTGCCGACCGAGGCTCGGGCGCGCCTGGACGTCCTGCAGTGGCTGATGTTCCAGATGGGCGGTGTGGGCCCGATGTTCGGGCAGGCCAATCATTTCATCAAATTCGCTGCCGAAGACGTGCCCTATGGCAAGAAACGCTATCGGGACGAGGCCATGCGTCTTCTGGGCGTGATGGACCGGCGTCTGGCGGTGGTCGAGTATCTTGCAGGCGACTACTCCATCGCCGATATCGCCACCTGGCCCTGGGTCATGCGCGCGGAATGGTACGACACTGACTGGAGCCAGTTTCCCAACACAAAACGCTGGTACGACCAGATTGGCGAGCGGCCTGCCGTCAAACGTGGAACTGCCGTTCCGTCCTAGGCCTCGCGCTCGAGCGGGCGGGTGAGGCAGGTGGGGCCGCCTTCGCCCTTGCGGCTGACTTCGGCGCCGGAGTAGGTCACCACCTCGCAACCGGCTGCTTCCAGTCGGCGGCGGGTTTCCGGATTCCCTTCCACCATGACGCAGCGGCGCGGCGCGGTAGCGAGCACGTTGCAGCCCATGCTCTCGAACTCCTCGTCGGGAACTTCGACGAAGTTGAGGCCGCGCTCCAGCAGCCAGTTACGGAACGGCACCGGCATCAGGGGCGAGTAAACCAGCGCCAGATCCTCATCGAGCGGCGAGAGGATGGACATGAGGTGGAAGACGTCCGACGGGCCCTTGTAATGGGGCAGGGGGCAGACCTCGACATGGACGTCCTTTCCCAGCAGGGTCTTCAACTGGCGGATTCCTTCGGGGTTGGTGCGATACCCGTTGGCCACCGCGCAGGTCCGGTCATCCAGCCAGACAAAGTCGCCACCCTCGATCCTGCCCTCGCCGGTAATCGCACCGGCGATCTTGATACCCTGGTCGGCGTAGCCAGCACTGTTCACACCGGGCTCGGCCTGGCGTGCGGGTTTACCCATGTTGCAGTGGATGACGCCGTTGGGCGAAGGGATGGAGGCATCACGGACATAGATGGAATCGATGGAAAGGCCTTCACCGTCGGGCAGGTAGTGTATCTCGGCACCAGCCAGGCCAAGCGCTTCCACGAAACCTTCGTAATCGGCCATGGCAGCGCCGAAATCAGGCTCGCTGTGGTAGTTCAGCGGCTGCCACTGCGCAGCGACGGTTTCGGCGTCACGGAAGGCGTCGCGCGCGTGGCGCAGGCCAATGCGGGTGATCTTGCCGTATTCGTTGAAAGCCATGGTTCCATCCCGGTTGAAGGCGCGCGATCCTAGCGGCGCGGCGAAGGGTTGCAAGCCGGGAAACCATTGCGTTGATCATGTCCGATTGCCACATGAAGATGTGGCAATCAGGAGTGCGCGCCATGACAGAGAAACAAGACCATCTGCAAACGGAACCGTCATATCTGGTCTATGACGATGATTGTCCGGTCTGCCGTACCTGGTGCACCGACGCCTTTCCCGACGAAAGCGCAGGCGTTGTCCTGGTCGATGCGCGCAAGGACAGTGCCCTGATGGACGAAATCACCGCCGCCGGCCTCGACATTGATCAGGGTATGGTGCTGAAAGTCGGTGATACGCTGCATTATGCTTCCGACGCCGCCCGTGAAGCGACGCTGCGCTCGCGGCGTGGTGGCATCAGAGGGGCGGTCAACCGCGTGGTCTTTGGATCACAGGCCATCGCCAGAATCAGCTATCCCGTCGGTCGCGCATTCCGCAATGGTCTGTTACGGGTTCTGGGCATTCCCTTCATCAAGAACCTGGAGAACAGACGATGACGACGACAACGATCAAAGCCGGAACCGCGCAGGCCGTGGATCTGGCCAAAGGCGATGTCGTGCGTGTGGTCAACAGCGAAGGGCATCAGGTTGTCGACACCTGGGCGTTCGCGGCAGACAGGCCGAGTGATCATCTCTCGATGGAGCACAGCCGATCCGCGACCTATCGCATTCTCTACCAACCCGGCGACACGCTGGTGAGCGCTTCGTTCCGGCCCATGCTGACAATCATGGATGATACGTCGCCTGGCATCCACGATACGCTGCATGCGGCTTGCAGCGCCGAAAGCAATGTCTTCTACGGCGCGCCCGCAAGCCATCCCAACTGTCAGGACAACCTGAAGGGCGTGATGGCGGACCGCGGTGTTGATCTGGTCACGATTCCCTGCCCCTGGAACCTCTTCGAGCATGCGGTCGTGCAATCCGATGGCTCCCTGATGGACGAACCCTCGGCCGCGAAACCCGGCGACTACGTTGAGCTGCGTGCCGAGATGGACCTTGTCCTGGTGTGTTCGGCCTGTCCCTCCACAGTCGGCGACATCAGCCAGGGCGAGCCGCGTGGGGCCGAGATTCAAACTGTCGGTTAGGTTCTGTTATCGGCAGGCCTGTTGATGAGCACTTCGGTCATGGCGGCTCCCACTACCAACACAGAACCGATTGCTTCGGTCCAGCCAAAGGGTTCGGCCGTCAGGATAGCCGCGCTGGTGATGCCGAAGATGGCTTCGGTCTGGAACAGGATGCCGACGCGCCCTGGATCAACCAGCTTGGTGCCATAAAGCTGCATGCACATGGCCGGGATCAGGAAGCCGATGGCCAGAAGCAGAAGCCAGGGCAGGAGGTCCAGAACCTGTTGTCCACTGGGCGGCGAGCCCATGGCTTCGATCGGAAGCAAGGCCAGTGCCGCAGCCGTGATGGTTCCAAACAGGAAGAACGAAAAGACGTTCTCGAACAGGCTGGCTTCACCGGCCATGCGCACACGGGTCGAACCGTAGGCCCAGAACATGCCCGAGATCAGCGCCATCCAGTCGCCCGCATTGCGCGGAATGGGCAGGGAACCGTCGCCGCCCAGGATAACGTAGAGCCCGGCAAAACCCAGCGTGATGGCGATGACGCGCGCGGCGGTCAGGCGGCGCTTCATCAGCCAGACTTCCAGCATCGTGCTCCAGGCCGGCGTGACGTAAAACAGAATCAGTGCACGTGCGACTTCGGTCAGAAGCAGGCTGTCGGCATAAAGGGCAAAGGCACCGCCGGTGAAGAACGCGGTCTTCCAACGGCCTACGCCCGTGCGTTTGCCCTGAATCAGGAACCAGAGCGCAAGCGGTGCCAGCACCAGGGCAGGGGTGAGAAACTGGCTCAGGCCCGCCCAGCCAGCCGAAAGACCGGTACTTTCAAGCTCCCGCAGCGGAATCCAGAACAGGCCCCAGCCGGCAGCAGCAAGGACCAGCAGGATGGAAGGCAGAAGTTGTTTGTCCTTCATGTCGCGCTCTCTGGCTCGGACGTCCGCGAGGCCAGAACCTCGGTCAGGCCGGCCATAACGATGAGCGTACAACCTGCGATTTCCCGCCAACCGAACGTTTCGTCCGCCCAAAGTGCGGCGCTGATGGACCCGAAGACAATCTCCGAGAGGATCAGGATACCGAACACGCCGGCGCCGATGCGTGTTGGTGACCAGATCAGGAAGGCGTTGGTTGGCATCAGCAGGACCACGACGAGCAGGAGCAGGAACGGTAGCATCGACCAGAGATCTGCGGCCGCGGGCATCGGACCCAGCTGGTCGGCCAGCAGCCAGGTCAGCACCAACGCGACCGCAGCGCCATAGACATAGAACGAGAACAGGATCGGGAAGATGCTCTTGGGCTGGGTCGCATTGATGCGTGCGGCCCCGGCCGCGATCATCGCGCCGCCGGCAAGGGCGAGCCAGTCGCCCGCGTTTGCGGGCAGGGGAACGCCGCTGCTCTGTCCGAAGACAATCCAGACGCCTGCCACCGCCAGCCCCAGCGAAAGGTAGCGCTGGCGCGGAATCGCGCGCTCCAGTACGAACCTGTCGATCAGCGTCGCCCAGACCGGCGTGAGATAGAACAGCAGGAGGGCGCGCACGACCTCGGTGAGCAGGAAACTGTTGGCATAACAAACGATGCCCCCGCCGGTCAGCGTGCCCAGCAGCCACCACAAGGCGCCGGTCTCGTTGCCTCGTGACCAGCGCCACAGTGCAATAGGGGCCATCAGCAAGAGCGGCAGAATGTACTGTGCCAGCGTGCCCCAACCACCCGTCAGCCCGGCACTCTCCAGTTCACGCTGGGGAATCCAGTAGAGCCCCCAGATGCCCGAAGCCGCAGCCACGCCGATGCAGATGGAAACGTTGGACGGGGTACGCATGGATTGATCCAGGAGAAATTCTGAGCCGGGGAATGCGGCACAAACGGGGTGACAGCACGTTGCCCTAACTCTAATCTCCGCCGCAACCGATCAGCCGCATTCTATGGAGTTTCGCCGATGACCCGCTGGGACAAATCCAAGCTGCCGAGCCGCCACACCTCTGTTGGCCCCAAGAGCGCACCGCACCGGGCGTTCTACTACGCCATGGGCATGAGCGATGAGGAGGTCGAGCAGCCATTTGTCGGTGTTGCAACAACCTGGAACGAGGCTGCGCCCTGCAACATCACCCTGATGCGTCAGGCCCAGGCGGCCAAGAAAGGGGTGAAGGCAGCAGGCGGAACACCGCGTGAATTCACGACCATCACCGTGACCGACGGCATCGCCATGGGTCATGCCGGCATGAAGTCATCGCTGGTAAGCCGCGAAGTCATTGCCGATTCGGTCGAACTCACCATGCGCGGGCACTGTTACGATGGTCTTGTCGGGTTGGCAGGCTGTGACAAGTCCCTGCCGGGCATGATGATGGCCATGGTGCGCCTCAATGTGCCCTCGGTCTTCATGTATGGCGGCTCGATCATGCCGGGCCGTTATAAGAACCGCGATGTCACCATTGTTGATGTCTTCGAAGGCGTGGGGGCCAACTCTGCAGGTGCCATGTCCGATGATGAACTGAGCATCCTGGAACATGCTGCCTGTCCGTCTGGTGGTTCATGCGGCGGACAGTTCACGGCCAACACCATGGCGACAGTTTCCGAGGCGATGGGTCTGGCACTGCCCAATTCAGCCATGACACCGGCACCGTTCGAGAGCCGCGATACCTTTGCCGAGGCTTCCGGCCAGGCGGTGATGCGCCTGATCAAGGACAATCTGCGTCCGCGCGACATCGTCACGCGCAAGGCGCTGGAGAATGCCGCAACGGTGGTTGCGGCGAGCGGTGGTTCGACCAATGCCGGCCTGCATCTGCCAGCCATTGCCAACGAGATCGGGATCGATTTCACGCTGGAAGATGTCTGTGAGATCTTCCGCCGGACTCCCTATATCGCCGACCTTAAACCCGGCGGAAAGTATGTTGCCAAGGACCTGTACGGTGTCGGTGGTGTGCCTGTCCTGATCAAGGCCCTGCTCGACGGGGGTTATCTCCACGGTGATTGCATGACCGTGACGGGCAAGACGTTGGCGGAAAACCATGCGGATGTGGTTTTCCCCGAAAACCAGGACGTGATCTACCGGACCGAAGAGCCGCTTTCGACAACCGGAGGTGTTGTCGGACTGAAGGGCAATCTGGCGCCTGAAGGCGGCATCGTGAAGATTGCCGGTATGGAGACCCTCCAGTTCCGCGGGCCCGCGCGCTGCTTCGACACGGAGGAGGAGTGCCTTGATGCAGTTCTGGCCCAGAAGTTCAACGAGGGCGATGTGCTGATCATCCGTTACGAAGGTCCCAAGGGTGGGCCGGGTATGCGTGAGATGCTCTCGACCACCAGTGCACTCTATGGCCAGGGCATGGGCGAAAAGGTCGCGCTGATCACCGACGGGCGTTTCTCTGGGGGTACGCGCGGTTTCTGCGTCGGTCATGTCGGTCCCGAGGCGGCTGTGGGCGGTCCGATCGGCCTGCTGAAAGACGGCGATATGATCGTGATCGATGCCGAGAAAGGCACATTGGATGTCGAGCTCTCCGATGAGGAACTCGCCGAGCGCAGGGCTGCCTGGAATCCCCGCAAGACCGACTACAATGCGGGGACGATCTGGAAATACGCCCAGACCGTCGGTTCGGCGCGTTTCGGTGCGGTGACTCATCCTGGCGGTCATGAAGAAACACACGTCTTCGCGGACCTCTAAGCTGCGGAGAGCGTAGGGTCGTGGAGTCGGCAGCGTGTTGTGTTTGCCCCCGTGACGGCTGTCATAGTGTTGCCGCTTGTTTGCGTTAACCTGCTGTTCCGCTGAAATTGGGGTCGACCTTCGCCTCGCTATGCACAAGGAGACGCAGAATGATGAATAGATTTGGTCTGTCCGCCGTTGCGGTTGCAGGCCTCCTTGCGGCATCGGCGCAGTCTGACGCCCAAACGGGTGGCACCGCGCTTGATGTTGATGGCGATCCGGCACTGCGTTGTGCGGTTTCGCGTGCCGTCGAACTTTCAAGTGTGGACCTGTTGGGTCAGGTCATCGACAGCGTTGGCGCTTCATCTGCATTTGATGCCGTGTCGCGAGGCGATGCAGCCTCTGCAAATCCGGACCATGTGGGACTTCTGAAGTCCCTTGGACTCGTGAACCAGGATGGTTCCGGCCTGACTGCAACAGGGCAGATGCTGGCTGATATCCGCTCGGCAAGCGGGCGTGCGGTCGCAACGGCTGTTCTGGCCATGAACGCCCCACTCGCGCATGACATCGCTGTGCCGGGTACGCCTGCCAGATTCTCTCTGGCGACCGGTTCCGGCGGAACGCTGCGTATTGTTGTGACCCCGCAGGGCACAGGTAATGCTGGATGCACGGGCGACTTCGATCCCGTCGTGCGGGCAACGATTTCCGGCGCTTCCGGTATCGAGCATGTCGCGCGTGGCGCCGGTGAAGACCGGGAAGCAACGCTTTACATCTACGACACACCTGCTGACTCCAGCATCGACATCGCCGTCAGCGACATCGTTGGTGCGCCCGGTTCGTTCAGCATTGTTGCCGAACAGGCGATCGACGAGGCGCCGTTTGAATACGGCACGGAACCCTATGTCGTTCTGGGTGACGGTTCACCGGCCTACCTGCCGATCGAAGTGGCGCAGGGCGAGAGCGCGGTTGTTGCGCTTTCGGTTTCCTATGAGGCTTGGGAGCCCTGGCTGGCCGTGACCGGTCTGGGTGGGGCACAGCCGGGCGTGCGTATCTATGAAATCGATGGCTTTGGTGGCTCGCTGAGCGAACCCGTGTTCCGGTCTTCCTACCTTCCCAACGTAGAAGCGCGCGTCGACATGGCCGAGCCGCTCTACGGTGGCGAATACCTGATGGTGATCGAGGATCTGCAGCGCAATGCCGGCACGTTCCTAGTCGAATACAGCTCGGATGGTTATGCCTCGCAACCTAGGATCTATGGTGATCTCTACCTGAATGAAGAAACGCTGCAATCCCTGGGCAGCGATCTTGCGTTCACGGTCGAAGAGCAGGGTTGGTACTTCTTCACGACGACGGCCTATGACGACGTCGACCCGGTCATGAGCCTCCTCGATGCTGATGGCTGGTTCCTCTATGAGTCGGACGACGATGCGTTTTCGCTCAATCCGCTGATTGTCGCGGAACTGACGCCTGGTGACTACACACTCGCGCTGGACGGTTTTGATGGTTCCTGGGGCGAGGTCTATCTCTCGGCCTATCGCATTGAGCCCACGCATGTCGGGCTTGATACCCTGAGCATGAGCCAGCAGATCTCGGACGATTACACGCAGCCACCGGCCAACGTCTACATCATTGACGGGGCCGAGGGTAAGCTCGTCGACTTCGATGTCGATACGTCCGGTAGCGGGTTCGATTCGACCGTCGCGTTCTATGACACCTGGGACATGTCGGTCTGGGTCAGCGACGATGACGGCGGCATCGACTATGGCAGCCGGATCGTGGACACCTTTGAAGGTGCAGACCTGATTGCTGTGGTTGCCGGTTTCAATGGAGAGCGCGGCGGGCAATACGACCTGACCGTGGTGGATCACGCTGTTGTCGAGGGGCTGCCGGAATCCGCTCCGGTCGTTGAGCCCGGAGGTCCCCCGGTGACCGGCAGCCTGCCGCTTGATGGCGACATCGCCTGGGTTCGCATGCCTGCCCAGGCCGAGGGTTGGTATGACAT
>CALIUG010000154.1 GCA_938048755.1 uncultured Alphaproteobacteria bacterium
GTGAAGAGCGTCGCCATCAGGGCTTCGCCACTGGCCTCCATCGCACGGCAGCGTTCCTGCAGCGCGTGGTTGGGCCCGTCTGCCGTGCCCTGCTCCATGATGTGGGGCAGCATGGGCCGGTTGCCCCATGCCATGGCCGGCGCCACCTCACCCTTGAGCGCGCGTACCAGGATCTCGCCCGAGCGCTTCGCGGTCTGGTAGGTGTCGATGTGGGGATAGGTCTGGTAGCCCGCCAAAATGGTGCAATTTTCGACAATGCCGGGATAGAGGTTGCAGTGCATGTCCAGCGCCACGGCAATGGGAAGGTCCGGCGCGACCGCACGGATGCGGCGCAGCAGCTCGCCCTCACCGTCTTCCAGGCTCTGGGTCACCATGGCACCGTGCAGGTCCAGCATAGCGGCATCACAACCCGCCTCGATGGCTTCCATGATGGCCGCGACGATGGTCTCGAAGGCCTCGTCCTCGACTGGCCCGGACGGCCAGGCGTTGGCGGCCACCGGCGTGACGGCCTCCCAGCCTTGCGCGTCACAGATGTCCAGGAACGCCGCGATGCCGCTGTTGGTGCCGCCATAGGCCTGACGGACCACCTCTCCACGCGGCAGGTCCGTGGAGCCACGCGTGAACCGCGCAAGAGGCGTGGGCACGGGCGAGAACGTGTTGGTTTCGTGTTTCATCATCGCTGCAACGATCTTCATGCCCGCTTCCCCTTTTGCATCTGGCACACTCTAGTTTGTCGATGCCGCAAAACAAAAGGGCCGCCTCCCTGCGGAAGCAGCCCTTTGCCAGTTTCTGAACCCGTGATCAGGCCTTGGAGTAGTACTCAATCACCAGGTTGGGTTCCATCTGTACCGGATACGGCACATCCGTGAATGAGGGAACACGGTGATAGGTGCCCTTCATCTTGTCGAAGTCGACTTCGAGGTATTCGGGAACTTCACGCTCGCCCGAGGCAACGGCCTCAAGAACCAGCGGAAGTTCGCGCGAAGCTTCCTTGACCTCGATGATGTCTTCAGGCGACACGCGGTAGCTCGCGATGTTGACCTTCTTGCCGTTCACGCGGACATGCCCGTGATTGACAAACTGGCGCGCGGCAAACACGGTCGGTACGAACTTCATGCGATAGATCGTGATGTCCAGGCGGCGTTCCAGCAGCCCGATCATGTTCTCGATGGTATCGCCCTTGTGGTTGTAGGCTTCCTCATAGGTACGACGGAACTGCTTTTCCGTCATGTTCCCATAGTAACCCTTCAGCTTCTGCTTGGCGGCGAGCTGGATACCATAGTCGGTCGGCTTGCGACGACGACTCTGGCCATGCATACCGGGAGCATACAGCCGATTGGTCAGGAAGCGCTTTGGGCGTCCCCACAGATTCTCGCCATAGCGGCGGCAAATCTTGTATTTCGACGACAGACGTTTGGTCATCGAGCCTTCACTTTGTTCAATGGAAAAACGATGCGCCCCGTCACCGGAGCGCTGGCGGGTTGTAGTGAAGCCTGCCCCGCTTGTCAAACAGGTTCGCAGGGCAATTCTTCCGCTATTCCGCGGGTTCCCCGATCAGCCGCGCCATCTGCTCAAAGAGCGCGCCCTCGACGAGTTCGAGCGCGGGTTGGTTGTAGCCACCAGGCCCGCCCAGATAGCCATCTGAGCAGCTTTCACAGTCAAACCCTGCACCCACGCCATAGGGGGCGATTCGCTGGATCGTGACTGCGCCGGCGCTGTGCTCGCGCCGCATATAGGCATCGCAAAGCGCGGCACCGTTATACTGATCCGGTGCGACGAAGAGCGTGGGTCGTTGAAGCACGGGTTCTGCCGTGCAGGAGGGGTAGAACACCACCGCGCCTGCCATACCATGGGGTGCCTCAGAGGCCATCGCCAGAGCGATGTCGGCACCATCCTGCCAGCCCATGACATAGATGCGTTCAGGATCGATTTCGGGCAGCGTCAGGAGCTTGGCGAGCGAGCCTCGGACATCATCGCGCTGATCGAATGCCGGGACATCGCCGCAGCCGGTTTCCTGATTGCGCGTGAAGAGGCTGTCGAGCAGATGCACGGCATAACCGGCTTCTGCCAGCTTCTCGCCCCATTGGCGTTCGTGGGGCGAGATACCGTCGCAATCGGGCACCATGATTACGGCGGGAAATGGTCCCTGGCCTTCGGGCAGCCGGTAAAGACCGGTCACGGTCATGCCCTCACTGCCATCTGCCGGCACAGTCTGGAACTGCATCCAGCTTGCTGCGCCGGTCATCAGCCAGAGAACGCCTAGCAGAGTGATTGCGAGTGGTTTCCTCATCGCTCCTCTTTGGGCGGCAGCGGCTTGCGTCCGCTTGTCAGGCATTTCACGACCCCGCGCAGGGTGCGGACTTCCTGTTCATGCAGGCCTGCGCGCAGGAACATGTTGCGCAGGTTGCGGATCATGATCGGGCGATGCTGGGCATTGCGCAGGAACCCACAGGTATCGAGTTCACCGATCAGGTGCTCGAAGAACCCTTCCAGCTCCTCCTTGCTTGCCGGTGGCGTATCACCCTGAGGCATCACCACATCGGGCCTGCCTGCGCCAACCTTGAACCACTCGTAACCGATCAGCAAAACAGCCTGGGCCAGATTGATGGAGGCGTTGTCGGGAACCGTCGGCACCTGGAGGATGGCGTCGGCCAGCGCGACATCGTCGTTGTCGAGTCCGCTGCGTTCGGCGCCGAACAGAACGCCGCAGCGCTCGCTGTCGGGCCTGGTGTGGATTTCCTGGGCAGCGTGTGCCGGCGTCACCTCCGGCTTCATCATGTGACGGCTGCGCGCCGTCGTCGCCCAGACATGGTGCAGATCGCCCACGGCCTGTGCCGTTGTTTCGTAGAGCGTGGCGCTGTCGAGAATGTCGATACCACCGGCAGCCATGGCCTGCGCGGCAGCATTGGGCCAGCCGTCGCGCGGCGCGACAATGCGCAGGTCATCAAGCGCGAAATTCGCCATAGCGCGTGCGGCCGCACCAATGTTCTCGCCCAGTTGCGGGCGCACGAGGATGATGGCGGGGGCGGTCATGGCGTGCTTACGCCAAGGCCGCGACTGCGGCCCGCGCATCGTTGCGCGAAGCCAAGGGAGACGGAGGTCTCCCGCCCGGCGTCTGAGGGCTCACAAAGGCGAGCCGAAGGTTCGGCTTTGTGTTCATGAGTCAGCCCGGCGCGTTCTCGCGCATCAGCTTGTAGGTGATGGAATCGATCAGGGCCTGGAACGAGGCATCGATGATGTTGGGCGAAACGCCCACCGTGTTCCAGGTAACGCCGCTGTCGTCGGTGCTTTCGATCATGACCCGGGTTATGGCACCGGTTCCGGCCTGGGGCGAGAGAATGCGCACCTTGTAGTCGACCAGACGCCAGCCACCGAGATAGTCCGCATACTTGCCCAGATCCTTCACCAGCGCGGCGTTGAGCGCATCAACGGGGCCATTGCCTTCTGCGACAGAAAGGTGGCGTTCACCATCGACCACGACCTTTACCGTCGCTTCGGTCACCGTGATCTGCTTGCCCAATGCGTTGTGGCGTTGTTCGACCAGAACCCGGAAGCTCTCGACATCAAAATAGGTCGGCACGGTGCCCAGCGTACGCAGCGCCAGCAGTTCGAAGCTCGCTTCGGCCCCGTCATAGGTGTAGCCCTCGAACTCGCGGGATTTCACCTCTTCGACCAGGCGCGGGAGTTTGGGGTGGTCGGGATCGATGTCGAGGCCGGTATCGGCCATCAGCGCTAGAACATTGGCGCGCCCTGACTGATCCGACACCACGATATGGCGGCGGTTGCCAACCGCTTCCGGCGGGATGTGCTCGTA
>CALIUG010000155.1 GCA_938048755.1 uncultured Alphaproteobacteria bacterium
CCGTCACCGCGCTGGAAAACTCGGCGAGCACCGCATCGCCTGCATACCGCAAGACGGTGCCGCCGGCTTGGGCGATCGACTTGGTGACCCAGTCCAGCACATCCATGACGCGGCGATGGGTGCCTTCCTCATCCTGTCCCGTGAGGCGCGAATAACCTGCGACATCAGCATAAAACACTGCGACGAGCTTGCGTTTGGGGGACAACCCGCGAACCTACTCTGCGGCCTGGCGATCGGGCACGCGGTCGCCGGCGAGTGTGCGACCAAGATACTTGTAGAACTGGGCGCAGGTGCCTTCGCGCAGGTTGAGCGGTCCCGGCGCGGCCTTGGCCGAGCGCATGACCTGCTGCAGGCGCCAGGTCGCCTGGGCGTCCTCTTCGTTGACGTCGTAAAGCAGTTGGTTGCGTTTAGCGGCACCTTCGGGATGGGCCGCATCATAACCGGGCTGGACGATGTAACCGCCGATCACACGGGTACGGTCCGGCCCCAGCGGGATGAACGACAGCCAGTTGTTGGAATCGGCCGACATGGCAAGCGAGATATTGGGGAAGAGACCAATGGCATAGGAGGAGGTCTTTTCCAGCTCGGTAAACTGGTCCTCGCCGGGAATGAACCGGGCCATCTCGCCTTCCTTGTAACTGCTGTTGTCGGAATAGGGGCAACGGGTGTGTGCAAAGCGGCCGCTTTGCGGTGCCGGTTCGACCCAGGCGCCCTTGGCCGGCATGGCATCTTCCAGCGTGGCGGCGTGGAGACCCATATGGTGATAGAACTCCATGCCGTTTTCGGTCGCCAGCTTCCAGTTTCCCTCCCAGATCTTGTCATAGGAAAACCCGGTCACATGGTCGGCGTTGCGGAAATGGGCGAGCATGGCATCGGCTTCGTGGAGCTGCGGTGTCAGCGCGGGCGCATCGTCGTCCAGATTGACGAAGATGAACCCCTGCCAGACCTCAAGCCGGTATTCCGGCAGGGCACAATTCTTCTTCGCGAAGGCCAGAGAACCTTCCATCAGGGGCGCGGCGACCAGGCGTCCATCGGTGCCATAGACCCAGCCGTGATAGGCGCAGACAAACCGTTTGGCGTTGCCGCGTTCTTCCAGGGCGATCGGCATGTAGCGATGACGGCAGATGTTGGACATCGCACGGATCTCACCATCGCTGCCGCGCACGATGAGCATGGGTTCATCGAGAATCTGGGTCGTGAACCAGTCGCCGGGATCGGGAATGTCGTTGGCGCGGCCGATCAGCAGCCACTCGCGCTTGAAGATCGTTTCGACCTCGATTTCGTAGAGGCCGGGGTCGGTGTAGGCCTGCGGTGGCAGGGTCATGCAGGCGGCATCGGGCGTGCCGGGATAGGTTGCCAGGGTATCGAGCAGCTGCTCGGTTACATCGGACATGGGCTTCTCCCCTACTCGGCTGCCTGAAGGCCGGGGATGCGATCTCCTGCCAGTGTTCGGGCGAGGTATTTGTAGAACTGGGCGCAGGTGCCTTCGCGCACGTTGAGCGGTCCCGGTGCTGCCTTGGTCGAGCGCATGACCTGCTGCAGGCGCCAGGTGGCCTGGGCATCCTCTTCGTTGATCTTCAGAACGAGATCGTTGCTGGTCGCCATCACCCCGGCATCGGCCGCCATTTCCGGCGCCACGATGAAACCGCCGACCACACGCGTCTTCTCAGGCCCCAGGGGAATGAACGAAAGCCAGTTATGCGTCGCCGACGACATGGCCAGCGACATGTTGGGAAAGAGGCCCATGACATAGACGTGGCTCAGTTCCTTTTCGGCGAACCGGCAGTTGGGTCGCGGCCAGTTGCCGAACCCCTCCGACTTCCCCTGAATACCTTCAGCGTAGCCGCAGCGCGCATGCGTGAAACGGCCGCTGGCCGGTGCGGGGTCCATGGTCGCAAGCCTTGCGGGCTGTTCTGCTTCCAGGGTCGCGGCGTGCAGGCCCATGTGATGGTAGTATTCCATGCCGTTTTCGGTGGCGAGCTTCCAGTTGCCTTCCCAGATGGCGTCATAGGCAAACCCGGTCACCAGTTCATCGGTCCGGTAGTTTTCCAGCATGGCATCGGCTTCGCCGAGCCGGGGTGCCAGGGCCGGAGCATCGTCATCCAGATTGACGAAGATGAAACCCTGCCAGACCTCGAGCCGATACTCAGGCAGGGCGCAGTCCTTCTTGTCGAAGGCGAGCGAGCCTTCCATCAGGGGTGCGGCGACCAACCTGCCATCGGTGCCATAAACCCAGCCGTGATAGGCGCAGACAAACCGCTTGTCCGAACCCTTCTCGTCCAGAGCGATGGGCATGTAGCGGTGGCGGCAGACATTGGAGAGCGCACGGATCACGCCATCGGCTCCGCGCACGATGAGCATGGGATCATCCAGGACCTGCATGGTGAACCAGTCACCGGGATCGGGGATGTCGTTGGCGCGTCCGACCAGCAGCCATTCGCGTTTGAAGATTGCTTCCTTCTCGAGCTCGAACAGGCCGGGATCGGTATAGGCCTGAGGCGGCAAGGTGAGGCTCGCGGCATCGGGCGTGGCGGGATAGGCCGCCAGTGTGTCGAGCAGAAATTCGGTTGTTTCAGACATCGTATTACTCTGCGGCCTCCTGTCTTGCGACGCGATCACCGGCGAGGGTGCGGCCAAGATACTTGTAGAACTGGGCGATGGTTTTCTCGAAGGGTGCGAGCGGCCCCCGATCGGCCTTGCGCGACCGCATGACACGGGCCAGCTCCGTGGTCGCCAGCGCGTCTTCGGTGTTGACCTTCTCGATCAGTTCGGCGCGCGCGCTGGTGATTTCGGGATCTTCCTCAACCAGGTCACGCCACATCAGGTAACCGCCCAGCACCTTGGTTTTTTCGGGACCATCCGGACGGAACGCAAGCCAGTTGTTGGTGCCTGCACGCATGGCCATGGTGAAGGCGGGATAGACGTAGACCAGATAACCGGTCTCGAGCTCCTCCTGCGTCAGGCCGGTCAGGTCACCGCGCGGGTTGAGCGGATGATCGGCCCCGCCCAGGAACTCGTCACCCACCCGGCAACGCGAATGGGTGAAGGTTTCGTCGGCCTGGGTGCTGTCGGGAAAATAGGCGCCTTTTGCCGGCATCTGGACACCGACTGTGCCGGAATGCAGGCCGATGTGATGGTAGTACTCCATGGAGTTTTCGGCAGAGAGTTTCCAGTTGCCGTTCCACGTCATCTCGTAATGGAAGACTTCGGTCTGCTCGTGCACGCGGTAGTTCGTGGCGGCCTTGTCCATGGACGCCATCGAGACCTGAAGCGGGGCGGCATCGTCGTCCAGGTTGACGAAGAGAAATCCCTGCCAGCTTTCCAGGCGGTACTGCGGCAGGCTGCAGGCGGCCTTGTCGAAAACCTTGCTGCCTTCCATGTGGGGCGCGCCGATCAGACGGCCATCGGTAGCATAGGTCCAGGCGTGATAGGGGCAGACGAAGCGCTTGGCATTGCCCTTTCCCGCAACCACCGGCATGTAACGGTGGCGGCAGGCGCTGTTGAGCGCACGAATCTCGCCATCGGTACCGCGAACGATGACAATCGGCTCATCCATCAGGTCGAGGGTAAAGTAGTCGCCAGGATTGGCGACATATTCCTCGCGTCCGACACAAAGCCAGCTCTTCTCAAAGATCTCGCGCACTTCCAGGTCGTGCAGGTCCGGTGACAAATAGGCATCACGCGGAAGCGACCAGCAGGATTCTTCGGGTGTCGTGACGTACTGGGCAAGATCGTCGAGCAGATGATCGAGTGATTTCATGGCGGCGCCTCCATTGCGGCGCATGGTGGCTGTAAACGACCGGGCAGCGCAAGGGCGCTCTTCAGGCCAGAATCCTGTGATGAAGCACACACTTTTGCGCAAGGTCGAGAAACCCCTGTGACCGAGCGCACAGATGACCCGGTACCGCTCTTGCCCGATTCAGGCGTGTCACCACATGATCCCCAGACAGCGGGCGAAACGCCCATCACCATTCTGGGGGGAATGACCATGAATATGAGCGCCACCGACATCATGATCGATCAGCAGGACCGCGACACCGTGGTTCTCTTCGCCGATGTGGTTGCCGCACGGCAGGCAAACAACGACGTTGACCAGCTTGCCGCCGGTCATGGCGACGACACGATCGTGGCCGACGACATGGCCGATCTGATGGCCTGTATTCAGGATTTCGAAATCAGCGATCTGCAGCTGGCGGCCTGAGCCACCGGTTTCAGACGTATGACGCAAACGGCCGGCGCCCCCACGCCGGCCGCTTCTGTTTTGCGTCAGGGGCCGACGTTCGGACGGGTCGGAATGACGGTCTTGCCGCCCATGCGCGCGATGTACCAGGCGATGAAACTGCGCGTGCCGTACTCCCGTTCGGAGTACCGGCCCGGCGTGTAGCGCCTTGAATTCACGCCAAGCTGGTTGTCGTTGATGATCTTGGTGTCTTCGATGGTGGTCACGTCCCACATCCAGATCACCTTGTCGGTGTCATAGTCCCTGCCCTCCCGGGCATCGGCCCGCACCAGCCAGGTCACGACAACCTCACTGTGTTTTTCTGTGACCGGCGTGAAGCGGAACAGCGCGGCGTGGTCGTTGGCAAGGTAGATGTAAAAGAGCGGCCCGACGATGAGGAGCGTCTCGCCCTTGTCCCAGTCTTTCAGATCGCCCATCAGGGGCGCCACCGGCTGGCCATCCTGCGAGAGGGTCCAGGACCCCTCGCGGATCGGCTGGCGGAAGACGCCATAGGGTTGCGCCAGATCCATCACGTCGCCCCACTGGCGCAGGTCCCTGGCGGCGACACCTTTCGCCTCCCATTCCTCGACCCAGTCGGACACCAGCGCCGCACGTTTCTCAGGCTCGCGCTCGCCATCGTTCACATAGGCGTTGACCATGGTGTATTCGGGATGGGCCGGCGCGCAGTGGTAACACTCGCGGAAGTTCTCAACAGCCAGCTTCCAGTTCGCATCCGTGGGATAGGTCGCCTGATGGATGATCTTCGTATCGGCCAGGCGATAGGATTTGGCGTAACGCTCGAATGCCGCTTCGATCTGATCGAAATCAGCGATCTCATCATCCGCATCGGCCAGATTGATGAAGATCATGCCCTCCCAGATGCGCACCCTGCAGGCATGCAGCGGCCAGTCGCCGGGATCGAAATCATCAGCCATGCGCGCGGCATGGATGAGCTTGCCTTCGAGATCAAAGACCCAGGCATGATAGGGGCAGGTCAGCGTGCGCACATTGCCCCTGGGTGCAAGACAGATGCGGCTCCCGCGGTGGCGGCACACGTTGAAGAACGCGCGGATCTCCCCGTCACGCCCACGCACGACGATGATCGATTCACCAGCAATGTCGTAGAGCACATAATCGCCCTTACCGGGCAGCGATGAGACGTGCTCGACAAAGAGCCACTGGCTGCGCACAATCGTGTCGAGCTCACGCTCGAAGATCGCCGGGTCGGTGTAGAACGGCTGTTCCAGCGATGTCCCGGGTGTGTGGCGGGCAACCAGTTCCTCGAGTGAAACCTGTGCTGACTGAGCCATGGCGAACTCCCGTAGGTACGGGTGAACTCTCACGCCGCATGGCCGATCACGTCAACACAAATGACAGGTCCGACAGCTACTCACGAAGCCAGGCGTTCGAGGTACCAGCTGGTCAGGGCGGAGGAGCCGCCTTCCTGGGGCGCATAGGGACCCGGCACGTAGCGGCTGGAGTTCACACCCTTCTGGTTATCGATAATGATTTTGGTGTCCTCGATCGTCGTGACGTCCCACATCCACTTCAGGCGTTCGAGATCGACGTCCTTGCCGACTTCGGCATCAGCGCGGACATGCCATGTGATCACGACCTCGGAATGTTCCGGCGTGACCGGCGTGAAGCGGAACATGCACAGGTGGTCGGAACAGAGATAGGCGTGCGACAGCGGGCCGAAGGTGAAGGCCGTCTCGCCACCGTCCCAGTGTTTGAGGTCACCCATCAGCGGCGCGACCGGCTGGCCGTCTTCGGAAAGGCTCACATACCCCTCGCGGATCGGCTGGCGCCAATAGCCGTGGGGCTGCCGGCCGCCCTTGTCGGTGCCATAGTCGTTACCCACGGGATGACCCAGTGCGCGGGTCTCTTCGGACCAGGCGTCGATGGTTGCGTCATAACTGCCACGCTCGCGGTCTTCGGCTTTCACGTAGGCGTTGACCATCGTGTACTCGGGATGCGCTGGTGTGCAGTGGTAACATTCCATGAAGTTGTCGACGACAAGCTTCCAGTTGGCAGGCGTGGGGTAGACCTCGCGATGCACGATCTTTGTATCTTCAAGGTGATGCAGGCTGCAGAAGTTCTCGATGTCGGCGGCGATCTCCGAGAAATCCGCCACGTCGGCATCGCCTTCCTCGGCAAGGCAGATGAAGATGAGCCCCTGGCAGACGCGCGCCTGGCAGGTGTGCAGCGGAAACTTCGATTTGTCGAAATCCTCGGGCATGCCGCGCGCAGCGATCAGCTTGCCCTTCAGGTCGAAGACCCAGGCATGGTAGGGGCAGGTGAGCGTGCGGACACTGCCGGTCTGTTCAAGACAGATATGGCTGCCGCGATGACGGCAGACATTGAAGAAAGCGCGGACCTCATTGTCGCGGCCACGCACCAGAATGATCGACTCCTCGCCGATATTGTAGAGCAGGTAGTCGCCCGCATTCGGGATCTCTGAAACGTGGGCGACGTAGAGCCACTGTTTGGAGACAATCTTGGTCATGTCACGCTTGAAGATCTCGGGATCGCGATAAAATGGCTGCTCCAGCGTAAAGCCGGGCTTCTGCCGCGCCACGAGTTCGTCCATAGAAACCGTATTGCCGTTTGCACCCATCGCCGACTCCATCACGCTATAACCGTTGAGAATGCTTGTATTATGACCGATATGATCTGATTCGGGAAATGAGATTCCCTCATCCCAGCGATCAAATGGGGTAGGAACGCCCATTCCGGCTAAACTGATGCGGCAATCAACCAGGAGAGAATGCAGTGCAGGATTGGGATGACGACCTTCCGTTTGGCCTGCCGTTCGAGATCGGCGAGTACCATGATCGGATGAAGCGGGTGAAGTCAGCCATGGCCGAAGCAGGCCTCGACCTGCTCATGGTCACCAGCCCGGAGAACATCTACTGGCTTACCGGCTACCGCACGACCGGATACTACGTCTATCAGATCTTCCTGCTGCCGCTGGAAGGCACGCCGCAGTTCGTGACGTCGAAGCTGGAACATGAATGCGTGCGCGCGCTTTCCTGGATCAAGACCGGTCTGACCGTCTTCATGGGTGAAGACGAGGTCGCGATCACCCTGCAGGGATGCGAGGCCACCGGCGCAGCGTGCAAGCAGATCGGATACGAGGAGCGCGGCTTCTGGCTGCCGCCGCGGATTCTGGATGCGGTGCGCGCAAGCTGGGGCCGTGGCGCAACCATGCCGGCCGGCCATGTGCTGGAGAACGCAAGGCGCATCAAATCAGCCGCAGAGATCACAGCCATCCGGGAAGCGGCCCGCATCGCGTCGGTGGGCATGAAGGCAGGATTGGAAGCCGTCGCGCCGGGAAGAACCGAAAACCAGTTGGCAGGCGACGTCTACCAAGCGCTGATGCAGGAAGGCGGCGAACATCCCGCCGGAGGACCCTATGTGGTGACCGGCCCGCGCTCTGCCGTGACGCACATGCTGCCCGAACGCGCAGTGATCGAGCCTGGTCACACGGTCTATTTCGAGGTCGGAGGCTGCTTCAAACGTTATTCCGGCTCCCTGATGCGCATGGCCAGCGTGGGCAAACCCGGTAACGAAGCAGCCCATCGCGCCGCCACGTCGATCGAGGCCCTGGAAGCCATGCTGGAGACGATCCGCCCCGGCGTGACGCCCCAGGAGGTCGACCGCGCGGGCCGAAGCATCATGAAGAAGGGCGGCATGGGTGATGAATTCCGGCACCGCGCCGGTTACTCCCTGGGAGTCGCGTTCGCGCCGGGCTGGGGCGAAGGCCTGGTGGACGATATCGCGGAAGGCAACGAACGCCCCCTTGAAGCAGGCGAGGTCTTCCATCTGGTTCCCATGGCCGGGTTCCGCGGCACGGGCAATATGGGCTTCAGCGAAACCGTGCTGGTCACGGAAAACGGCTGCGAAGCCCTGACCGACGCCCCGCGCCAGCTCCACATCTGCGACCTCTAGAACGGAAATCCCTGTCATGCCTCTGGACCTTGCACCCGACGAACTTCTCAACTTCGCCTACGGCTCGAACCTGACGATCCGTTACGTCCATGACGAGTGTCCGTCGGCACGCACGGTGATGCATGCGGCCCTGCCGAACTACAGTATCCAGTTCCGCCGTTACTCGACCAACATGAAGGGTGGCATCTCGACGATCATCGAAACGCCGGGCGCCCTGGTCCATGGCGTCCTCTACGCGATCAAACGCGCAGAGATCGAAGCCATGGACGAGCTCGAAAACGTCAACGAAGGACTTTACCGGCGCGAGACCTTCCGCGTGTTGGGTGCCGATCAGGCATGGCACAGCGCGGACCTCTACCGCGTGGCGCGACCTGGCGGACCGTTCCCGCCTTCACCGGTCTATCTGGGCCTGATGATCGAGGGTGCCACCGAGCACGGCCTTCCCACAGACTATATCGATGGGCTGAAGGCGCTCAGTCCCTGACGATGTCCTCATCCATTTCGTCCGGCCACTGCGGCGGTCCGGTGACCAGTTCTCCGGCACGCAGTTCTGCCGCGGCGATCTCATCATCGGTCAGACCCTTGCGCAGATCCTGGGCAAGCTGGTGCGAGCGGATGTCGTCAAGTCCGGGGCCTGTGTTCGCCAGCGCCACGAGAGCCCAAGCATAGGCTTCCACCGCATCGCCTTCGACCCCGTCGGCCGTGGCGTAACGCAGGGCGATATCCTGTTGTGCGCCCAGCAGGCCCCATTGCGCCGCAACCAGCACCTGGTCGGCCGCCGTGACGCCCTCGGGCCGGACATAGTTCACGCTCGCCTGCGTGCCTGACAACAGATAGAGCGCATCGGCCGAACCGGCTTCGGAGGCCTGCACGATCAAGGGTGCCTTGAAGTTGCTGACAAAAAAGACGCCCCAGCCCTCGTTGCTCATGGACGCCAATGCCCAGACCGCCGGGGGATAACGGAAACGACCGCCGATAAGATACCAGTCTGCTGCACGTTCCATGGAGGGAAGGTCGAGGCGGCCATAACGATACATGTCGCCCATCAGGGTCGCAGCCTGGGGCTCTTCGGCCTCGGCAAGGGGAAGCAGTGTTTCATAGGCCTGCTGATACTCACCGGCCCGGATCAGTTCCCGTCCGAGGGATACTTCCGGCGGTGCCAGGTCTGCAAAGGCACCAGGCCAGGTCTGATCCGGCTGCCCTTGGTCCATGACCAGGGTAATGCCCCAGATCTCGGGCGGGACGCCTTCCACGATGACCGCGACGCCATCACGCACGCGCACAAGGCGCTGGTCGGAGCCGGGCCAGCCCAACCACGATTCGGTCATCAGTCCATAGAGCCAACGTGCGGTCTGGCTCATGTCGGCCAGAACCGGATCTGCCGGAGCCGGCGCAAAGACCGGCGGTGGTGCAATCGCAAGTTCGACAATGTCGGCAACCATCTCCAACCGCTGGGGAAGATCATTCCATGGCGTGGTCAGAATGATCCTGATCTGGTCGATGCCATCCTGTTCCTGAAAGAGAATGACGCTGACCCCGCTTGCCGGGGCATCACGATCCTGCGCGCGGCCGACAACAAGAGGCCCGACATAGGGATCGTCAATGGCCTCGAACTCGCTATCGAACAGCAGTCCGTGTTCAGCCACCACCTCGATCACGGCTTCGTTGTCGAACGGAAGCAGAGGTTCCTCTGCCTGCAACGAGCCCACGTCGAGGATGCCGAACAACGCGATGACAAGTGACAGGGAAAGCAACCTGCCGATTCGGTTTGAGAGCTGATTCATCTGATTCTTGACCACCGTCATTCTTGAAAAACACACTGCAGGGGCAGCAGGCAGAGGGGCATTTATAGTGAGTCCATCAACAATGGGCTATTTGACGGCAGAACAAGGCAAAAAAATGCCCGTCGCGATGCAGATATGTTGACAGTCGGCCCGTGCAGGTGCGACTTCTTTGACGCGTTCGACAGAAAAAACCGCAAAGGCACAGATCGGACATCAAGAGGTAACGGGCGGGACACACAGGAAATATGACCGATTCAGGCCACAACAGGGTTGCCGGCGCGAATGAGCCGCTGGTCCGATTTGAAAATGTGCAGAAGACCTATGACGGCGAGATTCTGGTCGTCAAGGATCTCAACCTTGATGTCGAGCGCGGCGAGTTTCTGACGCTGCTTGGCCCGTCGGGTTCGGGAAAGACCACCACGCTGATGATGCTGGCCGGATTCGAATCGGCCACCCATGGTGACATCATCCTGGACGGCAAATCGCTCAAGACGGTGCCGCCGCACAAACGCAACATCGGCATGGTGTTCCAGAACTATGCTCTGTTCCCGCATATGACCGTCCATGAGAACCTGGCATTTCCGCTGCAGTGCCACGGCGTCGACAAGTCCGAACAGGAATCCAAGATTGACGCGGCACTGGCGATGGTCGAACTGACCGGTTTCGAACGCCGCCGCCCCGGACAGCTTTCCGGTGGCCAGCAGCAGCGCGTTGCGCTGGCGCGTGCCCTGGTGTTCCAGCCCCAGATCGTTCTGATGGACGAGCCCCTGGGCGCGCTCGACAAGCAGCTGCGCGAGCAGATGCAGATCGAGATGAAGCATATTCACGAGAATCTCGGCCTGACCTTCGTTTACGTCACCCATGACCAGAGCGAAGCACTGACCATGTCGAATCGGATTGCGGTCTTCAACGACGGCATCATCCAGCAGCTGGATGATCCCGAAACCCTTTATGAGAAGCCAAAAAATGCGTTTGTTGCCGAGTTCATCGGCGAGAACAATCAGCTTCTCGGGACGGTGAAGGATGTCTCGGGCGATCGTTGCACGGTTGAGCTGGCCTCAGGCGAGATCATCAAGGCCCTGCCGGTCAATATCGGCGGTGTTGGTGAGAAATCCATGCTTTCCCTGCGCCCGGAAGTCATCACCGTTGAGCCCGGGTCGGACAATTCCTGCGACGACATCCATACCGCGACGGTGCGTGAGCTCATCTACATGGGCGATCACACACGTGTCCGGGTGGAAACCTGTGGCAATGAGGATTTCGTCATCAAGATGCCCCGCGGTTCCGGCGGACGCAGCTTTGATGTGGGACAGGATATCAAGATCGGCTGGCATTCCCAGGATTGCCGGGCGTTGGACGCCGCCTGAAAATGTGGTGACCACATTGCCGCCACATAGCGGCAAGAGACTTGTACGGGTGACAAAGGCGCGGCAAACTTAAAGCCGTAGCCCGTACAAAAACACCAACCTTCAAGGGAGACGAATACATGAAGGGAATTCTTAGCATTTCGGCGGCAGCCCTCTCGGGTGTGGCGCTGATCGGTCTGACGTCGGTTTCGCCGGCCCAGGCTGAAGACACGATTACCGCAGCAAGCTGGGGCGGCGCCTATTCCGCCAGCCAGCGCGAGGCTTACTACAAGCCCGCAGCCAAGGAAATCGACATGACCGTGCTGGAAGACGAGTGGGGCGGGACCCTCTCTGAAATCCGCGTGCAGGTCGATACCGGCGATTACAAGTGGACCGTCATCGACGCAGAGACCGGTACCGGTCTGGCTGCTTGTGATGAAGGCCTGATCGCAGAACTCGATTGGGATATGCTGGGCGGCACGGACCGCTTCCTGCCCGGCTCGACCAGTGACTGCACTGTTGGCACGATTGCCTGGGCAACCATCTTTGCCTATGACGGCGACCACTTCACGGGTGACAATGTCCCCATGACGCTGGCCGACTTCTATGACCTCGAAAAGTTCCCTGGCAAGCGTGGCCTCTATGCCAACTCGCCCGTGGTCAACATCGAGTTCGCTCTGATGGCTGACGGCGTTCCCGCCGATGAGGTCTTCACGTACCTCCGGGAAAACGAAGACGAAGCACTTGATCGCGCCTTCGCCAAGATGGACACGATCAAGGACGAAGTTGTCTGGTGGGATTCGGGTGCCATGGCTCCCCAGCTCCTGTCTGACGGCGAAGTCGTGATGACGACCGCATGGAACGGCCGCATCTACAACGCCATCGTCAACGAAGGTCAGAACTTCGTCATCGTCTGGGACGGCCAGATCATTGATTACGACGTCTGGATGATCCCGATGGGTCACCCCGACTACGATCTGGGCATGAAGTTCATCGAGTATGCGAGCCGTCCTGAAGTGATGGCCCGTCAGTCGCAGTACATCTCTTATGGTCCCACGACCTATGCGGCTTCTGAGCTGATCAACCCGGATATCCTGCAGCATCTGCCGACCGCGCCGGCCAACCTGACCAATGCGGTCTGGTCCGACACGATCTGGTGGGCTGACCACACAGAAGAGCTCGGTGAGCGCTTCCAGGTCTGGCGTTCGCAGTAATCTGACGCCTATGGCGGGAGGTCCGGTTTACCGGACCTCCCGTTTCTTTTTCGACTTTTGGCTTATTGAATTTTCAAGACGGAACACGCAACCATGGCATCGACCGCAGAAACGGATGTGATGATGGCCGCCGATGGCGTGCCACTCAAGATCAAGCTTCGTCGTGCCGAGCGTATGCGCAAGATCTGGGCCCTTGGCCTGATTGCGCCGCTCTTTATCTTCATTGTCGGCGGCTTCATCGTCCCGATCATCTCGCTGATGACCCTGTCGGTGGAAGACCCCGAACTGAACGAAGCCCTGCCGAGGACTGCCGAGATTTTTTCGCAGTGGGACGGTGAAGGATATCCATCCGAAGAGGCCATGCTGGTCTTTGCCGAGGAGCTTTCAACCGCCGACCGCGGTGAGTTCGGGCGGGTCTCCAAGCGCCTGAACTATGACATTTCCGGCTTCAAATCGATGCTGAAGGCCACGGCACGCGCATCCGACGAGCTGACCCTGTTGCCTGCGGATCAGATTCTTCAGGGCTTCATCGACATCGATGATGACTGGGAAGACCAGGCCTATTGGCGCGCCATCAAGGGCGCTTCGTCAGCTTATTCCGATTACTACATGCTCTGGGCCGTCGATCTGAAGCGCGACGGCGAGACAGGCGAGATCATTTCGGTCGACGAGGGTCGGGCGGTTTATGTCGAGGTGCTGATCCGCACGATCGAAATCAGCTTTGCCGTGACCATCCTCTGTTTCCTCATGGGCCTGCCGATCGCCTATCTGCTGGCGACCCTGCCCACGGCCAAGAGCAACCTGCTTCTGATTCTGGTGCTGCTGCCGTTCTGGACCTCCCTGCTTGTGCGCACGACCTCCTGGCTGGTGCTGCTGCAGAACGAGGGCCTGGTGAACGACCTTGGCATCTGGATCGGCCTCTGGAACGAACCGCTTGAGTTGGTGCGCAACCGTCTGGGCGTCTATATCGCCATGACGCATATCCTGCTGCCCTTCATGGTGCTGCCGATGTTCTCGGTCATGAAGAGCATCAATCCCTGGCATATGCGCGCGGCGGCATCGCTTGGCGCGCCGGGCTGGAAGGCCTTCCTGAAGGTCTACATGCCCCAGTGCATGCCGGGCGTGGGTGCAGGCACCCTGCTCGTCTTCATCCTGTCGCTTGGCTACTACATCACCCCGGCGCTGGTGGGTGGGCCCGATGATCAGATGATCAGTTACTGGATCGTCCAGAACATGGGCCGCAACGCCAACTGGGGTCTGGGCGCGGCGCTTTCGCTGATCCTGCTGGTCCTGACGATGGTGATGTTCTTCATCTACAACCGCTTTGTCGGCATCGACAACCTGAAGGTGAACTGACCATGGCTCTCCCAAGTTACGCAACACCGCTTGATCGGGCCTGGTATTACTCGTACCGCGTACTCTGCGGGCTGATCTTTGCCTTCCTGGTCATTCCGATTCTGGTGATCATCCCGCTCAGCTTCAATTCCGAGCCCTATTTCACCTATCCCATGCCCGGCTTCTCGCTGCGCTGGTATGAAGAGTTCTTCAACAGTCCCCAATGGCTTCTGGGCCTGAAGAACAGCATCATCGTGGGCATCTTCGCGACGCTGGTGGCCAGTGTTCTGGGCACGCTTGCCGCGCTGGGCCTGAACAGGGCCGAGTTCCCGGGCAAACCGCTGATCATGGGCGTCCTGATCTCCCCGATCATTGTGCCGATCGTGATCACCGCTGCGGGCATGTTCTACTTCTACTCGCGCCTTGGCCTGACCGGCACACTGGCCGGACTGGTCTTTGCTCATGCGACAATCGGCGTGCCCTTCGTGATCATCACCGTTTCAGCGACGCTGGCGGGCTTTGACAACAATCTGGTGCGTGCCGGCGCAAGCCTGGGTGCGGGTCCGGTGAAGACGTTCTTCAAGATCACCATGCCGCTGATCCTTCCAGGCATTGTCTCGGGCGGCCTGTTTGCCTTCATCACCTCCTGGGATGAGCTGGTCATCGCCATCTTCCTGGCAGGCACCGAAGAACACACCCTGCCCCGACGCATGTGGTCAGGCATTCGCGAGCTGCTCTCGCCGACCATCATGGCCGTTGCCACGCTGCTGATCCTGACCTCCATCGCGCTGATGGTGGTCATGGAACTGCTGCGTCGGCGCACCGAACGCCTGCGCGGCATCCGCGTCTGACACCAACTGCATTGCGAAACACCCCGCCGCGGATCATCCCTGATCCGCGGCGTTCTTTTTGAGGAACGACAACCATGAGCAATCTCAAGGACATGCTGGTCATCGAGAACGGTGAGCGCGTGAACCCGACGTTTTCCGCTGCCGAGATGAACGCACGCCTCGCCAAGCTGCGCGCGCACATGGCCGAAAACGGCATCGATGCCGCAGTGTTCAGCTCCATGCACAACATCCACTACTACAGCGATTTCCTGTATTGCTCGTTCGGTCGACCCTATGCCCTGGTCGTCACGCAAGACCGCGCGACCACCGTTGCCGCCAACATCGACTATGGCCAGCCAGGTCGGCGCAGCGGCGACAACCTCACCTATACCGACTGGCGCCGGGACAACTACTTCCGCGCGGTCCAGAAGCTTGTTGGCGGCGCGAAAAGCGTCGGCGTGGAATTCGATCACATCAATGTCGAGAATTTGGAGAAGATGAAGTCCGCCCTTCCCGATGCCACTTTCGGCAATATCGCGCCTGCAGCCATGGCCATGCGCATGGTGAAGTCGGATGAGGAAATCGCGCTGATCGAAAGCGCGACCGCCATTGCCGATATCGGCGGTGAAGCCTGCGCCGCAGCCGTGGGACCCGGCGTCCCCGAACACGAGGTCGCCATTGCCGGGACCGATGCCATGGTGCGCGAAATCGCCCGGCGTCATCCCGACAGCGAATTGCGTGACACCTGGGTCTGGTTCCAGTCAGGCCTTAACACCGACGGCGCGCACAATCCCGTCACCACGCGCAAGATGCAGGCCGGCGATATTCTGTCCCTGAACTGCTTCCCCATGGTCGCGGGTTATTATGTTGCGCTGGAGCGCACGATGTTCTGCGAACATGCCAGTGACGAACATCTGCGCTACTGGGAGATCAACTGCGAGGTCTATCGCCACGGCCTGACGCTGATCAAGCCGGGCGCGCGGTGCTGCGATATCGCTCGGGAGCTCAACGACATCTACGAGAGTTATCAGGTGCTCGACAAGCGCACCTTCGGCTATGGCCACAGCTTCGGCATCCTCTCCCACTATTACGGGCGCGAAGCCGGCCTGGAACTGCGCGAGGACATCGAAACCGTGCTGGAGCCCAACATGGTGATTTCCATCGAGCCGATGATCACCATTCCCGACGGCAAGCCCGGCGCAGGCGGTTACCGCGAGCACGACATCCTGGTCGTGACAGAGGACGGCGCGCGCAACATCACCGGCTTCCCGGTCGGACCGGAGAAGAACATCATCCGGTCCTGACCGGAGATTTCAGGCGACGGGCTCACCGTAACGGTCGGCGACGGCGGGTACGGGTTCCCCCAGCGCGGTCTCGACCAGTTCGTTGGGCCAGACCGGTTGCATGGTCCGCTCGAACGCCTGGCTCGCGCGCAGGATGAGATCTTCGCGGTACTTGGCCGCAACGATCTGAAGGCCCACAGGCAATCCGGCGGAGGTCACACCGCATGGAATCGACGCGCCGGGCTGGCCGGTCAGGTTGAACGGCACGGTGAACGGTGTGGCATGGTTCCAGCGATGCAGGCCCTGGCTGTGATAGGGCGTATCCACCAGCGGTGCCGGGGTCGGCAGGGTCGGGGTCAACAGCAGGTCCCAGTCCTGATGAAACAGGTTCATCTGCGTGCCAAGACGGTCGCGATGAACAATGGAGGCCTGGAGCTGCTCCACGGTCACGGCAAGACCACGCTCGGCAACCGCACGGAAACGCGGATCCAAGAGATCATGCTTGTCGGCGGGAATGCTCCGTAGGATGGCAGCGAACCCGGCCAGCCAATGGGCCGTCATAGCCTCTTCGAGCGGTTCGAACACATGGCCGGGGTCTTCGACCACGGCACCCAGATCGGCAAAGGCCTTTGCGGCGGCGTCCGTCAGTTCGAGAACATCAGGTTCGACCAGAGCGCGCCCCAGACCAGGTGCATAGGCAATCCTCAGTCCCTCGACGCCCCCCGATAGGCTCTCGCGCCAGTCGCGGTCGTCATGCGGCAGCGCATACCAGTCCTGGGCATCGGGCCTGGCCAGTTCGTTCAACATCAGGGCTGCGTCTTCAACACACCGGGTCATGGGCCCTTCGGTCGAGGTCATGCAGAAGATGCCTTCTCGGGGATGGTCAGGCACACGGCCAAAGGTCGGCTTGAGGCCATACAGGCCGGAATAACTCACCGGAATCCGCACAGAGCCGCCGCCGTCGTTCCCCAGGGCAAGATGCCCGATGCCTGCTGCCAGCGCGGCAGCAGCACCGCCCGAGCTTCCTCCGGGGCTGTGCGCCAGGTTCCAGGGATTGCGCGTGAAGCCGAACAGGGGGCCATCGGTGATGCCCTTCCAGCCGTATTCCGGGCTGGTCGTCTTGCCCAGGAAGACACAGCCGGCTTCCCGCAGGCGTGCAACGCTGGGGGCATCGACTTCGCAGAGTGCATCGCTGCTGGTTGCAGAACCGTTGCGCAGCGGTCGATCCTTCATGGGGATCAGGTCCTTGATCGAGACTGAAACACCATCAAGCGGACCGATGGGTTCGCCCTTCGCCCAGCGCGCCTCCGATGCCCGGGCCTCGGCCAGTGCGGTCTCGTGATCCCGCGTCATGAACGCATTGATCTTGGGCTCAACGGCATCCATGCGGGCCAACGCAGCCTCTGTCGCCTCAACCGGAGACAGCGACTTGTCGCGATAGCGGCGCAGGGCCTCTGTTGCAGACATGTATGCCAGTGTCAGATCAGACATTCCGGTACCTCGTGCTGTTCATGAACCAAACCGTGCCTGGTGCCAGCGCCAGGCATCGGCAATCTGCGTTTCGATTGCCCGCGAAGGCCGCCAGCCAAGTTCCCGGCTTGCCGCTTCGTTGGAACAGACCAGCACCGGCGGGTCACCGGCGCGCCTTTCGGCTGTCACCGTGGGAATGGCATGGCCTGTCACGGCCCGGGCCGTATCGATGATCTCACGCACCGACGTGCCGATGCCGGTACCCAGATTGAACGGCCCGGGCTTCCCGCCATCGAGCAACCGTGCCAGCGCCCGGACATGGGCATCGGCCAGATCGGTGACGTGGATGTAATCGCGCAGACAGGTGCCATCGGGTGTTTCGTAGTCATCCCCGAAGATGCTGATGTTCTCACGCCGACCCAGGGCGACATCCAGCACCAGAGGGATCAGATGGGTCTCGGGCGTGTGGTGTTCGCCAGTCTGACAATCCTCATCGGCACCGGATGCGTTGAAGTAACGCAGCGCTGTCCATGACAGCCCGGAGCGTGCGAGGTCGTCCTCGATTGCGGCCTTTGTCTCCCCATAGGGGTTGATGGGCTGCTTGGGCATGTCTTCGGTGATCGGCACGTCCATGGGCACGCCATAAACCGCTGCGGTGCTGGAAAACACGATCCTTGCGACGCCGTGCCAGGCCATGGCCTGCAACAGGCAACGCGATCCCTGGACATTGTTGCGCTGGTAAAGGTCAGGTTTCACTACCGACTCACCCACGATGCTCAGCGCGGCAAAATGAAGTACGGCAACGGGATTGTGCTGCTCAAACACGGCATCAAGGCGATCGGAGTCAAGGATGTCACCGACTTCCAGATCACCCCATTGCACGAGATCGGCATGACCCGTCGAGAGGTTGTCGTAGACCACGGGAACATAGCCCGACGCAGCCAGCGCCTTGCAGGCATGGCTTCCGACATAACCCGCGCCTCCGGTGACCAGAACCGTCTTGTTCAAACAAACCACTCCAACAATCGACAAACCCTATCTCACATGCTGCCCCTGAGCGTGCAAGCAATGCTAATCTGAAGTCCAACAAACGCGGAGAACGCAGCATGGCACTGAAAACCACGGTCAAGGAGATGGTTGCGCGAGCCAACGAGGAGATCCGTACGATCCCCGTTGAGGAAGCCAAGGAATTGCTCGGTGACGACAACACCGTTTTTGTCGATATCCGTGATGTGCGCGAGCTGGAACGCGACGGCATGATTCCCGGCGCCATGCATGCACCCCGCGGCATGCTGGAATTCTGGGTCGACCCCGAAAGCCCCTATCACAAGGACGTCTTTGCCAGCGGCAAGACCTTTGTCTTCTATTGTGCGTCAGCATGGCGCTCGGCACTGGCGACCAAGGCCGTGCAGGATATGGGCCTGGAGCCTGTAGCCCATATCGAGGGCGGCTTTGGAGGCTGGAAGAAGGCTGACGGGCCGGTTGGCGAGAAACCGTCGCGGAAGGGCTGACATAAAGCCCTATAAACTGTGTCACCCCGGACAAGCGGCAGAGCCGCGCCGATCCGGGGCCTCGAGAAATCAGCTCCGCCCTATCGAAGTCCCGGCTCGCGCTCGCTTCGCTCTCTTGGCCGGGATGACACGAGATTGAATGAGCCAGGAGCAGCCGCCCTCAGCGCTTCTTGCGACTTCCCGTGAGGCGTTGGCGGCGATCGCCGGCCGCCTTTTTCCAGCGTTCGAGAAAGGCGACGAAGTCATCGTCCAGAAGTCCGCGTCCCTGGGCGTGCTGGGTCATCTGGGCGCCGCCGCCATCACCCTCGACCTCGAACAACACGGGCCCGCGGTCCGACAGGGCGACGTCCCAGCCCTGAAGCCAGAGCGGCGGGAAGGTCGCAGCGGCCTTCAGGCAGGTCTCCTTCATGGCGCCCCATTCGGGCAGGCGGAATCCTTTGAGTGCCATCCCCGTGTCGGGGTGGTTCTCCATTTCGACCGCATCAACCGCCATACCCTGGACCACGCGGGTGACTTCCCCGGAAGCAGGGTCGAGAGCGCCCAACATGTTGCCATCGCGCCAGAAGTTGTCGGCCATGTTGGCGCCTGCGGGAATCTTCCAGGTCGCGCGGTGCAGGGCGGGTTTGCCGTCGTCGATCCGCACCAGCATGCGGCAGGCCGACACGCCCGGGCCGCAGACCGGTGCGATCTCCGGGTGGGTCGCAATACGCTCCTGAAACAGGTAGCCACGCTCACGGTAGCGCCCGACCTCGCGGGCAAACTGATCAACGGCGACACGGCGTCCGTCTGCCGAGACAAGCGCGTCGGCATCGGCATCGTAGGCATCAATCGAGGCCGTCCCGGCACTGCCGGTGCTCTCGACAGGCTTGGAAAAGAACGGATACGCGGCATCCTCCCGCAACCATCGTGCGACGGCATCGGGATCGCCCAGACATGCGGCATCGGCGAAGTTGCGGCCGGGGTGGAAGATAGCCCGCACCTCGGGCACAGGCAGCCCCTGGCCACGCATGGTCAGCAGGAACAGAAGCTTGTCATAGGTCACGGCCAGCCATTCGGATTCAATGGCTTGCCTGTGCAGGACAATCCGCGCCCGATCGCCCATGAAACGCCGACGCTCGGCAGCATCGATGCGATCGCCTTCATAGAGGCCCATGAAGAAGTACTCATAGGGCTTCAGCCTGCCCGGTCCGAACGCCAGGGTTGCGATATCGCGTACCACGCCGAACGTGCCACCTTCGTGATGGTCGCGCGCGACACGCAACCAGCCTGGAATATCAAAGGCGTGGTGGCGTGCCTTGGGTTCGAGAAAGGGGCCCGTTGCGGGCTCGGTCGGCTGCGAGTTCATGGCAATTTGTACCATGCACCGGGGCGGATGGAACATGACATGCGTCACGGATGAAGGCGTCCGCCAAGTTGACGCATCCAGGACACGTCCCTATCGTTTCAGCAAGATTTTCGGGACCGACAGGCCTCCCTTTTCCATCAACTGCAGCGTGACAGGTAACCAACATGCCCGATCCAAAGACCGGCGAACTCCGAGGCAACCGGAACCTGAAGAAACTCGAGCGGATCTCCCAGACGAAACAGCAGAAGGAGATCGCGCGCGGCCTGGAACTGGGCCTGGAAGCTGCGGAATCGATTAACGACCGGACCATCTCGAACTTCAGCCGCGGGCATCTTCCCGCCTTTGCAGGCATCAACACCTTCATGAAGACGCCCTATTGCGAGGATATCCGCAAGGTCGGCGAGTACGAGGCGGCCTTCGTCGGCGTGCCCTTCGATACCGGCACGACCTATCGGCCGGGCACACGGTTCGGGCCCCAGGGTGTGCGCCGGATTTCTGCCGTCTATGACGGTTACTGTGTGGACGGTGCTGTCGATCTGTTCGAGGAACTCGACATCTGCGATGCCGGTGACATCTTTGTCATTCCCGGCAACATCGAAAAGACCTTCGATCAGGTATCCAAGGGTATCTCCCACATCTACCAGTCCGGTGCCTTTCCCGTAATCGTGGGCGGTGACCACAGCCTGGGTTATCCCAATGTCCGGGGTGTCGCGCCCCATATCGAGGGCAATGTCGGCATCATCCATTTCGATCGCCACCTGGACACCCAGGACATCGACATGGACGAGCGTATGCACACGACGCCCTGGTACTGGACGACCAACAACCACGAAAGCGTTGACCACTCCAAGGCGCATCAGCATCACCATCACATGCATGATGTCGGGCTTTCCAACTGCCCGCCCAAGAACCTGGTGCAGATCGGCATCGGCGGCTGGTACGGCAACCGGCCCGGCTCCGAAGTGGCACGCGACCGTGGCACCAGCGTGATCACCATGAAGGACTTCGAGGAACTGGGCACCCAGGGCACGGCCGAAATGGCGCTGGAGCTTGCCTGGAAGGACGCCGAGGCGGTTTATCTGTCGTTCGATATCGACTCGATTGATCCCGGCTATGCGCCGGGCACCGGCACGCCGGAACCGGGCGGATTCACCCCGCGCGAGGCGCTGGAGATGGTGCGTCTGATCGCCCGTGAGGGGCTCTGCGCCATGGAGGTGGTCGAGGTTTCACCGCCCTATGATGTCAACGACAACACCTCGCAGCTGGCCTGCCGTGTCATCCTCGATACCCTGGGAACCCTGGTGAGCGAAGGAAAGCTTGGCCATCGCGACGAGGTGATGCGGCCCGAGTAGATCGCACGGGGTTCGCGCTCAGACAGCGCCCCCCTTGTGACCGGCAAACAAGACGGCGATGCCGCCCACGATCATGGCTGCGCCGAAGAGCTGCATCATCGAGAGGTGCTCCTTGAAGATGAGCCAGGAGACGATGAGCGTGATGACGATCGTGCCGGTCACCACCGTGGGAATGACCAGACTGCCGGGAAGCGGTTTGATGCCGCCGATCCCGCCGAAGAGGTAGAGGTAGCAGATTTCCGCCGTCCCGATACAGAGACCAGCAATCAGCGCGTAGACATAGGTCGGTGTCGAGAGTTTGAAGACATGACCGCCCTGCACGGTGAGGAAGATAAGGAAGGCGGTCGAGGTGGCGATTGCGCCCAGTTGCAGGACCATGGTGGCCAGAACGGTCGTGGTCGCTTCGGCCGGCGCATGGTCACCGGCAACTTTCACAAACAGGTTGTAACCGGCATAGGCCAGCGTCACCAAGGTCAGCAGTACAATCGCCATCTCAACTCTCCCCAATGGTGCGGGGATCATGGCCGAGTCCGACGGCCTTGGCGAGTGTCCAGAAGAGCACCCGGCCAGGATGACGTGAACAGAAAGAGAGGTGCATCATGAAACATCACACCCATTCCGGCGGCTGCATGTGTGGCGGCGTGCGTTACAACGTGACCGGCCCGCTACGAGAAATCATCGCCTGTCATTGCCGCGAGTGTCAGCAGGCCAGCAGCAACCATGTCACCGCGACAGCCGCGAAGCCGGGCAATCTCGTCATCACGGAAGAACGCGGCCTTGCCTGGTACAGCCACGGCGGCGCGCTGAACCGCGGTTTTTGCAAGCTGTGTGGTTCAACCCTGTTCTTTGATCACGGCAAGGAGCATCCCACTGGGATTGCCGTGGGTTCGTTCGACACGGCACCCGACATGCACGTCGCCGTCCACATCTATGCCGACGAAGCCGGTGCCTGGTACGACCTGCCGCAAGATGACACCCATGCACGCGACACCGATGCCTGGCGCAGGACAAGCTGGCACGACCTGAAATGGCTCGATGTCTGAGAGGTGTTCAGCGTGACCGTGCTGCTGTCTCGATGATCCAGTCACGGAAACTGCGGACCTCTTCGCGTTCGAGGCTTCGCTCACTTGCCAGAAGATCGTAACCAATGTCGGTCACAACGTTCTCGCGGAACGGCATGACGAGAAGTCCTGAGGACACGAGGTCCCCGAAGATCGGCCCGCTGCCCAGAATGACCCCCTGGCCTGCAATCGCTGCCTGCACTGCCATGTTGTAGTCACTGAAGCGCAGGCCTTCGCCTGGTCTGATGTGTTCAGCACCGATCCTGGCAAGCCACGGCGTCCAGCCCATCCAGAAACGTGTCGCATGCGCCCAGGGCATGTCCGAGAGATCCCAGTGCAGAAGGGTCGTGCGTTCCAGGTCTTCAAGGCTGCGGATGCCGTCCGGTCCGTCCACCAGCGCAGGGCTGCAGAACGCACAGAGTTCCTCGTCGAACAACCGGTTCACAACAAGGCTTTCATCGACACCATTCCAGAAGCGGATCGCCAGATCGGCGGCACCGCGCTCGACATCAACCAGATGCAGGGACGAGTCGACCAGCACATCGATCCCAGGATGACGCGTTCTGAAGTCATCCAGCCTTGGCACAAGCCAGGCTGTGGCAAAGGACGGCTCGACAGAAAGAATCAGGCGGCGGCGTTGTTCGCCCGCGCGCATCGCTTCCACAGCATCGGCAATCTCGCGAAACGCCGGCCCCAAACGCTGGCTGCCTTCGACACCCGCCCCGGTCAGGGCGAGACCGCGTCCTTGACGGACCAGCAGCGGCGTTCCAGGGGTCTGTTCCAGCTTGGCGACGAGTTGTTTCACCGCCGCCGGGCTCACATGCAGCTCCTCGGCCGCGTACCGATAGCTGAGATGCCGCGCCGTGGCTTCAAAAGCACGCAAGGCATTGAGGGAGGGAATCCAGTTGGCCATGGCGTTAAGTTTATCTAACTCTTCGACTCAGATCATATGAATTCCAGCAGCGTTTATTGGCGCCTATTCTTCACCAAATCTGAAGATTGGAAATACGCATCATGAGCACATCGGTCCACGCCGACACATCACACACCCTGAAGATCAGCGGCCGCCGGTTCGAGATATCGCCCTTCTTCGACTGCCATTCCACGCCCGATATGGTGTTCGGCGTCTATGCCGGTCGCTTCTACACGGTCTCCAACGGCGCCGATGTCGAAGAGACCTATTGGGCGCTGCGGCGCAAGGCGATCATGGTCGATGTGCCCGAACGGCCGGTCGAAATTTCCGGTCCCGATGCCGCCGCGTTCCTGGAATACGTGTTTGCCCGCCGGGTCGCCAACCTGAAGGAAGGGCGCGGGCGTTACGCCATTGCCTGCACCCATGATGGCGGCATCTTCATGGATGGTGTTCTGTTCCGCCTGGCCGAGGACAGGTTCTGGTACGTCCAGCCCGATGGTGATCTGGAGACCTGGCTTCTGGCCCATATCGGCGGTTTCGACGCGAAGGTGAGCGACCCTCATGCCCGCGTGCTGCAGGTCCAGGGACCGGCCTCGCCTGCCATCGTGCATGCGGCATCCAACGGCGCAATCGATGACACCGTGAAGTACTTCCACGCAGGCTACTTCGATATCGGTGGCCAGCAGGTCTATGTCTCACGCACGGGTTGGACCGCAGAGCTGGGTTACGAGTTCTATGTCGAATGGGACAAGACCGATTGCCGCAGGCTCTGGGACCACCTGGTGTCGGCTGGAGCTTCCCACGGAATGGTCACGACCTCGGCCAATGCCCTGGAAATCCGCCGGATTGAAGCGGGCATCCTCGACAACATTACCGACATCGATCCCGGCCTGAACCCCTGGCAGGCGGGCCTGGGACCCTTCGTCGACCTCGACCGGGACACCGACTTCGTGGGCCGCGATGCCCTGCTGGCGATCACCGAGAAGACGCCCCTGCTCCATGGCATCACCTGTGCGGATGCGACACCTGATTCCGGCAACATCGTGATGGACGGTACCGAGGCCGTGGGCCGCATCTCCGCGGGAGCATGGTCGCCCTACCAGAATTGCGGCATCGGGTATGTCCGCTTCGAGAAGGCCGGAGACTGGGTTGGCCGCACGTTGTCGCTCGCCACAACCGACGGCAACGCGGCGACGTGCAATGTGGTCTCACTACCGTTCTACGATCCCGAAAAACGCATCCCTCGCGGGCTCGACAAGACAATACCCTAGGAGCGCCTCAGGCCGTTCCGGCGGCCTGGCGCAGGACGTAGTGCAGGATGCCGCCGTTGAGGTAGTAGGCGACCTCGTTGCCGGTATCGATGCGGCACGTCAGGACCACGTCTTCAGATGAACCATCGGCGCGATGGACCCGGGCATGAACGTCCATGCGCGGGCTGATGCCATCGGCCAGACCGGTGATGTCCCAGGTTTCGCTGCCGTCGAGATGCAGGCTGTTGCGGCTCTGGCCGTCCTTGAACTGCAGCGGCAGAACGCCCATGCCGATCAGGTTGGAGCGATGGATGCGCTCGTAACTCTCGGCAATGACGGCTTTCACGCCCAGCAGGATCGTGCCCTTGGCTGCCCAGTCGCGCGATGAACCGGTGCCGTATTCCTTGCCGGCAACAATCACCAAAGGCACGCCTTCGTCCTGGTATCGCATGGCCGCATCGTAGATCGACATCTGGTCGCCGGAGGGCTGATGACGGGTCACCCCGCCTTCGGTGCCGGGCGCCAGTTCATTCTTGAGACGGATGTTGGCGAAGGTGCCGCGCATCATGACTTCGTGGTTGCCGCGGCGCGAACCGTAGCTGTTGAAGTCGCGCTGACCGACCTGACGATCCATCAGGTAGGCCGCAGCCGGGCTGGACTTGGCAATGCCGCCGGCCGGCGAAATGTGGTCGGTCGTGATGCTGTCACCCAGCAGGGCCAGTTCACGCGCACCGGTGATGTCCTGGGCCTGTTCAGGCGCCTTTTTGGGCATGCCGTCAAAGAAAGGCGGGCGCTGGATATAGGTGCTGGTCGAATCCCAGGAATAAATCCGCTCCTTGGGAATCTCGATCGCCTGCCAGTCCGCGTCGCCCGAGAACACATCGGCATAGCGGGTCTCGAACATGTCGGGCGCCAGGGCGCTGCGGATGGTTGCCTCGACCTCGGCATTGCTGGGCCAGATATCGCGCAGGTAGACGGGCTCACCGTCGCTCCCCGTACCCACAGGCTCGGTCGTGATGTCGATGGTGAGCGAACCCGCCAGCGCATAGGCCACCACCAGGGGCGGCGAGGCCAGATAGTTGGCCCGCGTCAGGGCATGGACGCGGCCCTCGAAGTTGCGGTTGCCAGACAGCACGGAGCCGACGACCAGCTTGTTCTGTTCGATGGCATTGTGGATCGGCTCGGGTAGCGGCCCGGAATTGCCGATACAGGTGGTGCAGCCGTAACCGACCAGGTTGAAGCCCTGTTCGTCGAGCGCATCCTGAAGTCCGGCCTTGACCAGATAATCGGTCACTACCTGACTGCCTGGCGCCAGCGAGGTCTTGACCCAGGGCTTGACCATCAACCCCTTGTCGAGCGCCTTCTTGGCCACCAGACCGGCCGCCAGCATGACCGCCGGGTTGGAGGTGTTGGTGCAGCTGGTGATCGCGGCAATCACGACAGCGCCATCCTCGAGCGTGCCGCCGCCTTCCATCTCGGCAGATTCCAGCACGCCTTCAGCACGGCCGTTTTCGACCAGAACCTTGTCGAACTCCGTCTTGGCCTGGCTGAGCACGATCCGGTCCTGAGGACGTTTGGGTCCGGCGATGCTGGGCTCAACCTCGCCCAGGTCCAGTTCCAGCGTGTCGGTGTAGATCGGCTCGGGCGCGTCGGGATCACGCCACAGGCCCTGGGCCTTGGCATAGGCTTCCACCAGACTCACCAGATCGGGCTCGCGGCCGGTGAAGGTGAGGTAATCGGTGGTCTGGGAATCAATCGGGAAGAGACCACAGGTCGCACCATACTCCGGGGCCATGTTGGCCACGGTTGCACGATCAGCCAGGGTGAGATGTTCGAGACCGGGGCCGTAGAACTCCACGAACTTGCCGACCACGCCCTTGGCGCGCAGCATCTGCGTGGCTGTCAACACCAGATCGGTCGCGGTCGTTCCTTCCTTGGGTTTGCCCGTCAGACGGAACCCGACGACCTCGGGAATCAGCATGGAAATCGGCTGACCCAGCATGGCGGCCTCGGCCTCGATGCCGCCAACGCCCCAGCCCAGCACGGAAAGACCGTTCACCATGGTGGTGTGACTGTCAGTGCCGACCAGCGTGTCGGGGCTGGCCACGCCATCCTGGACCCACACGACACGTGCCAGATACTCGACATTGACCTGATGGCAGATGCCGGTGCCCGGCGGAACCACACGCAGATTGTCGAAGGCGGTCTGGGCCCAGCGCAGGAACTGATAACGCTCCGCGTTGCGTTCCATCTCAAGCTCGACGTTATGGCCAAAGGCATGGGCCGTGCCGAACTGGTCGACCTGCACGGAATGATCGATGACGAGGTCCACACGGCTGAGCGGATTGATCTTGTCGGGATCACCGCCAAGCTCGCGCATGGCATGGCGCATGGCGGCCAGGTCGACCACGGCGGGCACACCGGTGAAGTCCTGCATCAGAACCCGAACGGGCCGGAAGGCGATCTCCTCCTTGCTGGACTGCGTCTCCAGCCACTTGGCCACAGCACGAACATCGGTTTGCGTTACCGTCTCGCCATCCTCATGACGCAGCAGGTTTTCCAGCAGGATCTTCAGAGAGACCGGCAGGCGCGAAACATCGCCCAGGGACTCGGCCGCCTTGTCCAGGCTGTAATAGGTGTAGGACTGGTTGCCGACATCGAGGGTCTGGCGCGCGCCGAAGCTGTTGAGGCTGCTCACTTCCGGGTCTCCCGTGACTTGCACTGTGTAATGGGACTCTGATCAGGTCCATTACCCCTGAACATGGTACTCCAGACGCCAATTGGCAAATGCCAGTGCGTTGACCCCGGCAGAACCGCTCACCACAATACCGGCCTTCAAAGGAGAGCCATCCATGGACGCCCTTGCCGGACTTGTCGCCGTTGTCACCCAGGGCGGAAGCGAGCGTGGTGCCGCCATTGCCGCAGCCATCGCGTCCCACGGTGCCACCGTGGTGTTGTATGACGCGGAAGCAGAACGCACGGATGCTGCAGCAGCACAGATCCGGCACGGATGGGGCACGACCGCGATCCAGATCGGCGATCCCATGGCGCCGGATCAGGCCGGCGTGGTGGCCGATGTCGTGCGCACCTGCGGCGGTCTGGACGCACTGATCCTGCTGCTGGACGAACGCGGCCTTGCCGAAGACCTGATCGAAGCCGCCCTGCCCCGGATCACGGCGCGCAGCCAGGGCCTGATCGTCCTGGTCGATCCTTCAGGCGAACGTCCCCAAATCGGGAAGCTCGAGGAGGCACTTTCGGCCATTCGCAGGCGCCTGGGAACGGAAGCGTCTGGCGATGTCCGCTGTTATGGCGTCGCATCCCTGCCCCCGGGCGGCGATCTGGGCCCCGCCATCGCCCATCTGGCATTGACCCGCCCGGATGAGGAACTGGATGGACGGGTTGTGGTGGTACCGCCGGTTTGAGGCCCCATATGGATTGATGACGATTCTCAACGTCGGGAGACCAATCCGTCCATGTCCACCACTCGTGTTCTGGGTATTTGTGCCAGCCCCGGCGGCATTGGAACGGCGCGCTGGCAGCGCGACATCCGCAATACCTTCACGTTTCTCGATGGCAGGGTCATGAACCAGCCCGAAGTCATGGTGCCTGGCCCCTACGACAAGGTCGAAGACGGCAAGGTAACAGATGAGAAGACCCGGGAGTTTGTTGCCAAGGCCATGCAGGCCTTTGGCGAATGGATAGACCTTCACAAGGCAGGAGCCTGATCTGATGAGCTGGCGTGATTGTCCCGAAGCGGCCTGCCATGAGACACATGGCGCGGTGCTGCATGTCCTTTCCCCCCATGAAAAGGACATCGGTGATTTTTCCGTGCGCCGTGTTTTTCCTGCCGTGGATCGGCGGGCCGTGGGCCCCTTCGTCTTTTTCGATCACATGGGCCCCGCCGAATTCGAGCCCGGGAAGGGAATTAGCGTGCGCCCGCATCCCCATATCGGGCTGACAACCATGACCTATCTGTTCGAAGGCGAGATCCTGCATCACGACAGCCTCGGCTATCACCAGGCGATCCGGCCTGGTGCGGTCAACTGGATGACAGCGGGACGCGGCATCGTTCATTCCGAGCGCACGTCGCCAGAACAATTGATGCGTAAACGCAGACTGCATGGGATCCAGATTTGGCTGGCACTTCCCCTTGAGTACGAGGAGATGGATCCGGCCTTCCAGCATGTTCCCAGGGAGCAGTTACCGCAGTTCCGGGTGGACGATGCCGAGCTGCGTCTGATCGCGGGCAGAGCGTTCGGTCATCCCGCACCCTTCGAAACCGTCGTCGACCTGCACTATCTCGAAGCGTGGATCGACGCAGAAGGCTCGCTCACCCTGCCCGCGGAACTGGGGGAACGCGCGGTCTATGTGGTGGAAGGTGAGGTCACGATCGACGGCACAAAGGTTCTTCCCAATCAGATGGCTGTGCTGCAGGACGGTGCGTCGCAGACTCTGGAGGCCGGAAACGCCCGGGCTCACATCATGCTGGCCGGAGGCGCCCCGCTTGATGGCAAGCGCCACCTCTGGTGGAACTTCGTCTCCAGCTCCAGGGATCGGATCGAGCAGGCCAAGGACGACTGGAGAAACCAGCGATTTGGGCTGGTTTCTGGCGATGAAGAGGAATTCATCCCGTTGCCGGAGTGACCTACCAGTCGACAACCTCCAGGCCGCGCGGGATGCGTTTTTCAGGATCATAAAACGGCAGGTCCACGATCCTGGCCTTGTGCATGGCGAGATCGAAGCCCATGGCTTCCACGTCGCGCTGCGCTGCATGATCGGCATCATCAAGGCGAACAAAGGCCACGCAGCATTCCAGATGCGGTGACCAGCCTGATGCCGTGACATGGCCGATCTCCTTGCCGTTGTGCGACACCGGCCCACCAATCAGCAGCTCGGCATCGTCACAGGTCAGGCCGAACATGCATGTCCTCTGGTCTGCATGTTCCAGAGCTGATTTTCCAAAGAAATCATCCTTGGAGAGATCAATAAACGGTGCAAAGCCGGCGGCCCAGGCCGACATGGAACTGTCGATATCGGAGCCGTTGTTGAAAATCGCACCCTCGATGCGACGAATATCCATCGCGTCCAGACCGATATCGAGCATGGCGTGCCTGGCTCCAGCGGCAGTCACGTGCGCCCATAGAGCGTCGTAATCCATGCCGGGATCGGTGTAGATCTCAAAACCCAGTTCTGCGGTCCAGCCTGTCCGTGTGATGAGCACCTTCTGTCCACCCATCATCACATGACGTGCATCGAAGTACTTGAACGGTTCAGGCATGCCCTCATCACAGGCCTCGGCCAGCACATCAAATGCCTTGGGTCCCTGGATCTGATGCACCCAGGATTGCGGATCGGAAACCGCGACATCCATGCCAAGCGCGTGGGCTTTGGCCCAGCCGACGAAATCGCCGTCGGCCTGCACATACCAGTACCGATCCTCTTCCAGGCGAATCAGAATACCATCGACCAGGACGCCGCCATCAGGCCAGCAGGCAACGCCATAGGTGCTGCGGCCGACCTTCATCTTGCCAACATCACGCGTGAACAGCAGGTTGAGAAGACGCACCGCATCGGGTCCGCGGAACTCCGTGGGCAACTCCCCGGTATCAAGACGCGTCACGCCTTTGCGCAGGGCCCAGTAGCGGGTGAACCGGTCTGCATTGGCCATCGAGACCGGCATCATGCGCCGGTTGTAGACGACATAGGTCGCGCCGTCGGCGAGCGTATGGGGGTAGAACGGCGACCGTTCGTAGCCATAGTTCCAGCCGGGTTCAGGCAATGAGCAGACAAGATCGCGTCGGGCAACGTGATGACGGGGCATAAGCAGTTTCCTCAATCGGGTATGGCCCGAGATTACGCATTGGGTGACCGGAGGGCGACCGAATTTCCTTCCGGCATTCGTGAGATTTCCGCCAGCCCATAATGAAACCGCCGCCGAGCGCTAGCCCGGCGGCGGAAGTTCACGCCTTATGCGCGATCGGTTCAGCCAAGCGCCTTGCGTTCGGCTGCGAGGCCCTTCCAGGTGCAGTAGACCATCAGGACCAGAACGATGGCGAAGGGGAAACCTGTCGCGATCGCTGCGGCCTGAAGGGATCCCAAACCACCACCCAGCAACAAGGCGATGGCGATGAGACCCTCAAAGGTGCACCAGAAGATACGCTGTGTGACCGGAGCGTCGGTCTTGCCGCCGGCCGTGATCGTGTCGATGACCAGCGAACCGGAGTCCGAGGAGGTCACGAAGAACACGATGACCAGCACGATACCGATAAAGGAAAGCACACCCGAAAGCGGGAGCGGCTCGAGCATCTTGAAGAGCGAGAGTTCCGGCGTCCATGCCGCGATCGTCTCGGTGACCCCGGTATAGCCGTCGGTGACATGCTGCTCGATGGCCGTACCGCCGAACGCCGCCATCCAGAGGACACAGGCCAGGGTCGGCACAATCAGAACGCAGGTGACGAACTCACGCACACTGCGGCCACGTGAAACACGTGCGATGAACATGCCGACAAAGGGCGACCAGGAAATCCACCAGGCCCAGTAGAACGTCGTCCAGCCGTGCATGAAGTCAAGGTCTTCACGTCCAACGAAGTTGGAGAGCGGGATAACATTGACGATGTAGGACCCCAGACCATTGAAGAAGCCTGAGAAGATCGCGACGGTCGGTCCAACGACAATCACGAAAATCAACAGGATCAAAGCAAGGCCCATGTTGAGTTCGCTCAAGCGCTTCACACCGCCATCAAGGCCCATCAGCACCGAACCCAGGGCAACGATGGTGATGCCCACGATCAGCACGATCATGGTGAGATCGGTGGCGGGGATGTCGAACAGGTAGTTGAGACCTGCAGTCACCTGCTGGGCACCAAAGCCCAGCGACGTGGCAAGGCCAAACAGCGTCGCAAACACCGCGAGGGTATCGATGACGTGTCCCGACCAGCCCCAGATCTTGTCACCCAGGATTGGGTAGAATGCCGAGCGGATGGTAAGCGGCAGGCCGCGGTTGTAGCAGAAGAAGGCCAGCGCCAGCGCGACCACGGCATAGATCGCCCAGGGATGCAGACCCCAATGGAAGATCGTCGCAGCCATGCCCATGGCACGTGCTGCTTCAATGTCCGTGGGATCGGTGCCCAATGGCGGAAGCTGGAAATGATAAACCGGCTCCAGCACGCCAAAGAACATCAGGCCGATGCCCATGCCGGCGGCAAACAGCATGGCGAACCAGCCGGCATAGGAATAGTCCGGCTTGGCATCCTTGCCACCCAACCGGATCTTGCCCAGCGGTGAGACAATCAGAAAGATGCAGAACAACACAAAGATGTTGGCTGCAATCATGAAGACCCAGTCAAAGGTCGAGGTCAGCCATGGGCGCAGGGCACCCAGAGCATCGGCAGCGCCTTCCTGGAACATCAGAACGACGATGACAAAACCCACCGTCAGAAAACTGGAAATGAAAAAGACAGGATTATGGATATCGAGACCCATGACCTGGACGTTATCGCGGCCGACTTCATAGTCGACCTTTTCGACTTCACTCATTCTTTATTCACCCGTTCGGCCGCCTGGGCCGGTGTCATCATCAACGCATGGCGTGATGGCGCCGGGTTCTTGTCGACCCGTTCCCCAGCATCGAGTCTGGGTGTTCCAGAAACCGGAAACCCACACGTCAGAGACGCATCCTGTCAATTCTGGACAATTATCGGGGAAAATGTCCCAGTTTCACCGCTCGGTCAGATGTCGGTCTCGACAAACCCCATGGCCTGACGGGCGGTGCGGCGCACCATCTTGCGGCGCACGGGCGAGGCCAGAAGGCGGTTGAGGGACGCAAGGGCGATGTCTCCGGCGCTACCGGCTTCCTGGGAAGCCAGTAGGTTGCGCACGGCCTGAGCGGTCTTCACCAGATGCACCGAGACGATGTATTCGTCGTGACCGTGATCGAACAGGGTCTGCTCGACGTCCCGGAAGAACGCTTCGGCATCCGACACACGCCAGTCCTCAAGATCCACATTCGGATCGTCATGACCGATGTTGCGGCCCGAGAAGCAGGCCATCTGCAACAGGCCCTGGGGCCAGAGTTCAGGATACTTCCGGCAGAGATCGAGTACCGCATCGGCAAAGGTGAGGCCGTGGGTGAGATCAAGCCAGCCGAAGTCGCTGCCATAGGGCTGATCAAGATCCTCGAGATGCTTGAGGTCCATGGTCAGCATGTTGGTGGCATTGGCGCCAAGCAGGCTGCGGAAGAGATCAAGCGCAGGTGCGGTGCCGTGCTCGGCGACAAAGGTCACCGCCTTGTTCGCGTTGAGACGGGCAAAATCGGTTGCGGGCGGCGCAGCGCCATTGGGCTTTGCACCAAACGTCACCATCGCATCACCATAGGCACGGAACTCCGGAATCAGTTCCTCGCGGAAGGCTGACACCATGCTGCGCACGAGAGACAGGAGAACCGGCTCGGCAGTGTCCTCGCCCAGTCGCTGGATCAGCGCGCCGGCCTTGGGCACATAGATCGTGGAGTGACCGAAATCGGCATAGTGCGCGAGCGCCGCCCGCGCCAAAGCACGTTCCATGGTGCCATAGGCATCGCCGGTTTCCAGCGCGCCGCGGGTCAGGCGGATGGCGCGGACCTCGTCCTCGGCATCGACGGCGGCAACAAAGGCTTCCTCGTCCCATGCCTCGACACCCTCCGCATAGGGATAGGTGGCCTCACGCAGCGTGTCGTCAGACATGTGACCGATCGACTCGAGCAGACAGATCAGCTGGTTTTCCGGCGCACCGGCATGTTCGTCATAGAGTGCCAGCCAGTCGGCGGTACCGGCATAGGCATGGGTCCAGCCGTACTCCATCTTGTCGTGGGACCAACGGATCGCTTCCTTGACCGCCACCATGGGATCGACGCCCAGACGCACGATGCGCGCAATCTCGCGCGCCAGGCGTTCATAATCGTGATCGACGAAACCCTGTTTCAGGTCTTCCAGCGATTTCTCGAGCTGCACATCGACCGGCGGATCGACAATCTCGACCCAGATAGCGCCATCGCGCACATCCACGGGATAGGTGCGCAGCTTGTCGCCGTCGCGTTGATTCTCGCCGGTCTCCAGGTTGAACTTCCAGTTATGCCAATTGCAGGTCAGCAGGCAGTTTTCGTCCAGCGTGCCTTCACGCAGGGGATAGCCTTCATGGGGGCAGCGGTTGTTGCAGGCAAAGATGCCGTTTTTCGTGTCGAACAGCGCAATCTGGCGTCCATCGATGCGGAACACCGTGCGGCCCTTGGCCTTGAGGTCCTCAACAGCAACCGTCTTCGTCCAACCCAGTGACATGGCCTGCCCTCCCGCGAGTCGCCTTACAATTTATAAACAATCTACTTTCTTATCAAGAACCGATCTGCACCAGTTTACCCCCTTCCCCACTGGCCTGTAGAGTGCCGCGGGCATGGACCCAGATTCCCGCAACCCGGCACTGATTGCCCAATCCCTGAGCTGCGAGCGCGGCGGACGGCATCTGTTCGCCGGTCTGGACTTCGCTCTGGCACCCGGTGACGCCCTGGTCCTGCGCGGTCCCAATGCCAGCGGCAAGAGCAGTCTGTTGCGCGTCCTTGCGGGTCTGCTGGAGCCGACAGAGGGCCAGGTGCTGTGGCATGGCAAGGACACGCGCGAGGATCCTGCCGACTGGCGGCGTTCCCTGGCCTTTCTGGGGCACGGCACGGCGCTGAAACCGCAGTTTAGCGTGGGGGACAATCTTGGCTTCTGGTCCCGCTTCGAGCAGGCGAGTCGCACACCCGCCGAAGCTCTGGAGGCCGTCGGGCTGAGCCACCTGGCGGATTTGCCGGCCTCCATGCTCTCGGCCGGTCAGCAGCGGCGGCTCGCCCTGGCACGGCTGGCGGCACGACCTGGCGGTTGCTGGCTGATGGACGAACCCACGGTCACGCTGGACGCAGCATCGGTGGAACAGCTCTCCGCAATGATTGCGCAGCACCGTGCGGAGGGCGGCATTGCGATTCTGGCGACCCACGAAGATCTTGCCGTGGAGAACGCGGCCGTCCTGACCCTGGGTGTGCGTTCATGAGCGCCTTTACAGCCCTGGTGCGCCGCGACGTTGCGCTGGCCACACGACGCGGTGGCGAAGCGGCCCTGACCCTGGGCTTCTTTGTCATCACCATCGCCCTCTTCCCGTTCGGCGTGGGCCCCGATCCCGAGCTGTTGGGCCGCATCGCCGCGGGCATCATCTGGGTAACGGCCCTGCTGGCCGCCATCGTGTCCCTGGATCGGCTGTTCCGTCAGGACCTGGAAGACGGCTCCCTCGACCTGCTCGCGCTTTCACCCATGCCGCTGGAACTGGTCGTTCTGGCCAAGTGCCTGGCACACTGGCTGGTCACCGGGCTGCCGGTCACCCTGTTGGCGCCGGTGATGGGCATGATGCTGCAGCTGGATCCAGAAGCCTATGCCCCGCTGATCATCGGCCTGGCGCTGGGTACGCCTGCTCTCAGTCTGGTCGGCGCCATCGGTGCGTCTCTGGTGCTGGGCGCACGGCGTGGTGGTGCCTTGATCGGCCTGCTGGTCCTGCCGCTCTATATCCCTGTTCTGATCTTCGGCATCTCTGCGGTCGAGGCCGCGCTGGCAGGATTGCCGGTGCTTCCCCATATCCTGATCGAAGGCGCCGTTCTCGTCGTATCCCTGCCACTTGCTGCCTTTGCAGGGGCTGGTGCCCTGCGCCTTGCCATGGACTGATCGTGGTTGGACGTGATCGCCCCTGTGTTGTAGTCATCGCCTCGTTTTCTGGAGAGTTCCCTACCCGTGCCATCCCTGCTTCATAGCCTGGCCAGTCCGGCGCGTTTTCAGCGGATTTCCGCGCACGTCTTTCCCTGGGCCGCCGTCTTGGCAACGGGTCTGATCGGCTGTGGTCTTGTCTGGGCACTGGTGTTCGTACCGCCGGACTATCAGCAGGGCGATACCGTGCGGGTCATGTATGTCCATGTGCCCGCGGCCTGGATGTCGATGTTCTGTTATGCCGTCATGGCGGTTCTCTCGGTCTCCTTCCTGATTTGGAAACATGCGCTGGCCGATCTGGCGGCGCGCGCCTCGGCCCCCATCGGCGCGGCCTTTACGACGGTCGCGCTGATCACCGGCAGCCTATGGGGCAAGCCGACCTGGGGCACCTACTGGGAATGGGATGCGCGCCTCACCTCGGTGCTGGTGCTGTTCTTTCTCTACCTGGGCCACATGGCGCTCTCCAACGCCTTTGACGATCGCGAGCGCGGCGGACGTGCGGCAGCCATCCTGGCCGTGGTCGGCGCAATCAATCTGCCGATCATCAAGTTCTCGGTCGAATGGTGGAACACGCTGCATCAGCCGGCCAGCGTGCTGCGCATGGACGGTCCCACGATCCATTCATCGATGTTGTGGCCGCTCCTGGTCATGGCCGCAGGGTTCACGGCGTTTTATGTCGTGCTGCTGCTGATCCGCATCCGCAGTGAGTTGATGGCACGGCGCATCGAAGTCTTGCAGCGCCATCGCGCAGCCGAGGGCGCCTGACATGGCAGCGTTTCTGGACATGGGCGGTTACGCCGCCACGGTATGGCCATCCTATGGCGTAACCGCGGTCATTCTGATCGGCCTGCTCGTCTTCAGCCTGCGCCAGCTTGCCAAACGCAGGGAACAGCTCGATGCCCTGGAAGCCGAGCGTGAGCGGAGTCGGAACCCATGACCCGCAAGCAACGCCGCACCATGTTTCTGACAACCGGGTTCGCCTGCTTCGCAGTCGCCACCGTGCTGGTCCTCTTTGCCCTGGAAGACAAGGTGACGTTCTTCTATTCGCCTTCCGACCTGGTTGCTGAACCGGTCGCGCCGGATCTGCGTATCCGGTTGGGTGGACTGGTGGTCGATGGCAGCGTCATGAAACTCTCCGATGGCATCACGACCACCTTTGTCCTGACCGATGGTGCAGCCGAGGTCCCGGTCTCCTACACCGGCGTCCTCCCCGATTTGTTCCGTGAAGGTCAGGGCATCATCGCCAACGGGAGTTTCCCCGATGCTGCAGGGCCGTTTGTCGCCGATGAGGTTCTGGCCAAACATGACGAGAACTACATGCCTACCGAAGTGGCCGACGCACTGAAGGAAGCCGGCCACTGGCAGGAAGAACCAGAACCATGACGTCCGATAATGCGGCTGTTTCCGTGCACGGCACACCCCGTAGCGTGGTTCCCTGGCTTGTTCTGGTCGCGGCGCTGGTTTTTTTCATGGTGGTGCTGGGCGGCGTCACGCGCCTGACCGAATCAGGCCTCTCCATGACCGACTGGCGGCCGGTCACCGGCTGGCTGCCGCCGATGACCGAAACGGCCTGGCAGGCCGAATTCGACAAGTACCGGGCATCGCCGGAATACCAGCAGGTCAACGCGGGCATGAGCGTGGAAGCGTTCAAGACGATCTTCTGGTTCGAATATGGTCACAGACTTCTGGGCCGCATCATTGGTCTGGCGTTTTTCCTGCCCTTCATGGTCTTCCTGGCGATGCGGCAGCTGGACCGCCCGCTTGCCCTGCGCCTGACCGGCCTTCTGGTGCTTGGCGGCCTGCAGGGTGTGGTGGGCTGGTTCATGGTCAAAAGCGGCCTGGTCGACCGGCCAAGTGTCAGCCAGTACCGGCTGGCGATGCATCTGGCGCTTGCGTTCCTGATCTACGGAGCGCTGGTCTGGACCATACTGGGCCTGCGCAACCCGCCCGATTACGGACCTGCAGAAACCGGTGTGGACCGCAAACGCCGGATCGCCGGCTGGCTCCTCGCGCTGGTATCGGTGACCGTGGTTTCCGGCGCCTTTGTCGCCGGGCTGGATGCCGGACGTTACTACAACACCTTTCCCCTGATGTACGGCAGCCTGATCCCCGGAAGCTATCAATCAGACCTTCCATGGTGGCAAAACCCGTTCGAGAACATCGCCGCCGTTCAGTTCCATCATCGCGTTCTGGCGGTCCTGACGGTCTTTGCGGTCCTGGTCTTCTGGCTGGCCAACGCCAGGAGCCAGCTGACCCAAAAAACGCGCACCAGCCTGCTGGCGCTTGCCGTCATGGTGCTGATTCAGGCCGGTCTGGGCATCGCAACGCTGCTCAGTTACGTTCCGGTCTGGCTGGGAGCCCTGCACCAGGCCGGCGCACTGGTTCTTTTCACGCTGGCGATCATGGTGTTGTCTTCACTGCGGCAGCGTCGCGTCTGACATCAGACACCGGGGAACGAACATGCCCCCCGGACGTTAACGACAGGAAGGTGCGGCTACCTGCGCCTTTCAACATGGGGAGACCGGATCGTGTGGGGGTTCAAGGCGCGGTTACGCGTGGTGCATTACGCTATCACCCGCAGTTTCTGGTTTCTGCCCGGACTGATGAGTCTGGGTGCCCTGGCCTTGGCATTCCTGACACGCAGCAGCGGTGACGTCGGTGTCATCGACGAATTCCTGCGTGACCACAGTGTTCTGGCAGCCGGACCGGAAGCAACCCGGCTGATCCTTTCGACCACCCTGGGCTCGATCATCACCGTCACATCGCTGGTCTTCTCCATGGCCCTGGTTGCCCTGAGCCGGGCATCCCAACAGCTTGGCCCGCGCCTCCTGCAATCATTCATGGGGGATACGTTCAACCAGGTGGTGCTGGGCAGTTTTGTGGCGACCTTTGTCCACCACTCGTCACCCTTGCGATTGTTCCCGACCCCATCCCGGGCGTTGCGCTGGCCTGCTCGATCCTGATGGTCCTGCTTTGTTTTGTGCTGCTGATCTTTTTTCTGCATCACACGGCCCAGTTCATGCAGGCCGACAACGTCATTGCGAAGGTCAAGAAGGAGCTGAGTGCTCAGATCCGCAAGACCTGCCCTGAGGAACGATCTGAATTCGACTCAGGCGAAGATGACTTTGCAATCGAGCATCCTCTTGACCGCACGGCACCGCGAAGCGGCTACATCCAGAGCATCGACGTCGAGCGACTGGTTGATCTTGCCGACCGGCACGACATCAGGATCGAGATCAACTATCGCGCAGGCCATTTCATTCTGAACGATGCCGTGATCGGCAAGGCGGGGCCGGACCGGAACATCGACAAGACGGTCACCGCGCATATCTGCGCATGTGTTGTTGTCGGCGCACGCCGCACGGCGGCCCAGGATCTGGAGTTCCCGATCAAGGCACTGGTCGAAATCGCCATACGGGCCCTGTCGCCAGGCATCAATGATGCCTTTACGGCCATTGCCGCCATCGACAATCTCGCGGCCGCCATGTCGGAAATCATGTCTCGCGACATGCCGGCGACCCATCACGGACGCCATGATTCGATAGCGGTGAAGGTGGATCAGATAACCTTTGAAGGTCTCTTCTCAAGCGCGTTTCACCCGATCCGACAGAACCTGGACGGCAACGCCCTGGGCCTCATCCGTATGGTGGATGCCATGGGCGAACTGGCTGAGTTTGCGCGCACACGCGAACACGTCGACGTCCTGCGTCGTCAGACCGAGATGCTGAACGAGAGCATCGAGCGTTCCCTTGCCGATGATGACGATCGCAAGTCTGCTCTCGAGCGCGTACGAAAGGCCAAAGCGACCATTGAAGTTGTCGCCGAGTCATTGGACACTACGTCGGCAGTGGCCAGCGGCTGAGTACGCAGACTCGGAACACACTGCCATGGGGGCACATTCGGGTGGCCGATGATTCGACACTTGATCTGATTTAACGTGAAATTCCGCGACTGCGGCGTTTTGCACGATCGCTGACGCGTGATGTCGATCGTGCTGATGACCTTGTGCAGGAATGCCTGGTGCGTGCCATCAACAAACTTGATTCCTGGACGCCGGGAACAAACCTGCGCGCCTGGTTGTTCACAATATTGAGGAATGCGTTCCTCAACGAGATCCGCCGCAGCAAGGGATCGCCCATAACCTCCGTGGAGATCGATCCTGATCGCCACGAATCGAATGCGCCTGACGGAGAGTCACTTGTCGTCGTCGGCCAGATCGCCAGAGAGTTCGAACGTTTGTCGGATGAACATCGACAGGTTCTTTTTCTGGTCGCGATCGAAGGGCTTGCCTATGAAGAGGCAGCCGAGATTTGTGATGTACCCGTTGGAACGATCCGCTCGAGATTGTTGCGCGCCCGCGAGGCATTGCGTGAATCTCTACTGGATGTTGGAATCATGACCGACACGGGAGGCCGATAATGTCACCAATCGGCAACATCACCGACGACATGCTCCAGGATCTGATTGACGGTCGCCTGGACACGGCAGAGCGCGCCCGGTTGCTGAGTGAGCTGGAAAACGACCCAGCGCGCATGCGTGAGGTCGTTGAAGCTGTTGAAATCAACAATCGCCTCAGGGACATGGCAGATTCTGCACTCTATGAAGATGTGCCGGACCGGCTCCTGTCGGTGATCAGGGACGCACGATTGGCCGATGAGGAAGAGCAGTCCGGTTCCACACCCGTGGACGATGAGGCCACATCCAGGCGCTGGCCCGTGCTGGCGAGCTTCGTCGCCGGCCTGATTGGCGTTGCAATCGGCTGGATGGTTGCGACCTACGATCTCCCCGGAAACGACCAGATCGATCTTGCATTGGGCGAAGCAACCAGTGCCTTCAGTTTCTACCTCCAGGATCCGGATTATCCGATCGACTTTGGTTATGACCGGATCAACGAGTTCCTGCCGCGCACCGAGTCGGTCCTGGGCAGGCCTGTCGACCCACCGGATCTCAGTGAAAGCGGCTTCAGTCTGGCAGGTGGCCGTGTGATTCCCGGGCCACGCGGCAACGCCATCATGTATCTCTATGAGCGCGGCGAAGGCGACAGCCTTGAAAAGATGGCCGTGTATGTCTGGAAGCCGGGAGAACACGAACGCAACGCACCAGGGGCGCCGTCATCGTCGGGCGTGCGTACCGCCAACTGGCAAAGCGACGGTCTGAACTACACGATGCTCGGTGGGGAAAACCAGTCCGACTTCGACGACATCGAACTTAACCTGCGCAGCCTGTTCGACAACATGGGCATGTCCCACGACACGAGCAGCTAGGCCAGCTGGTCGAGACATCACGCAAACGAAAAGGGCCGGTGCAGTGCTGCACCGGCCTCTTCTTTCGAAAGTAGTCAATCAGTCGTCCAGAGACTTGCGCGCCTCTTCTGCGGCCCCTTCGACCTTGCCGCTTTTGGCAAAGGCTTCCTGGTTTTCGTTGTAGGTACGCGCGCCAATCTGGTTACCTTCACCCTGATTTTCGAAATTGGCATTGGCGAATTCCCAATTGACCAGGTGATCCAGGAACGTTTCGACAAACTTGCCGCGATCGTTCTGGTAATCGAGATAATAGGCGTGCTCCCAGACATCACAGCACAGCAGCGGATGCAGGCCGCGCGAGATCGGCGTACCAGCATCTGTGGTGCTCATGGCGCGCAGCTTGCCGTTGTCGAGCACCAGCCACGCCCAGCCGCTGCCGAACTCGCCCGTCGCTGCATCCGCGAAAGCTTCACGGAAGGCATCCATCGATCCGAAGTCCTTTTCGATCGCCTCGGCCAGCTTGCCTGACGCGCCGCCACCGCCATCGGCCGACAGACTGTTCCAGAAAAACGTGTGGTTCCAGATCTGCGCGGCATTGCGGAAGACATCGATGTCATCGTTCTTGGCCGCATCGTGAATCACTTCCTCCAGCTTCCAGTCCAGCCGCTTGTCGCCTTCCAGCGCGTTGTTCAGCTTCTTGACGTAACCGGCATGGTGTTTGTCGTAGTGAAAGGACAAGGTCCGTTCGGACATATGCGGTTCAAGGGCCGACTTCTCGAACGGCAAGGGAGGAAGTTCAAACATGAGGCGTGTCTCCGTATTCGCTTTTGTTGGTTGTTCGCGCAATCACAAGGCGCGTTGTGCAGGAAACACCCTGTGTCCGGTGCAAGTTCCCGCATTCAGGCTTGTTGGGAGAATGCGCGATTGTCCGGAACGATTGATCGACGCAGGTGTTCTGACACATGGGATGCTGCATTCGGTTGTCGCATCATGATTCTCCCCTGAATCCACCTGCGTGGTGCGGTCAGCCATCCTCAAGAAGCATCCCGACCCAGGAGCGCGCGGACCAGCCCCCGGACCGCGCGCTCCGCTTTTCGCAGCTGTTGAGGCGCTATTTCACCGACTTCGGGCCGAACAGGAACCAGGCCAGAAGACCCAGAAGCGGCAGAAGCAGGATCACCACGATCCAGGCAAGCTTGACGCCAAAATCGGCCTTTCCCTGGACGATCTTGATGATGGCCCAGATATCCAGGACCAGAATGAGCAATCCGAAAAATCCATATTCCATCGTTCATGTCTCCTTGCGGCAGGCGGTGGTTTAATGCGACCAGATCAGTGCTGACGGCGTGTCCGGAAAGTGAGCGGCGCGACCTGGAGCGCATTGCGGCCAAGACGGTCACGCTGGGGTACTTTTTCAAGAGCGCGCATCTGTGCTTCCTGAAGATGGGAAGCAATGGTCGTCATATCCAGTGTCAGCACCTCACCGTCGCCCACGACCTGACGGCCATGGACCCAGACATCACGCACGGCACGGTCTGCGGCCGTGTAGATCAGACTGCGGATCGGATCATAGACCGGCATCATGATGGGATCATCGATCGCAACGGAAACCACGTCAGCCTTCGCGCCGGTTTCCAGCCGACCGATATCCTCGCGCTTGAGCGCACGGGCACCGCCCACGGTCGCGGCGGTAAAGACGTCGGCCGTCGTCACAGCATGCATGTTCTGGGCCGCAACACGGCACATGATCGCGGCCGTGCGCATTTCCTCAAGCATATTGTGGGGATGGGTGTCGGTGCCGATGCCCATGTTGATGCCCGCCTCGATGTACTTGCCCAGGTGCTCCATGGTGATGCCGTAACGGCTGAACGGCGTCGGGCAATGGGCGACCGACGTTTCATAATCGGCCAGCAACCCGATATCGGCCCGGCTGGACCAATGGAGCCAGGAGTGATGGTCGAGGAAGAGGCCGTGACCCAGTGTAACGTCCGGCCCCAGCATCTTTTCGCGCGCCAGAAGCTGGACCTGGCTGACGCCGTGGCGGCGCGTGATTTCCAGAAACTCCATCATGGCTTCGCCAGCATGAAGCTGGAACGGCAGGTCCCGGTCCCTGGCCATGTCGAGGCTTTCGCGGATCAGCGCCAGCGAGCAGGTATCGATCGCCATGGGCGCAACCACGCCATGCAGCAGGCCGGAATTGTGGCCGATCGCGGCATCGAGCACACCAATCGCCTCGTCCATGTCGGCGCGGCCGTCGTCTTCCTTCCAGTCATAGAGCAGCTCATGGCCGTTATCAGTGCGCCATGACGACGACTGATAAAGCGGTGCCAGGAAGGAGCGCAGCCCGCTTTCGGCGGCCGCATCAACCCAGCCCGGGAACGGGAAACACATGTCGACATAACTGGTCACACCCGAAAGCAGCATCTCGCCATAGGCATACCGCGCAGCCCAGACCTTGTCCTCGGGGTCAGGCGTGAAGAGGTTCCAGCCGTCATAGAGCGCCGAAAGGTAAAGCTGGGGATTGCCCAGTTCCTCACGCACGGACTTGAAAGCCGGCATGGTCGAGGGGTGGGTATGCAGATTTACCAACCCCGGCATGACCATGCGGCCACGTCCCGAAAGCTCCTTGTCGGCTTCACCCTCGTAACGTCTGCCGACCTGAACGATCGCCCCGTCGCGCCAGGCGACGTCGCCGCCGCGCAGATAGATATGGGACAATTCCTCCTCGTCCCAGGCAACAATCCAGTCGGCATTGCGGATTACAGTTGTCATCGGTGTCTCCATGGCTGCACCGTGACCATGCCATAGCAGCAGGAGCCGGCCTAGACCGGTGACGGGGAGAGTTCACCATGACCTACACCATGATGGGACGTTGCAGCAGGACCGGCCATATCGGTTACGCCATCGCCACGGTTTCACTCAATGTCGGCGTTGTCTGTCCTGCCGTCAGCCGAAGGGGCGATCTGATCGTCAGTCAGGCCTATACCAACCGCAGACTGAAGGCCGAAGGTGCACGCCGGCTGGATGAAGGCATGGGCGCGGCAGACCTGATGGCGCATCTGGCCACAACCGATCCGCATTTTTCCTATCGCCAGACCGGCATCCTGAAACGCGACGGCGATCTGGCCGTCCATACCGGTGACGATTGTAAGCCCTGGAAGGGGCACGTCACCGGGGACGGCTGGCTTGCCATGGGCAATGTGTTGGCCGACGAGGGCGTCGCCCAGGCCATGGGTGCTGCCTTTGCCGAATCAGCCGATCAACTGCTCGCCGAGCGGCTGATGCGCGCACTCGAGGCCGGACGCGATGCCGGCGGCCAGAAGGACCTTGAAGGCCGCCACTACACCGAACGGTCCGGGCGTGTGGCAACCTATGGCTGGGACGACGACGGCTATCCCGAACTTTCCGAGGTCGATGTCAGGGTTGATGTGCACGCCACCGCCATCGCCGAGTTGCGCAGGCAGTTCGATATCGTCGCGCCGCTGTCACCGTTCCAGCATATGAAGGCCGACGATCCCGCGACCCTGATGCATCCCGACCAGTGGGAAGACCAGCACCTTCCAGCGCGTCCGCCGCGCTACGACTAGTTTCCCCCCGAAAGACGACCCCATAGGCTCGCCTTTCGGGCACCCTCAAATGCCGGGCGGGATGCATCCGCATCCCTTGGCTCACGCGCCATACGGCGCGGGGCCGCAGTCGCGGCCCTTCAACGTCTGATGGCTAAAACCCATCAGACGTTGGCGTGGTCTCACGGCATACGCGCCAACAGGACGACCGTCTTCTTGCCGCCCTCGGTCTGCTGGCCTCCGACCGGCTTGAATCCGAACCGTTCGTGGAAGCGCATCGAGGCTTCGTTGGGCGGATCCTCGTTGACCTCGCAGCACAACATTACGCCCTTGGCCCGTGCCCGACCCCAGGCCTGGTCATAAAGTTGGCGTGCCAGCCCATGGCCGCGCTGGGCCGGATCAACAACGATGCGGTCGATATAGAGAAACGCATCGTAGTTGTCCGAGTACCAGCGGTAGTTCGCACTTGCGTAACCTGCGCCGGGCGCGAACGTGATCAGGCCTGCTGCGGGCTTGCCATCCACTTCGATCACCAGCGACAGGTCGGCTTCCGACAGCAGTCCGTTCAGGGCTTCCTGATCCAGGTTGTTGACGTGGGGCACCTCGGAATTGTTCAGGTCGAGGAACCAGGCGCCATCCGCCGGCATCATGACTCTCTGTTCGATCTTCATGCCTTGAGCGCGCGCCCGACGGCCTGGAAACAGCGGGCGGTGTCAGCGTCGACATTTTCATCGGTCGGCAGGGGCTGGGACGCGAACTTGGCAATGACCAGACCCGCCACGGGATCGACCCAGAGATACTGACCAAAGACACCGATGCCGGTATAGGCACCGTGTTCGTCACCCATGACCCACCACTTGTTGCGATAGCTGCCCTTGGGATTGCCGGCCGCTGATTCGCCCGCGGCCCAGGCGGCCTTGTCACCGTTGAAGCGGCTGTCAGCGACCCAGGATTGCGGCACGATCTGGCGACCGTTGGCCTGGCCCTGTTCCAACATCATCTGGCCCACCCGGGCGAGATCACGCAGGGCAAGACAGACGCCGCCTGCAGCACGCGGCGCGCCGAAACGGTCCACCGCGACATACCCGTCAAACTCCGCGCCCATGGGCTGCCAGAGTTCTTCGCTCACCACCTCGCCATAGGGCTTGCCGGTTACCCGCTCGATGACCCAGCCCAGCATGTCGGTGCAGGGCGAGACATAGTGGAACGCCGCGCCGTGTTCGCCCTTCTTCTTGAGCGTGCACATCCATGAGCGCAGGTCGCCGGGGTTCTCAGGGTCGCTGGGCGGCTTCCAGCCGGAAACTTCCCGGTACTGCGTGATGAGCCCGGCATCAGCCAGATAGTCTTCCGTGAAATCGATTCCCACAGTCATATCCAGCATGTGCTGGAGCGTGCAGTCCTCGAAGGCCGAACCCTTGGCTTCGGGGATCAGATGCATGATGCCTTCATCGGGATCGAGCAGGCCACGATCGACCAGAATGCCGATCACCAGTGCTGTAATCGACTTCGACACCGACATCAGGATATGCGGGCGATGGGCGCGCAGATCGTTGCGGTAATGCTCCATGATGATGTGACCGCGATGGAGCACGCAGATGCCGTCGGTCTGATGGTTGTCGAGGAATGCACCCAGCGTGGAGGCCTTGCCCGCGTGATCCGTAAAGGCGATGCCGGAGATGTCCTGGCCGACACGCGGCAGATGCCATGCCGGCCCCGCACCACGCCAGATCTGGGCCGAAGGCACCAGCTCGCTGACATGCTGATAGGCCCAGCGGTTCCAGGGCGGGGTGCGCCAGTTTTCCAGCGTCACCTGCTTGTCGCCGGCGGGGAAGGACTGCATCAGGTCATGGTCGGGCATGGGACTCTCACTTGGGCTTGAAATGGTCACTGATCGCATAGAAGCAGCGGAACATCGCGTCAAATCCCGCATCTTCCTCATCACCGGGGAAGCAACTCAGTTGCGCCACGACGACTTCGGAGACGGGATCGACAAAAACCGACTGCCCGAAGGCGCCCAGGGTCATGAAGGGGCGATGCTCATGGCTGCGGTTCGTGTACCACTGCGAGCGGTAATGGAAGCCCGGCATCATGGCGGCCATGGTGCCGGCATCCCAGGCATCCGGGTCGCCATTCTCGCGGAAGTCGGTGATGAAGTCGGAGGGAACGATCTGCTCGCCATGCACCTTGCCGCCCAGACGGTGCAGTTCTCCGAACCGCGCAAGATCGCGCAAGGTGACGTTGAGGCCACCCTCGGTCTGGGATGCGCCGTTGCTGTCAAGCACGAGATCGGCATCGAACTCCGCACCCATGGGCCGCCAGATCAGTTGGGAGAGCAGCTCGACGAAGCGCTCGCCCGTGACCGCTTCGAGCACCCAGCCCAGCACGATGGAATTGGGCGAGACATAGTGAAACGCACCACCATGGGGCGGGCCCTTGCGCATGGTCGCGAAGAAGTCGGCAAGATTGTCCGGCGCATCCGGAGACCGGCGCGACCGCCAGCCCATGGCGGCATCCATCTGCGCAAAGTCGCAGTCGGGATCGCTGTAATCCTCTACAAAATCGAGGCCGACCCGCATGTCGAGCAGATGGCGCACGGTCGCACCGTCATAGGCGGTTCCCGCAAGCGAAGGGACCAGCTCCGTGACGGCTGCGGAATCATCGAGTTTGCCCAGGGCCATGAGGATGCCGGCCAGAGAGCCCGCGAAGGACTTCGTCGAGGACATCAGGATATGGGGATCGCGCGCACGCATGCCATTGTTATAGGCCTCATGGGCAATCGCACCCCTGTGAAGCACGATGAACCCGTCGACATAGGGACCGGCCACAACCTTCCCCAGGGTGGTCTGCTTGGCCGCAGGCGCTTCCAGCTTCAGATCGCAGAGGTCTCCAGGCTGACCAGGCAGGCCCCAGACCGGCCCCTGCCCGCGCCAGACCCGTGCGGTACGGTGCAGTTCGCTCACATGATGAAAACCCCAGGCACTGTTGGGGTAATCCTGAAAGTTTGTCGGCGTTACCGCCGTGGGATCAGTCGCTGAGGGCATGGGCAATCGCCTTGAAAGCACGGAACATGTCATCGAACAGCTTGCCATCCACCGGTGCGGGATGGGTCGAGTGTTTGGCGCAGACAACGCCCGCAACGGGATCGACAAAGACGCTCTGGCCATGGATGCCGATGCCGTAATAAGGCCGGTGCGGATCGGAGAGGTCGGTGTACCACTTGGCACGATAGTGATGACCGGGCATGTCGGCAGCAAAGTTGCCGCGATCCCAGACCCCGGCGTCACCGATCTCGCGGAAGTCGCGAATCCAGGATTCCGGAATGATCCGCCGGCCGTTCATCACGCCGTTCTGCAGGTGAAGCTGGCCGAAGCGGGCAAGGTCGCGTGTCGTCACGCACAAGCCGCCATCGGTCTGGGGGGCGCCCAAACGATCGAGCGTGATGTAGGCGTCGAACTCCGCGCCCATGGGCTGCCAGATCTCGCGGCTGAGCAAGCTGGCGAAATCGGTGCCGCTGACCCGTTCCAGAATCCAGCCCAGCAGGTCCGTGTTGGTCGAGACGTAATGGAAGGCCTCGCCGTGGTCCCCTGCCTTGCGCATGGTCGCGATATAGGCGCGCAGATTGTCGGGCGCGCCTTCCCGGGCCGGGCGCCAGCCCGCGGCGACATCCAGAAGGGCCACATCGCTCATGGGGTCTTCGTAATCTTCGCTGTAGTCCAGACCCACGGTCATATCGAGCACGTGACGGACCAGCGCGCCGTCATAGGCCGAGCCGGCGACCTCGGGAATGATATCGGTGACGAGATCGTCGGGAGAAAGCAGACCGCGCTCGACCAGGATGCCGGTCAGGGAACCGGCGAAGGACTTGGTCACCGACATCAGCAGATGCGGTTCGTGGGCTTCCACCCCGTCACCGTAGCGTTCGGCCGCGATGGCGCCCTGATGCAACACGACAAAGCCGTCGGTGTAACCCTCATCAAGCATCTGCTTGACGCTCGACATGGCCCCCTCCTTGTCGACAAAGGCGATGTCATCAAGGTGCAGCGGCGCGACCGACAGTTCCGAGACCGCACCGTCGCCCGACCACACATTGCCGGTCGGCAGCATGCGCCGGAGATTGCGGAACGCCCAGCGGTTGAACGGCCCTTCCTGCATGTTGGCGATGGTCACCTGCCTGTCGTCGGCTGCAGGGAAGGTTTTCATCAGATCCGTCACATCGGTCATGGCCGCTCCGCGGGTTCCGTGCGCGACGCTAGCATGGTCCGGCCCGGCTGGCACCGGCAGAGCCGCGCCCGTATGATGCCTCACCCTGATCTGGAGAACACCCGTGCTCGCCAACACGCTTCCCACCCACGATGCGGCCCTTTCCGAACTGACCGCCCTGCTGGGAGACCGCCTGTCGACCGGCGATGCGGTGCGCGAGCAGCATGCCCATGACGAAAGCTGGCATCATCCTGAAGCGCCCCATGCCGTGGCCTTTCCCGAGACAACACAAGAGGTCTCGGAAATTGTGACGATCTGCGCCAGGCACGGCACGCCGGTGATTCCCTTTGGCACCGGCACATCCCTGGAAGGCCAGGTGGTTGCCGTGGAGGGCGGCGTTTCCATCGACATGATGCGCATGAACCGGGTGCTGGAGGTCAATGCCGAAGACCTGGACGCCACGGTCGAGGCCGGCGTGACCCGCAAGAAACTCAACGCCTTCATTCGCGATCAGGGGCTCTTTTTTCCGGTCGATCCAGGTGCGGACGCTTCGATCGGCGGCATGGCCGCGACCCGGGCGTCGGGCACCAATGCGGTGCGTTACGGCACGATGCGGGAATCCGTTCTGGCGCTGACCGTCGTGATGGCCGACGGGCGCATCGTCAAGACGGCGCGCCGGGCGCGGAAATCCTCAGCCGGATATGATCTCACCCGCCTGTTTGTCGGCTCGGAAGGCACCCTTGGCGTCATCACCGAAGTGACCGTGCGCCTGTTCGGCATCCCCGAGGCGATCAGTGCGGCCACCGTGTCCTTCCCTGACATCGAATCCGCCGTCAACGCGGTGATCATCACGATCCAGTCAGGCATTCCCATGGCGCGTATCGAACTGCTGGACGAAGTGCAGATCGAGGCGATCAATGCCTATTCCGGCCTCGACAATCCCGTCGCCCCAACGCTGTTCCTGGAATTTCACGGCACCGAGGCAGGCGTTGCCGAACAGGCCGAACGCGTGGGCGAAATCTGCCAGGAGTTCGGTGCCGGCAACTTCCGCTGGGCGACGCAACAGGAAGATCGCAACAAGCTGTGGCAGGCGCGCCATGATGCCGCCTGGGCGGCCAAGGCCATGAAACCTGGCTGTTCGCTGTGGCCGACCGATGTCTGCGTTCCGATCTCGCGGCTGGCCGAATGCATTGTCGAAACCAAGAAAGACCTGGAAACCACGACCATCCCCGCGCCGCTGGCAGGACATGTCGGCGACGGCAACTTTCATCTTGTCTTCCTGCTCGACCGCGACGACCCGGCCGAATGCACCGAGGCCGAACGGCTCAACGACCGCCTGGTCCAGCGCGCTCTTGCAATGGGCGGCACCTGTACCGGCGAACACGGCGTCGGCCTGGGCAAGATGAAGTTTCTGCAGGCCGAGCACGGCGAAGGCCTTGCCGTCATGCGCCAGATGAAAACCGCGCTCGACCCCCAGAACATCATGAATCCGGGCAAGATCTTCTCGATCTAACGGAAATCTTGGGCACGACATTTCGGCCTAGGTCGCGGTTGCAATTCATACATCCGCCGCCTGCCAGCCCCAAACTCAACACAATGCTCCGTCAGGCTTACCTGCAACAGGAGAGGAGCTTATGCAGAACGTTATCATCTGCGTGTTGATTGCCGTATTCGTGCTGGCCGGCAAACCGGCCCAAGCTCAAGATGGAGGGCTGTTAACAACGCAGACTGCGGGAACCCTTCACTTCGAGCTTCTCGGAACCAACGGTGCCGCATCATGGTTGGAATTTGGATTGGGAACCCCCGACTTTCCCTCGGATCTTGAGGAGCGGGGATGGGTGTTTTTCCACAATTCTCAGTTCGGCAATCAGTTGCGGTCACATGACACAGTGAACGCCGGATTAGTTGCCGCAGGCCAATCGCTCGATTTCTATGTTGTCACGACTTTTGCCAACAAAACCCACGTGGCATTTAGCAGCAGAATTGCAACGCCCACGCCTTCTGATCTGGTCGTCTTCCACGATACCGACAACAGTCTCGGATTTGGCGGAACCGTAGCTGAGACCCTTGGCATCGATGACTGGGTGTTACACTTGGATGACGCCGCCTCCATGTGTTGTGACGATGACGACAATGAGTTGATTATCCACGTCTATATCTCGCCAGCACCCATGTCATAGCGGACTGCAACACGGTTCATTCGGTTCGGAGCCTTCCAGATTCCAACGCCGACCTATAAAGGTCCCGGTTCTCCGCTACGCTGCGGCCGGGATCTCACCGTAAGGTTCAGGCCTTGCTGCAGGAGCCACCGCCCAGAACGCAGAACTTGGCGCAGTGGGGGTGGTTGAGTTTTACGATGCCGCTCGCCTCCTTCAGCGTTGCACCCATCTCGAACTGCTCGTCATAGGGGAGTAGCGTGCAGGCGACCACGGCGGGTTTGTCGGCACCCTTGCGTTTGACGACCATGCGCGAACCCGCACACATGATCCCCGTGGGGTCCACGCCCAGAATGCCCCAGCAGGCCGTCGTGATTTCGGGCACCTCGGCTTTCTCGTCCATCTCGGGGAACAGGACCAGTTGCATGGGATCGTCGGCATCGACGGCGAGTTCCAGGTCAGCGATCATCGCGCGATAACCCTCCCGCAGGCTGGCTTCGTCCTCGTTCCAGTAGGTACGGCCGGCCAGATGGATGGAGAAGCCGTTTTCACCCAGCCAGCGCAGGCCCTTGACCATGGGGTCCCAGGACTGCGCGCCGCGTTCCATCTGATGACGCAGTTTGGTGTAGTGGTCGACCGAGACACGCAGGGTCAGTTGCTCCCCGAACCGTTGCTGCAGGGCGAGCAGCGGGCCTGAGCACTTGATCATCGGGCGCATGGCATTGGTCAGGATCATGACGCGGAAGCCACGCGTGAGCGCATCTTCCACCATGGCCATGAAATCGGGATTCATGAAGGGTTCACCACCGGTGAAGCCGATCTCCTGGGTACCAAGCCCATCACGCTCGATCTCATCGAGATAGGCGGCGACGTCGGCTGCGCTGATGTAAACCAGCCTGTCGTTCTTGGGGCTGGATTCGATGTAACAGGCCGCACAGGTCAGGTTGCACAACGTACCGGTGTTGATCCACAGCGTCTCAAGCTTGAGCAACGGGATGCTGGCGCGCGCCTCACCCTTTGCCGTGACATCGGGATCAACGAATTTTGCGTCCGGCTTTGTGGCCAACGTTTGCATCTGCATCAGGGGAACCCTTCCTCGTCCAGAACCGAAGATGGGGCCAATCGGGCCTTGTGACAATTCACAACCTCTTCAGAAGGCTTGTGCGGCCATTGCGCCTAGCATGAAGTGCGCTCACGAAAGAGTATATCCTGCCTTGAACGAATCGCGTTGCGATACGATCAAGGCAGGTGAAGATGCTCTGGCTATTTGAGGTAGAACGGATTCACATGTTTACACGGAAGTACCATGTGCTTCCGTGTAAACATGATCCGGTCTAGAGGCACGAACAGGGAGGCCGACATGCCAGCAGGGTCCATGACCATTCGTCCCGTCACACCTCTGATCGGCGCGGAAGTTGACGGCGTCGATCTTGGCCAATCCCTTGATGACAGGGTTCTTTGCGACCTGCATCAGGCCTGGCTGGATCATCAGGTCCTGTTCTTCCGCGATCAGCAACTTGGTCCCGCCTCACTGCAGGCGCTGGGGCGCCGGTTCGGCCCGCTGCACGTGCATCCCCAGGGCGATATGGAAGGATTCGAAGGTATTCTGAAAATTCATGCCGACCGCAACTCGAAAACCTATGCGGGGCGCAAGTGGCACGCCGATGTGACCTGCGACGAAGAACCCCCAACCGGCAGCATCCTCCACATGCACGAAGTGCCCGAAAGCGGCGGCGATACCCTGTTCGCCAACATGGTCGCAGCGCACGATGCGCTTTCTGCCCCCATGCAGACCTTCTTGTCGGGACTGACCGCGGTTCATACCAGTGAGCGCAACTTTGCCGGCTACTACGGCACCAGGCTTGAGGAAACGCGTGATGGTGATTATCCCGAAACCACCCATCCGGTCGTTGCGGTCCATCCCGAAACCGGTGCGAAGGCGCTGTACGTCAACGAGATCTTCACCAGCCACATTGTCGAACTGGAGCCCGACGAGGGCCGCGCCCTGCTCGATTTTCTCTATCGCCACATCAGCCAGCCCCGGTTCCAGTGCCGCTTCCAATGGCGCAGGAACTCCGTCGCCATGTGGGACAACCGTGCCACCCAGCATCTGGCCATGTTCGATTACTGGCCCCATACGCGTGCCGGTCATCGCGTGACGATCAGGGGGGCGCGTCCGCAGGCCGCGTGATGGCGTGGAACACACCCGGGTTCTCTTGGCGCCCCAGTTCCATTAGGTTCCGCGCCAACGCCGGGAGAACCGTACCGTGACTTCCCCGTTTGTTGGATCAGAACACAAGGCGCGAAAGGGCGTTCTCTGATGGAAAAGCAGGAACCCAGCATCGACAAACCCGCCGAAGCGGAGGACGAGACTTCGGCTGCTCCTGAGGCAGGCATGCAGCAGGATCCCGCCCCGAAGTCAAAACCCAAACGCGACCTGGGGCGGCTGGTCGCCTTGGTCCTGTTTGGCCTGGCGACAGCACTTTTTATTTATCACCTGTTTGCCGACCGTATGACGCCCTTTTCGTCGGCCGGGTATCTGCGGACCTACCTTGTCGCCATCATCCCAGAAGTCACCGGCACGGTGATGGAAGTCAATGTCGAGGACAACTCGCGCGTTGAAGAAGGACAAATCCTCTTCCAGCTCGACACAGCCGATTACGAAATCGCGGTCGCATCCGCCGAAGCCCAGCTTGCCCAGGCAGGGCAAGCCCTGGGCGCCGATACGGCAGGTGTAAGCGCTGCACAGGCAGCCGTGTCCGAAGCCAGGGCCAACTTCATCAACGCCCAGGAAGAGGCTGGTCGTGTTCTCGAACTGGTGGCCGACGGTGTGTATGCCCAGGCGCGCGGCGACGAGGCACAAGGCAACCTGGACGCTGCAGCTGCGCGCCTGCAACAGGCGGAGGCATCTCTTGTGCAGGTACAGGAGGCCCTGGGTCCCACTGGAGCCGACAACCCCATGGTACAGGCCGCCATCGCGGAGCTGGACAAGGCGCAGCTCAACCTGCTGCGCACAACGATCCTGGCGCCAACGGACGGCGCGATCACCGGCCTGCAACTTTCGCCAGGTGTTCAGGCAAATGCGGGGCAGCCCATGATGACCTTCATTGATCTGCGTGACATCTGGATCGTGTCCTACATGACCGAGAACAATCTGAGCAATGTCCAGAAAGGCGATCCCGTCGAAATCGCCTTTGACGTGTTCCCCGGAAAGATTTTCCACGGAACCGTCCAGTCCATCAGTTTCGGTGTGGAAGTCGAGGACACATCGGTCGCGGGAACGCTTCCATCAGGTCTGCCCGGGTCTTCGGTTACATCCGGTGATCTCCGCTTCCCCATGCGTATCACGATCGATGGCAACGAGTACCCCAAGGGCCTGCGGTTTGGTGCGAGAACCAGCGTCGTTGTCTATACCGATGCAAGCAATGGCATCATGAACTTCCTGGGTCGCCTGCGCGTTCGTCTGGCGAGTTACTGGAACTATGTCGACTAAATCCAGCGGAATTCATCCCGCCCTGAGGAATCATGGCCTGAGGCTGATGATTGCCATAGTGGGGGCTTCGGCTCTTGGCCTGGTCATCAACGACTATCTTGTCGCCTTGCTGGGTCCGGTCATTGCTGCTGCACTCTTGGTTCCCGGTCAGCCCGCAGCGCCCGTGGGCAAGCTTCTTGCCATTCCTGTGGTCATGTGGGTTCTGGGACAGGCAGTCCTGCTTCTGGCCGCGCTTCTGGCGAAAAACACCGACGTTCTGGTCCTGGTTTTTACAGGACTTACCTTCCTGGCATTCCATCGTGATGCCACGAAGGGACCCGACGCGCTGATCGGGCTCGCTCTCATCGTGCTGGTCGCGATCGGCACCTTCGCCGCCACATCGATTACGGCCGCAGCCATTATGGTGGACGGCCTTGCCCTGGGTGCACTGGCGGCCGCACTGAGCACGCTGTTTGCCTTTGGTGTGCTTCCAAGCCAGGCAGAAGCGAGCCATGAGCCGGAAGCCGAGATTTCGCGATCACCGCTCCGCGAGAGCCTTGGCCGCACGGCAATCCTCATGACCCTGTTCGGCTACTTCGTGATTACCGGTAAACATGACAGCCTCTATATCCTGATTACTGCCGTCAAGGTGCTGCGCTTGTCTTCGGCAGCGCAGGGTGCCCTGGGTCTGATTGCAGCAAACATCATCGGCGGTGCCATTGCTCTTGTTGTGGCTGTTCTGATCTCGACCAATCCATCCCAGTTGTTCGGCTACATTCTGTTCGCTGCCATGGTCCTTAGTCTTGGCCTGGCCGCAGAATCAGGAGGCACGATCGGCGCTTTGGCCAAGGGAGCAACCGGCATATCGATCATTCTTCTTGTCATCGCCCTGGGACCCAGCGATGGCAGTGAAGCTTACTTCAGCCGGGTCTTCGAGATCTTCCTCACAGCGGCCTTTGTACTGCTGGGCCGATGCATCGTTGATGCACCACCACAAGAAACGGAATCTGCTACGGCCTGATCAACGCTGACGGCTATTTGGGCGGCGGGCGGTTGCCTTCGTGCTGGGGCACCGACGGATCGCGCGCAAGCCAGGGATTGGCGCTGGCGGTCCAGATATCCATCACGACCTTGAAGCCCTGACGGTCATCAAGGGTCCCCGACTTTACCACGATCATTTCCGGGTTGGTGTTGCGCTGGGAAAAGAGCTGCGACCCGCAGACCCCGCAGACCCCGCAGAACGTGCGGGTCAGGGTGCGGCCACTGTCGACCACCTTCGCGAAGGTCTGCGGCGCTGCCCCGGTCAGCTTCAGCTTCTCCGTCGCCACGACGATGTTGTGAGATGCCGCCGAGCCCGATGACTTCTGGCAATCGGTACAATGGCAAACGATGACATCGCTGAGTTCCTGATCAATCTCATAGGTGACGGCACCACAAAGGCAGCTTCCGGTCGCGGGCATGGCAGGCTCTCCAGGTTGTGTTGCCTGAAACCTAACCCGCTTTTGCTCCAGGATCAGTCGCGAAGTTCACCCTGGATGCCTTCGTCATTGAACGTTTCCAGGCAGTTGCCTAGAAGGGTACTTCACCGCGCAGCGGGATGGTCGGATCATCGAAACAATCACCACCCAGCGCAGTCCAGCTGGTCGGGAAGGCTGGCAGGTCAAAGGCAATGATGACGCGACCCCAGTTGTTGGAGCGCCGGCCATCGGCCCCTACGATCTCGGCCATGCAGGGGCCCGGACCATCCTCGATCCAATACCCTTCATGCACAGACCGGTTATCATAGTTGCCCGCAAGACCCGGAAAATAGACCGTTCCGCGCCGGCCCCTGTCGACGGGATAGGACAGGATCGCAACATCACCCAGATCCTGTTCATAGATCACAAGGCCGTACTCGGTATTCCAGGTTTCATCGGCCATGGCGGGCGCCATGACCAGATACGCCAGAACCAGACCCAAGAGATATCTCATCGTGAACTCCCACGCTTCAGGACCATGACACGTTGCCACAGCGCCCGGCCCGACGATGCAGAAAACTTCATGCCGGAACGCCAGACTTGAGCCCGCCTGCAATCTCTGCCCCAATGCGGCACGGATCGGCCACAGGACGGATGCACGACTGCGATGACCAGAAACAAGGATGGTGCGCCCGGCGTTCCCGACTACATGACCGGGTTCAGCAATCACTTCTCCAGCGAAGCGATTCCCGGTGCGCTGCCGATCGGTCGCAATTCGCCCCAGAAACCTGCGCTCGGTCTTTATACCGAACAGCTTTCAGGGTCGGCGTTCACGGCCCCGCGTGCCTACAACCAACGTAGCTGGCTCTATCGCATTCGCCCGACCGCGCGTCACGCGACCGGCTTTACCGAAATCAGTGCCGGTGCGATCCGCACGGCACCGTGCCGTAACGAAAGCGATGTGCCGATCGGGCCCAAACGTTGGCATCCAGTCCCCCTGCCCCAGTCCCCGACGGACTTCCTGGAGGGCCTGGCGACCATGGCAGTCTGCGGTGATGCCGCCCTGCAGCTCGGCATCGCGAGCCATGTTTATGTTGCCAACCGGTCCATGGAAGACCGCTATCTCATGAATGCGGACGGCCAGATGCTGCTGGTTCCCCAGGCAGGCAAGCTGCGGATCGCCACCGAATGTGGCGTCCTCGAGGTCGGACCCGGTGAGATCGCCCTGATCCCGCGTGGCATGGTCTTTCAGGTCCTGTTGCTGGAGGAGTCGGCGCGCGGGTATGTCTGCGAAAACTACGGTGCGCCCTTCCGCCTGCCCGAACGCGGCCTGATTGGCGCCAACAGCCTGGCGGATGAGCGCGATTTCCTGGCGCCGGTCGCTGCCTATCAGGACGACGAGGAGGCCAGCGAACTGGTCATGAAGGCCGGAGGCAGGCTTTATGCCAACGTGCTCGACCACAGCCCGCTTGATGTCGTGGCCTGGCACGGCAACCTGGCCCCCTTCAAGTATGACCTGGCCCGCTTTGCGCCTGTCGGGTCCGTCGCCATCGACCATCCCGACCCGTCGATCTATACGGTCCTGACTTCAGAATCCGACACACCGGGCATGGCCAATGCCGACTTCGTCATCTTTCCTGAACGCTGGTCCGTGGCCGAAGACACGTTCCGGCCGCCCTGGTACCACCGCAATGTGATGTCGGAGTTCATGGGCCTGATCAAGGGCGTCTATGACGCCAAGCCCGGCGGGTTCGTGCCTGGCGGCATGTCGCTCCACAACAGCTTCCTGCCTCATG
>CALIUG010000156.1 GCA_938048755.1 uncultured Alphaproteobacteria bacterium
GTTGCCGCCGAAGAACACACCCTCGGGATGGCTGTATTGGCCACCGGAGATCGCACCCTGCAGGGCCATGGCGCCGTGTTTGTCGGCATAGGCCTGCAACGTCGCTTCGGTCTTGGCCAGGGAGTCGGGCGTCCATTCCACCGGGCAGATGGCGTGGCGGAGTTCTTCATAACCGGCATTCACCGGATAGGGCTGGTTGTGGTCGAGATGGTTGCGGTTGAGGTCGACATTCTCGTGGGTCACCCGCCGCAACCAGGAAAACCCGTACGGGTTGATGGCATGAATCAGAATGACGGCCATGCCGTCGGGCAGGTTGTCATAAAGGCCTGAGCGCAGCGCGCCGATCTGGGCACTGGAACCACAGAAACCCTCGACACCATGGGTCGCCGAATTGGTAAAAAGCACATGGCTGGCGTCATCGGGGCCGATCCGCGTGACATCGGTTGCAAGCTCCTCGCCCTCGCGGCCCTTTTCGGGATGGATGTGGTGTTCGACCTCCAGGCCCAGAGACGCGCAGGTCTCCAGGAACTTTGCGCGCGCTTCAGCATAGGTGGCCGAGAAAAACTCTGACGGGTTCATGGCAGCTCCAGGGAAGGGTCTTCGTGAAAGATAACGCGTCGGCCTGCTGACGTCTTCCCGGCGATGTGACGACGATCGGCTGTGATCGATGGAAAACGTCGTCAACTGCCTCCGTCTCAGCCACCTCCTGCATCACCGATACCCCCGCCACCCATTCCGGAATTGTTGGGGTCGAACCTTGGGCAATAGGGATCGCGATGTTGTTCGCGTCTGGGATAATGCGGTTTCGCAAAGAAACCGTGCCAGATCAGCAGCAGCGCCAGAAACGGGGCAAAGAGCAGAAGGCAATCCAGAACTTGGGCCATGGTCAGACCTCCAGCGGGAAACCTACCATGAACCAGCCCCGCCGGGGATTCCGAACTGCCGGCCTGTTCCGCTGAAGTCGCGGCGGCCTCCGCCGCCCGATGATGTTCCTGGAAATTCAACACCGGCACGAAGCATACGGGTCTTCCGGGAACTGCCTGAAGCAAATGCTCCCCTGGAATCTCTCAGACCGATAACGAAGGCGTGGATGACGACACCCACAATCAGAACCATCATGGTTATGACGAAAACCACTCTGAACAGACTTGGAGAGGTGTCCTTGAACGCGGCATCACTTTCAGGTTCGAGGGAAGTCTGGGATGGGTGACTCTCGGTCATCTGGCCTGTGGTGTCCCAGCTCCCGGTGACCTGCGCCTGCGCGCCTGAGGTCAGGAGCAGGAGCAACAGAACAAGCCCGGCCAACAGGCGCGTGGATTGTCGGACTACCACGAACCCGATGCTCCACCGCCACCGAAGCTTCCACCACCACCCCTGAAGCCGCCGCTGCTGCGGCCGGAACGCCGGCGCCCACCGCCAAGTCCGCGCCTTCTTTTGCCGCGCTTGCTGTTTCCGCCTGTGCTGACGATCAACTCTCCGCTGGACAGCACTTCCTTGATGAAGACGAAGACCGGCACCAGAAGGAGCATGACCATCGCGATGATGACGAGCCACTCCAGAGTGGTGAACCCGGACTGATCGCTTGGTTTCTTGGCGAAATCCTCACCGCTGATCTGCAAGAGGATCGCGGGGATGGCATCCTCGATGCCTTTTCCGAAATCTCCTGCCCTGAAGGCGGGCACGATGTGGTTTCTGATGATGGCGTTGGCCTCGGCGTCGGTCAGCGCACCTTCGAGTCCGTAGCCGACTTCAATACGGACGTCGCGTTCCTCCATTGCGACAAGCAGCAGGACGCCGTTGTCGTGGTCCGCCTGTCCGATGCCCCAGTGGCGGCCCAGCTGGTAGCCGTAGTCCTCGATCTCGAGGCCCTGCAGGGTAGGCACAGTGACGATGACGACCTGGTTGGTGGTTTCGTCTTCATGGCGGACTAGCCAGTCCGTCAGCATTTTCTCCTGAACCGACGTGAGCAGTTGGGCATCGTCCACGATCCGGCCCGTGAGGACAGGAAAGTCGTCCTCCTGGGCCACCGCGACAGGGGAAAGCCAGACGATCAGCAGCAGCGATGCGAGCCCGAAAGTTCGCTGCATCATGTCACCAGCTTCCCGACGCGCCGCCGCCACCGAAGCTGCCACCGCCGCTGCGAAATCCCCTGCTGCCAAAACCGCCGCTACTGAACCCTATGCGACTGGGTCGATGGCCTGTGTAACCATTGTTGGTGGTACGATCATCTTCCCATGTTCCAATGGAACTCTCTCGATTTCGGTGCCTGTTTCTTGGCCGGCTTCGATACTCGTCTGACACCACGCTATCCATGAACAAGAGTGCAATGGCGATCAGGAAGGGGGATGCAAAGATCACGATGACCACAAACATGATCACCCAACTCAGAAGCGTGGAGCCAGACTGATCAAGTGACTCGCGGGTGAACGCCTCGTCCCCGATTTCAGCGAGAATCGCGGGAACTGCCTCTTCGATGCCTTCCCCGTAGTTTCCCGCCCGAAAGGCCGGCAGCAGGTGGCGATCGATGATGAGGCGCGACTCGCCGTCGGTCAGCGCACCTTCCAGACCATACCCGACCTCGATGCGGACCTTGCGCTCCTCGGGCGCGACAATCAGCAGGACACCGTTGTCGTGCTCCGCCTGTCCGATGCCCCAGTGGCGGCCCAACTGATAACCGTAGTCCTCGATCTCCAGGCCCTGCAGGGAGGGTACGGTGACCACGACGACCTGGTTGGTGGTGTCGTCCTCATGACGCTCGAGCCAGTCCGTCAGGGTGCGTTCCTGACTGGCTGAGAGGACCTCGGCATCGTCGACCACTCGTCCCGTGAGTTCTGGAAAGACAATGTCCTGCGCCAGGACGACGCCCGCGCCAGCGACCACCGCAATCAGGAAAACCACGCGTGCCAGCATGACGGTCACAACTCGATCAGGTGATCGTCGAACCGGTTTTCCTCGTTCGCCATGGCGGGAAGGTTCTCGCGCAGCTGCGCGCCACAGGCCTCAATTGCCGCAACGAACCCGTCGACGACCGCGCCGCGTTTCACGGCGGCAACGAAGTCCGCAACGATGCCTTCCCAGATGGTGTCGTCGATGTGCCGGGCGACGCCTTGATCGGCGATGACTTCGACGTAACGCTCGCCCAGGGCAACAAAGAAGAGAATCCCGTTGCGATCCGGTGCGGTGGCCAATCCCAGGTCGACATAGGTAAGATGTGCCTTCGCGCGGGCGCGCCCGCGGCGTATGCCGGCGGGAATGAAACGCATCAGAAGGGGCGGCCAACGGAGTATCAGCGAAAGGAGGCCGTAGGCGGTGAGCTGGCCCACGACCAGCTGCGATGCCTCAAGGTCCGGCCAGACCAGCATTGCCACAACTGATGCTGTAAAGACCACAACGGTGGAGAGAATCAGCGGAAAGAACGGGTAGGAATCAGCGCGGCGCGCGATGACCGTGACAAACTCGGCAGAGGTTGCCTGTTCTGCCTGTTCGACCGCTGTGCGAATGCGTTGGCGGTCGTCGCTGGAAAGGCTGGTCATGGGCTTGCCTCAGGAACCGAAGCTGACCTCCGGCACCTCCATTTTTGCGGGATCGACGGAGAATACGGGAAGGGGTTCGGCATCGGGATAAAGCAGCACGGCCCACCAGCGGCCCGGAAGGGTGCGCAGTTCGGTGTTGTAGACGCGCACAGCCTCGATGTAGTCGCGCCGGGCAACGGCGATGCGGTTTTCGGTGCCCTCAAGCTGGGATTGCAGGGCAAGAAAGTTCTGCTGGGAGGTGAGTTCGGGATAGGCCTCGACCGTGACCAGCAGACGCGAGAGCGCCGAGGTGAGCTGACCCTGCGCCTGTTCGAACGCCTGAAAGGCTGCGGGATTGTTGAGCAGGTCTTCGTCGATCTGAATGCTGGACGCCGAGGCACGCGCTTCGATCACTGCCGTGAGCACGTCTTCTTCCTGATTGGCAAAACCTTCGACCGTGGCGACCAGATTGGGGATGAGGTCGGCGCGGCGCTGATACTGGCTTTCGACCTGCGCCCAGGCCGCCTTGGCCTGCTCTTCATAGGTAGGGATGTCGTTGATGCCACAGCCGGACAACGACAGCACCAGCACAAATGCAGAGAACAGTTTTCCAAACTTCATGGGTGCATCTTACCACAAGAATGCACGCAGTCTGCAAACCTGGAAGGTCGTGTGGCGTGCACAGAATTTCGAGTTTGAGCGTCAGTTGACGGGCGTGGAATCGTTCAGATTGGCATCAACACCGTCTGATGGTCTGGTCTTTCGCCAGATCGACTGCATTCTCGCGAGGGCGGGTGATCTTGATCGCCAGCCATGCTGAAAACCGGGCGCCATACAGGATCAGCGGGATGCTGAAGATAAGCGGGGCCCCGACAGCGAGGAGAATGTTGAGGTGCAACTCCACCATCAGGTGAACGCTAAAAACGAGCCCAACGAAGAGTGTAACGAAGATGAACCCGAATACGGCGATGGCCAGAAGGCGCCGGGGCCAGGGCGCCTGTTTCAGAGGACCGGATTGCTCAGAGCGTCTGATGGCGCGCCCGGGAGCCGCGTTCGATGGCGGCGGCGGTGAGGCGATCGATGTTGAGGCGCCAGCGGAGCTGCTGGAGCACGGTCATCTCGTCTTCATCGACAATGAGGTTGGCGGCCGCGACGTCGCAGGCGACGGCATAGGCGGTTTCCAGCAGCTTGTCGGGCAGGTTTTCCGCGATGATGGTGAGCACGGTGTCGAAACCGTCCTCATCAGCCAGCAGGGTACCGCAGGCCTGGGCAACCTGGGGCAGTTCGTCTTCGTTGAAACTGTCGAAAGCGGGGAGGTGGCGCACGATATCGCCAATGGCCTTGAGTTCCTTGTCGTCCATGCTGCCATCGGCAGCCGAAACCAGAACCATGGTGTAGATCAGCGCGGCATGGGGATCGAGCTGGGTCATTGTCATCCTGCCTTTTTGGACCACCGCAGCCGATCAGACCGCAGCCGTTAAGAGATTACGTAAAAACCTTGGGAAACGCCCCGTTGCGGGGGATGTAGGAACGGTGCCCTGCTTTGTCGAGGTCTTGCGGGCTTCAGTTGTCCAGATGGGCGCGAATTTCGCTCACGGCCTCTGCAAGACCCATGCGCTGTGCCTTCAGGCCTTCGGGAAAGGCCGATAGCAGGCGTGAGGGTAAGGCACGGTCGAGCATGACAAAGACGCCCCTGTCATCGGCGCGGCGCACCAGGCGCCCGAAGGCCTGGCGCAGGCGCAGCCGGGTGATGAGGTCGTCCCATGCATTGCCGCCGAAGGCTTCACGCCGGGCCTTGTGCAGAATGTCGGGTCGTGGCCAGGGAACACGGTCGAACACAATGAGCCGGAGCGAGCGGCCCGGCACATCGACCCCGTCCCGCACGGCGTCGGTGCCCAGAAGACAGGCGTCTTCTTCAGCACGGAAGATGTCGACAAGGGTGCCGGTATCCATGGCATCGACGTGCTGGGCATAGAGCGGCAGCCCGGCATGTTCGAGAGCTTCGGCGATACGCCCGTGGCAATCGCGCAACCGCGTGATGGCGGTGAAAAGGCCCAGAGCACCGCCCCTGGATGCCAGAAACAGTTCGCGGAACGCGGAGGCAACCTGGGCCTGATCGTTGCGTCCGACATCGGTGACGACGATGAGGCGGGTCTGATCGCCATAGTCGAAGGGCGACGCGACGGCGGCTTCGAGCGGTGGAGCGGGCAGATGACGCAGGCCCGTGCGCAGGGAAGCGGCCTGCCAGCCATCGCGCGAGTCGGCTTCGGGATCGCCGGGAGGAAACGGCATGGCGTCGCGCAGGGTGGCCGAGGTCACGACGAGGCCATGGGCCTTGGCCGCGACATGTTCGGCAAAGGGCAGGCCGGGATCGGTCCAGTGGCGGTGCATGCCGACATCGATCTCGCGGCCGGCGAAGCGATCCAGGGCAAACCAGTCCACGAATTCTTCCGGCGTTTCGAACTGCAGTTCGCCCAGCATGCGTCGCCATGCGCACACGACCAGAAGGCCGCGCCGTTCGAGACTGCGCACCATGGCGTCGATGCGCAGGCGCGTGGCGGTGTCGAGTTCCTCGGCGCGGCGGTCGCGTTCATCAGCCAGGTGTTTGGCAAGTGCTGCCAGCGGGCGTTCCAGCTCGCCCAATTCATCCTGAAGCAGACTTGCGGCATCGGCGATGCCGTCGATCAGGGGAGCAACAGGGCATTCCAGGCCGTAGCCACCGTCGTTGGAGCCCGAACGGGCCATGACCTGCTGACGCACAAGCGAGAGGAATCGTTCGGCGGGACCACGGGGTTGTTCGTCAGCCAGACGCTGACGCCAGCCTTCGCCGGGCAGGATGCGGGCACCGCGCAGGATCTGTTCGAGAGGCTCTTCTCCACCTTCACCGATGAGATCGCTGACGCGACGCGAAAGTCCTCTGGCGCGCGAGCGGCGGCCTTCGGCACCCAGCAGCCAGCGGCGCAGGTCTTCACCCTCGCGGCCGGTCAGTTCGGCCGAAAAGATGCTGTCGGCTGCATCAAAGAGGTGATGACCCTCATCGAAGATGTAGCGGGTTGCGAGATTGGGATCGTCCTCACCGGCCATGGACGCCTGAATCAGCACAAGCGCATGGTTGGCAACCACGAGGTCGGCCTGGCGCGCACGCCGGATGGACCGTTCGATGAAGCATTTCTGATAGTGTGGGCAGCCGGAATGGACACATTCGCCGCGCTGATCGGCCAGCCCCAGGGTGCGGGCATTGCCCAGAAGCTCGACCAGCCAGCCCGGGAAGTCGCCACCGGTCATGTCGCCGTCGCGGGTTGCCTGCACCCAGCGTGCCATCAGCCCCAGGGGGATTGCTTCGTTGGGCCGGGACATGGTGACGTTGGTCGCTTCGGCGAGGTTGAGAAGGCAGATGTAGTTCTCGCGACCCTTGCGCACCACGATGCGGCGACGCTTGATCTTGGGGTCGGGATAGAGGCGATCCAGTTCCTGATCGACCTGGCGCTGCAAGTTGCGGGTATAGGTGCTGATCCAGACCGACCCCTTGTTCTTTTCGGCCCACACGCTTGCCGGGGCGATGTAACCCAGGGTTTTGCCGACACCGGTCCCTGCTTCGGCGATGACGGCCTCAGGCTCGCCAACGCGCTGGCGTGGGGCAAAGCCGAAGGAGAGGGCTGAAGCGTATTCGGCCTGCTGGGGGCGTTTCTCGGCGTCGCTGCCCAGAAGTTGGGTCAGGCGTTCCTGGGTTTCGTCCTGGCTGACGGGGTCGTGGCCTGCGGGTGGACGCGGCCCGGTTTCGGACCATTCTTCCAGCCTGGACCAGACATCCAGCGAAGGCCTGATGGTGGCATCAAGTGCCAGGGCATCGGCAATATCGCCACCCCAGACCCAGCCGCCCTGGATCATGGCAGCGGCAATCCTGCCCGTCCGTTTGCGGTTCTGCGGGTCGAGGCCCGCGAGTTGTTCCAGAAGCATGCCGGTGGCATCACGCAGGGCCATGGCCTGATCGGCGAGATCATGAGGATCGGAAAGGCCCAGGGACTGTGCGAGCCCGCGGGGCGTGGGAACGATGAGCCGGGCGGGCAGGACAAAGGCGACGAGTTCGAGAATGTCGAAGGCCGGTGCGCCGCGTGCTCCGGTGCGCCGCCGCATGGCACCGGCATGGCAGATCAGAGGTGCGGGCCCTGCTTCCCAGCGCCGCCGCGCTTCCTTCTGGTCGATCTCCTCGATCTCGCCGTCGGGGTGCAGCCAGATGGCTCCGGCGGCTCCGGCAACAAGCACGGGAGCAGCACGCCAACCGCCGGCGGCATCGAGTGAAATGGTCATGGCCATGACCTATCGCGTGGAGCGAAGGAACAAAAGAGGGATTTGGCAACCGGGTGCGCAAAAAGACCCTTGGTTCCGCCTGGGTGAAAAAGCAGCTAGGTTCCGCGCCCAATCCAACCCCGATTCGGAGCATTGATCACAATGTCGCTCAAGGAGACTGCCCAGAACAGCAAGGCGTGGCCCTTTGAAGAAGCATGCAAGCTGATCAAACGTCTGGGTGGCAAGGATCCGGAAAAGGGTTATGTGCTGTTCGAGACCGGCTATGGCCCTTCGGGGTTGCCGCATATCGGCACGTTCGGCGAGGTCGCGCGCACGAGCATGGTGCGGCACGCATTCTCGCTGCTGAGCGATGTACCGACGCGGCTGTTTGCGTTTTCCGATGACATGGACGGCCTGCGCAAGGTGCCAGACAACGTGCCCGGCAAGGAGAAGATGGCCGGCGAGCTGGGCCTGCCACTCACCCGGGTCAGCAATCCGTTCGACACCGAGTACGCAAGTTTCGGCGAACACAACAACGCGATGCTGCGCAAGTTCCTGGACCGTTTCGGGTTCGAGTACGAGTTCGTCAGCTCGACCGATATGTATACCAGCGGCAAGTTCGACACCGCGCTGATGCGCGTCCTGGAGCGGTTCGATGCTGTGATGGACATCATGCTGCCCAGCCTGCGCGAGGAACGCCGCCAGACCTATTCGCCGTTTCTGCCGGTCTCGCCCAAGACGGGCAGGGTCCTGCTGGTGCCGACGCTGGAACGTAACGTCGAGGCCGGGACGATCGTCTTTGAAGACGAGGATGGTTCAAGGGCAGAGGTGCCGGTTACCGGTGGTCACTGCAAGCTGAACTGGAAGCCCGATTGGGGCATGCGCTGGTTCGCGCTGGGCGTCGACTACGAAATGGCAGGCAAGGACCTGATCGATTCCGTGCGGTTGTCGGGCCAGATCTGCCGCGCGCTGGGTGGACGCGCACCCGAAGGATTCAACTATGAACTCTTCCTGGACGAGAATGGCGAGAAGATCTCGAAGTCACGCGGCAACGGCATGACGATTGACGAGTGGCTGCGTTACGGCACCGAAGAGAGCCTGACGCATTTCATGTATCAGAAGCCACGCACGGCCAAGCGCCTGTACTTTGATGTGATCCCGCGCCATGTCGATGAGTATGCGCAGCACCTGGCGGCGTTCAGCGGCCAGGATGACAAGCGCATCGATAACCCGGTCTGGCATCTCCACGCCGGCAAGCCCCCGGTCGAGGACCAGAAGCTGACCTATGGCATGCTTCTGAATCTGGCCAGCGTCTGCAATGCCGAGGACAAGTCGGTCATGTGGGGCTTCATCAGCCGCTATCTGCCGGGCTCCACGCCGCAGACCGAGCCTCTGCTGGATCGTCTGTCTGAGCTGGCGGTGAACTATTACCAGGACTTCGTGAAGCCCGCAAAGCAGTACCGTGCTCCCAGCGATCAGGAACGCAAGGCGTTCGAGGACCTGATCGGACGTTTCGAAGCGCTACCTGACGATTCCGATGGTGAGGCCTATCAGACAGAAGTCTATGCGGTGGGCAAGGAACACGGCTTCGATCCGCTGCGAGCATGGTTCCAGGCGCTGTATGAGGTGCTGTTGGGCCAGAGCGCGGGGCCGCGTTTTGGAAGCTTTGTTGCGCTCTATGGTCGTGAGGAAACGTTGGCCCTGATGCGCGAAAAGCTGGCGGAGGCAGGCTGACCATGGCGGGCGAACTGGAAGGCAGGGTTGCCCTGGTTACCGGTTCTGCCGGCGGTATCGGCCGGGCAACCGCCGTGATGCTGGCGGCGATGGGGGCCGACCTTGTGCTGCTGGACCTCAAGAAGGATGCGATGGTCGAGGTCGTCCGGGAGATCGAAGCTGCCGGGCGACGGGCTCATGGAATCGCTATCGATATTCGAGAGCGTGCTGCTGTGCGGGCTGCGATTGCACAGGCCGAGGCGGAGCTGGGTGGCATCGGAATTCTCATCAACAATGCCGGCGTCGGAGCGATCGGACCTGGCGAGGTCGAGAACATCGGGGATGATGATCTTGAACGCATGTTCGGTGTTCATGTCATGGGTGCGTTTGCTGCTACCCAGGCGGTTGTGCCCGGCATGAAGGCGCGGCAATGGGGCCGCATCGTCAACATCGCGTCAAACCGCGGGCAGGTCGGGTTTACTGATGGCAGTCATTATTCCGGGGCAAAGGGCGCGCTGATCGCGATGGCGAAATCCTGGGCCAAGGAACTGGCGCCGTCGGGCATTCTTGTGAATGCCGTCGCGCCCGGTGTCGTGCGCACCGCCATGACCGAGGCGCACGGCATGGACACAATCATCGAGGAAGCAAGCTGGAACCTGATGAACCGCTGGGCCGAACCAGAAGAGATTGCCGCAACCGTGGCCTTTCTGGTGAGCGGGGCCGGTGCCTATTACACCGGCCAGGTCCTGTGCCCCAATGGCGGTGACCCGATCGTTGGAATCTGAACCTCGAACCGGGCGGGCAGGGATTATGCCTCGTTCGGTAAGGCGGCCCAATCGGAGAAGGATGTTGCACGGCCGGGATAGCCGGGATTGCTGAACGGCCAATCGTTGGCGATCCAGTCTCTGACAGCCTGATAGAGCTCTTCATCAAGACCGCTTGCCAGTTCGTCGGCACGTACCCAAAGCGTGACCTTGGCATCGTGATCCTGCTTGCGTGTGGGATTGATGTACATGCAGCCCAGACAACGGCGCTCGTCAGGGCTCATCATGGTGTAGGCGAAGGAGTACCCCATGGTGAATTCGCGCTGGTGCCAGCCCAGATCGATCAGGTCCTCTTCCAGGGTGAGCCCTTCGGGCCAGACGCCATCGGACTCCGCGCTGTAGGTCTTCTGGAGATGCTCGACGCTGGTCATGACGGCGTCGTAGTCCTTGATGAGGTCGTTGACGGTGAGCATGCGCAGGCGAAAGCGCGGGTGTTTCAGGCCTTCGGGCACGGCGAAATCCTCGGGAACCAGGCGTTTGCGGTCATGCATG
>CALIUG010000157.1 GCA_938048755.1 uncultured Alphaproteobacteria bacterium
CCTGGCGTGAGGAAAACGCCACGATCATGGCAGGCCGCGCTGATGCCCTGCGGCGGGCGTTCGCGCGCAACGACCTCACCTATGATTTGGTCAGTGCCGGCGCCTATTTCGGCTATGTGCGCCATCCCTTCGCGGACCGCAGCGATGTCGAGGTTGCCCAGATGCTGGCGCGCGAACACGGGCTCCTCTCTCTGCCGGGAACATGGTTCGGCCCCGGCCAGGAACGTTACCTGCGCTTTGCCTTTGCCAACCTGGACGAAGCCATCATGCCCGCCATTGTCGAGCGTCTGGTCGAAAGCCAGGGCTAGCTGCCGGTTCCGAATACCTCTTTCCCATCCCCAGCCTTCGCTGGGGAACAGGGAGACATCAACCATCCAACCGTGTCATCCCGGCCAACGCCGGCCTTAAGTAGGGCGCAGAGCCAGGATCTCGACAGGGTGGTGATGAACTTGCGAGGCCCCATCGATCCTGATCCCCAGCGAAGGCTGGGGTCCATAAGCCCGTTGGTAAAATATCGGCTCGCTCCTCGAACGACCACTTTCCAGCATTCAGCCTCGCCACATCACCGATTCTTAACCACTTGTGCGTATGGACCCCAGCCTTCGCTGGGGATCAGCCAGGTGTTGAATCACCCAACGTTGTCATCCCGGAGAAGCGTAGCGACAGCCGGGATCTCGGCCAGCACGTTGTCTATGAAACGCACCATAACGAGATCCCGGCTCAAGGCCGGATTGACAGCGTGATGGCGTTTGCTCCGAGCCTCTAACGCTCGCGGAAGGCTTCGTGGCGCAGCTTCAGGACCGGCTTCAGCAGATAGGTCAGCACGGAATTGGTGCCGGTGTGGATATCCACCATGGCTTCCATGCCTGACGTGATCGGGAAATCGCCGGGCTGGTCGCCCAGATAGGACCGGTCGGTTTCGGCGACCACGCGGAAATAGGTGTTGCCACTTTCGTCCTGATGCGAATCCGGAGAGACGAGGGTCACGACCGCATCCAGTCCACCATAACGGATGTAGTCATAGGTCGAGATCTTGACCGTGGCGCGCTGGCCTTCACGCACATACCCCACGTCCTGGGGATTGAGACGGGCTTCGATCACCAGCTGGTCGTCGGAAGGAACGATGTCCATGATCGCTTCGCCAGGACGCACGACGGCACCGATGGTGTAGAACCGCATGCTCTTTACCACCCCGTCGATGGGGCTGACGATCAGCGTCCGGCCGGAGATCGCCGTAGCCTTCAGGATCTCTTCGGTCGTGGTGTCGATGGAGATCTCGACATTGGCGAGTTCTTCCAGGGCATTGCGCTGGAAGCCCAGGTCAGCCTCGTTCATGCGCTCCTTGGCCTGCACCAGTGCGGATTCGGCGCCGGGGATCCGCGCATTGACGGTGGCAAGCTGGCCCCGGATCTGGTCGACCTCGGTCTTGGCGGCCAGATGATCCTGGCGGGAAATGAGTCCGTCGGTAATCAGGTCTTCGGCCATGTCAAAGGCTTCGCGTGCCAGCGCAAGCTGGCTTCCCAGGGCGCGTGCCTCTTCTTCGAGCTGATGCAGATCGGCTTCGCGTTGCCGCACCTGCTCTTCCAGGCCGATCATCGAACTTTCCATTTCGGCGATACGGGCATGAAGCGAGTTGAGCTCGTTCTGGGCCATTTGCGGACGGCGTTCGACGACGTCCTCGGGAAACTCCGGTTCACCGCCATTGGCTTCAGCCAGCAGACGCGCCCTGCGCAGGATCAGGCCGTCGAGCGTCACCAGCAGTTCGGCCTCGCGCGTGCCAGACGCACTGAGATCGAGTTGCACCAGGGGTGAGCCGGCAGCGACCGTGTCGCCTTCCTTGACGAACATCTCTTCGATGATCCCGCCTTCCAGGTGCTGGATCGTCTTGATCTGGCTTTGCGGCACGACTTCACCGGTTGCCGTGGCGACCTCGTCAAGTTCCGCCTGGGACGCCCAGGCGAGCATGATCGCCAGCAGGACGACAATCGACCAGCCAAAAAACCGCAGGGTCGTTGCCTTGTTCTGGTTCCGCAGATCATCAAGCTCACTCATCGTGTGCCCTCCGCGGAATCGGGCGTGGCAGCCTCGTCGTTGCCCTGGGCATCAGCGGAAGCGGCCGCAACCTGTTTCTTGGTTGGACCAAACATCTTGGCCAGCACCTCGCGGGTCGGACCGGCTATCGCGACCTTGCCCTTCTCCAGGCCGACAATGTGTCGACACGCTGCCAGCAGGGCAGGGGTGTGGGTCGACACGACCACGGTGCGGGTCTTGGCAAGCTCCACCAGGGTGTCACGCAGCGCATGTTCGGCGTCGCGGTCCAGGTTGGAGGCAACCTCGTCCAGCAGGAGGATCGGCGGATCGTGCAGCAGGGCGCGTGCCACCGCGATACGCTGGCGTTGGCCGCCCGAAAGACGCATGCCGGCTTCGCCGATATCGCTGCCGTAGCCGTCGGGAAGATCGGAAATGAATCCATGGGCGCCCGCGGCCTTGGCGGCCTCGATGATCGCTTCATCATCGGCCTGGGGGTCCATACCGGAAATGTTGTCGCGGATGGTGCCATGGAAGAGTGCTGCTTCCTGGGGCACGTAGCCGAACCAGGGTGCCAGGTCGGCCCGGGTGAACTGTGTGATATCGGCGCCGTCCAGCAGGACACGGCCCTGGTTAGGCTCGTAAAGACCCAGCATCAGTTTCATCAGGGTGGTCTTGCCCGACCCGTTGGGACCGATGAACCCGATCATGCCGCCGGGTTTGATGCGCATGGTGATGCCATCGATCACGTTCGTGCCGTCTTCGACGAAACTGAAGGAGATGTTCTCCAGTTCGATCTCGCCCTTGGGGCGGGAAAGCTCGATGGTCGATTCCTTGCGTTCCTCGGCCAGAGCGAAGGCTTCCGACAGACGGTCGATCGATTGTTTGTAGAGCGCATAGTTGCGCCAGGTGTTGACCAGCTGGTTCAGCGGCTGGATCAGTCGGTTCGACAGCATGTTGGTGGCGATCAGTGCGCCGATGGAAAGCCGCTGATCCAGAATGGCGAGCGCACCAACAGTGGTCAGCGACACCGTCGTGATGAACGACAGGCTCATGGAAAGGTTGGCAAAGCTGTCGGACCAGAAACCGCGTGTCAGCGAACGTTTGATGACGCTGGCATGCTGGTCTTCCCACTTGTCGCGGAAGCCCTTCTCGATCGCCAGGGCCTTCATCGTGGTGCGCCCGCCCAGCATTTCCGAAAGCATAGCCTCGCGGTCAAGCTGGCGCTCCTTCTCCTGCTTGTTGGCCCCGCTCAGCATGCCGCCCGAAACCCAGGCAACGATCAGGAAAACCGGAACAATGACAACCAGAACCCAGGCGATGGGTTCGGCAATGACAAAGACGATGACGATGAAAATCGGAATGAACGGCAGTTCCGCAGCCAGCACCGCCGTGGGGCCAGAGAACATGTTGCGCACCGTGTCGGCATCGCGGAACAGCGAATTCCAGTAATTGGAGGGCCGGTCTTCAAGGGTGCGCAGGGGCAGGGAGGACACCTTGTCGAACAGCGCCCGGCCCAGTTCGACATCGATCAGCAGCGCGGCCTTCTGCAGCACCCGGCTGCGCGCCTGGCGCAGGACGTAATCGAACAGAATGACGATGGCGACACCCGCGACCAGTGCCACAAGGGTCTGTGTGCCCTTGTAGAACACCACGCGGTCATAAACCTGCAGCACAAAAATCGGCAGGCCCAGGGCCAGAAGGTTGACGAACAGCGACATCACCATGACCTCGCGGAACGCGGGGGCCAGGGGCTTCAGGATGTCCTTCAACCAGGTCTTGTCGTGCTTGTCTGCCATGGCGGGGATTGTGCCACTGTTCCACAGCCTGCGCCACGCCTCTGCATCACCGCTTTTTCACACGTCCAGCCGTGCTAAACTCGCCGCAACTGCGGGAATGGGCGCGCATGATCCGGCTGATGACGAACTGGAAATTCACCTACACAATCGCCTTTGCGATGGTCGTTGCCATGGTCGCGATCCGGATCGATGACCCGCTCCCGCTCCAGATCATGCGCAACAAGACCTTCGACCTGTTTCAGCAGATCAAGCCACGTGTGGAACCCGAAGAGGGTTATCCCATCGGTGTGCGCATTATCGATCTGGATGATGAGAGTCTGGAAGAAATCAGCCAGTGGCCCTGGCCACGTACGATTGTCGCTGAACTGGTTCGGAAACTGGTCGATGACTATGGCGTTGCGGCCGTTGCGTTCGACGTGGTCTTCGCTGAGCCGGATCGCACATCGCCGCGCCAGCTTGCCGATACCCTGGCCGAGGTCACGCCCGAAATCCGTGAGGCAATCCTGGCATTGCCCGACAACGATGAATACTTCGCATCCATTATCGAGAACAGGCCGGTTATTCTGGGGCAGGCAACCATACCACGCGGTGATCCGCCTGAGCCGGATGATCTGCCACGTATCCGGGGTTTTGGAGCGTTGGCCAAGGGTGCCGATCTACCGCCAATCGATCGGTACCTCCTGAACTTTGCCAACATCGAACGCAACCTGCCCATTCTGGAAGAAGCCGCACCGGGCATCGGGCTGTTTTCGTTTCAACCAGACGAAGACAACGTTGTGCGTCGCGTGCCCATGGTGGTGGCTGTCGACGGGGAGCTTTATCCCGCCCTGAGTGTCGAGTCCCTGCGTGTTGTTCTCGAGCGTTTCTCAGGCGGGCAGGAACTTTCCATGCTTGTGAAGTACGACGCTACCGGTGCGGAATCCATCAATGTAGGGCCGCAGTTTGCCCTTTCGACCGATGAGAACGGGCATGCCTGGGTCTACTATGCCCCCTACACCCGTGATCGTTATGTCTCGGCAAAGGATGTTCTCAACGGCACGGCTCCGGCGGCAGCACTGCAAAATCACATTGTGATTCTCGGCACCTCTGCCGCAGGTCTGCAGGACATTCGAGCCACACCCCTGGCCAATGCGCTTCCGGGTGTGGAGGTCCATGCGCAGATTCTCGAGAACATCCTCTCGGGGATTTTCCTCAAGCGTTATCCCGAAGCAATTCTGGTCGAGCTGGGCGCCATCATTGTGACAGCGATGCTGGTCATGATCCTGCTGCCGTTTGGCGGCGCCGTTTGGAGCCTGCTTGCGGTGACGGCGATCAATGCCGGGCTGGTCTACGGCTCCTGGCACCTGTTCAGCGTGGAGTACCAGCTTCTCGGTTTCCTCTATCCCCTGATCTGTTCCTTCGTCCTCTACATGTTCCTGACTTTCATGAACTACATGCGTGAAGAGCAGCAGAAGAAGCAGGTGCGTGGTGCGTTTGCGCAATATCTGTCGCCGGCCATGGTCGAACAGCTGGCCAAGGATCCCGACAGCCTTCAACTGGGCGGGGAGATGCGCAACATGACGCTGCTGTTCTCCGATATTCGCGGCTTCACGACGATTTCCGAGCAGTTCCGGGGCAATCCGGTGGGACTGGTCGACCTGATCAACCGTTTCCTCACGCCCATGACCGGCATCATCCTTGAGCGCAAGGGCACGATCGACAAGTACATGGGTGATTGCATCATGGCGTTCTGGAACGCGCCGATCACCGATGACGACCAGATCGATCACGCCATCGATGCCGCGATCACCATGATTGACGAGGTCGAACGCCTGAATGCCGAGATCGAAGTCGAAGCAGAGGAGGAGGGGCGGCCCTTCTATCCCATCAAGGTGGGTGTGGGCATCAACACCGGTGAGGTGTTTGTCGGCAATATGGGCTCGGACCAGCGGTTCGATTACTCCGTCATCGGCGATGATGTGAACCTTGCCGCGCGTCTGGAAGGACAGTCGAAGTCCTACGGCGTCATGATCGTGATCGGCGAGACCACGCGCGATGGCGCCGACAACTATGCGACGCTGGAGCTCGACCTGATCAAGGTGAAGGGCAAGAACGATGCGGTGCGGATTTTCACCGTGGTCGGCCGTGCCGACGTCCTCAACAGTGATGCGTTCAAGGAACTGGCCGACAAACACCAGCAGATGCTCGATGCCTATCGTGGTCAGGAATGGTCAAAGGCCAGCGCTCTGATTGCCGAGTGTCGCGCATTGAGGCCCGACCTCGACGGGTTCTATGACCTCTATGTCGAGCGTATCGAGGAATTCCAGGCCAACCCGCCGGGCGATGACTGGGACGGCGTCTTTACAGCAACAACCAAGTAGGCTGCAGAACAGCAAGCGCCTTGCCGGCCAACGGCAGGTCAGTGTGCGTTACAAGCAGAGAGTGAAGCCGGAACCAGCTACCTGCGCGGGCGAAGGCCCTGCTGTGTGGTTTACTCGAAACCCCAGGCGCGGGTCAGGTTCAGATCGCCGGTTTCCTGAAGGTCCGCGGTCGAAACCAGCATGGTCTCGGCCACGACGTTGGGCTCTGGCTCGGGCTGCGAAATCTCGGCCAGCACCTCGACAGGCTCAGACGCCGGTTCGACGATTTCGACCGTCGAGGTGACTTCCATCGGTTCCGGCAAGAGCTGGGTCGGAATCTCGGCCTGCGCCGTAATAATCTCGGCCGCCGCGACTTCGGCTGCAACAGGCTCGGACTCGAAGGATTCAAGACTTGCCGTCATGGACTCGATCGGCTCGGGCGACGTCTCCAGGGTCGGCACGGGTTCGGCCGCGACAACCTCAACAGGCTCGGATTCGGGTTCGGGCCAGGAAATCGGTTCGCTCTGGGCGGCGATCTCAACGGCAACCGGCTCATCGGGCACCACATCCATGGCCAGGACAACGGCCTGGGCTTCAACCTCAGGTGCCGAAGGCTGGGTGGTTGCCAGAACCACGGTGTCGGCTTCCATGGTGGATGCCACAGCGACGCCACCGTCATCAAGCTCCAGGGAAGATTGATCCATGCTGGCGCCAAGTCGATCCGGCGTCAGATGCCCCATGGCCTGCATCAGGCGGAAGACGCCGATATAGCGGTCATACTGGGCAGTCACCAGATTGATCTGCGCGTTGAAGACGTCGTTCTCTGCGTCCAGCACGTTCAGCACGGTCTCCTGACCGGCATCGCGCAGCTTGACGCGTGACGCATGCACTTCCTCGGCAATCGCCACCGCGTTTTCCAGAAGTTCCACGCGCTGCACGGACGTATGCCACTGTTCCCAGGCCAGTTCGGTATCACGCACGACAATACGGTTGGTCGCGGTGCGATCGTTGACCGAGGCAACATACTGATAGGCTGACTGGGCAACGCCGGCCTGGTTGGCAAAACCGGCAAAGAGCTGCCAGTTGGCTTCCAGAATGACAGCCGCATCGCGGCGAATGCCGATGGTGCCATCGACATCGTCTTCCCAGTTCAGGCGGCCGACCAGATCCAGGGTCGGATAGTAGGCCGAGTACGCCGTCGTCCGGTTTTCGTCGGCTAGGGCGACATTGAGCTCGCTGCTGGTGATCTGCGGATTCTCGTTGATCGCAACGGCAATGGCCTCTTCCAGGGTTGCCGGCAGTTCACTGCGCGGGATCACCGGCAGGCTCATGTTTGCAAGATCAGGGGGATGACCAAAGATGCGCGTGTAACGCGCCATGGCCTGCTCCAGTGCGCCTTCGAACGCAACCTTGCGCTCCTGGGCAATCTGCAACCGGGTCTTGGCCTGCAATTCGTCCAGCGTGACACCGGAACCGCGCTCGACGCGTTCGGTTTCTAGGTTCAACTGGGTCTGAATGACCGCGACATTGCGCGTCGAAAGATCGATCAGCGCCATGGCACGCAACACATTGAGATAGGCGCGCACACCAATGAAGATCAGGCCCTGGGTCTGATTTTCCAGCGTGACTTCGGCGACTTCGCTGGTGAGTTGGGCACTGTCGTACTGCGCCTGTGTGCCAAATCCGTCAAACAGTCGCTGACGCAGCGTGGCCGCAACGCGGCTACGCGTCAGTTCAAGCGGGTCGTCCGGGTTGGTCAATCGCCGTGAAGGGGAGTCGGTGTATTCATAGCCGTAATCGCCGGAAACATCGATTTGCGGCAGAAATCCTGCGAACGCGATGGTTTCACCTTCTTCGGCTGCAAGTGCCTGATTTCGCAGGCTTTCAAGCTCCGGGTTTTCGGCCATCAGTATGCGAATCTCGTTCTCAAGACTGTCTGCCGTGACTGCGCCCGCACCTAGCGTCATACCGGCAGCCAAGGCGATCGCGGACACTGATCCCAACCACTTGGTCATTAACTCTTCTCCCCCAAGCATCCCCATCCGGTGGATGAAACCCCTCCAGAGGCAAACAAAATAACCGCACGTCCATCGCGAAGCAATGCGGGCGAGCCTTCGCTCACCCGCATTGTGCGCAATCTAACAACCTGTTTTTTCTGGACTTTCTCAGCTTCTGCCCTGGCCTGCTTCCGTCGCGTTCACCAGGCACGCCATGTTGCCATAGGGGTGCTTGTTGTCGCGCATCAGCTGATGGGCCACGCCGATCTCGTCAAACGTCATGGTGGCCGACAGGCAGGGATCGATCTTCTTCTCGATCATCAGCTGATTGACCGCTGCTGCCTGCTCATCGTTGGAAAGATGACTGCCCTGCAGGCGCTTCTGGCGCATCCAGTGATGGCGCAGATCCATGGTGATGTTGTAGCCGGTGGTGCCCGCGCAAATGACGATCATGCCGCCGGTGCCCGCGACAAACCCGCTGGTCGGAAGCGTTGATTCGCCCGGATGTTCAAACACGATCTGGGGGCTGACACGTTCGCCCACCGCATCCCAGATCGCCTTGCCGAAGGCACGTGCGCCCTTGGCCCAGGCACCGTATTCCGGGCTTTCGGTGTCGGGCATCTTGCCCCAGTGGTCAAAATCGTTGCGGTTGATGACGCCAACCGCGCCTTGATCCATGCAGAACTGGCGCTTGTCCTCGTCCGACACCACGGCAACGGCACGCCCGCCAAGCGCCTTTGTGATCTGCATGGCATAGGTGCCCAGGCCGCCTGCCGCGCCCCATACCAGAACCACGTCATCCTTCTGGATCGTGTTGGGCGCCCAACCCATCAGCATGCGATAGGCGGTCGAAGCGCACAGCAGGTAACAGCCGGCTTCTTCCCAGGACAGGTGCTTGGGTTTGGGCTGGCACTGATGCGCCTGTGCCTTGGCGAACTGGCAGTAGCTGCCGTAATTGGTCTGGTAACCCCAGATGCGCGTGGAATCGGCCAGCATGGGATCCTTGCCTGCCAGCACCCAGGGATCGTCGGGCGCCCACCAACCGGAATGGACCACGACTTCGTCGCCGGGCTTCACATTGGTGACCTCGGATCCGACCTTCCAGACAATGCCTGAGCAGTCTGAGCCGCCGGCATGAAAGTCTTCCGGCTCGCCCTGCTTCTGACGCACCGCGATGACATCCAGCGGATAGCCCAGTGCGGCCCAGACGTTGTTGTAGTTGATGCCGGTGGCCATGTTGTAGACCAGCACCTCGTCGGGGCCGATCTCGGGCACGGCAATGGTTTCGTGCTGCCAGGCGTCTTTGGGCTCGCCGAAACGATCCTGGCGCACCAAAAAGGCATGCATCTTCTCAGGGACTTCGCCCAGAGGCGGCCGTTCACCAAGTGCGCAGATTTCCATCGTTTCTCTCCCGGTTCAGCGTTGTGTTGCAGTGCACAATGTCGGGCGCATTTGTCCCCGAGTGCTCGTGCGCCGTCAAGCCGGTTGGGAATTTTTGGCCAGTTTTGCCAACACCGGCACCAGATCGGCAGCGTCCCGGCATACCGTGACGCCAAGTTCGGCGATATGGTCGGCCACATCGACCGGCAGGCTGGTGTTCGAAGCATCGGGTATCTGGTTCAGCCGACCGCCGATCAGGACCGGAATTGATGAACCCTGTGCCGCGAGATCCTCCAGCACTGCCCTGACATAGGAGAGAGCAACGCCGTTGTAGGTGCTGACGCACAGGAGGTCGCAGCCGCTCTCGATGGCCGCAGCCACCAGATCGTCGGGGTCGACGGAAAGCCCGCCGTCCAGCGCTTCGACTTCGAGATCAGCGCACATGGTTTCCAGCAGCGTCTTGCCGTGTTCGTGCACATCGCTGGTGGCCACCATGGCGCGCAGTCGGGCTCCCGCAATGGCATCGCGCACATCCTGAGCAATCGGGTCCAGCCGCCGTGCTGCCATGAGGTCGATCTCGCGTTTGACCGGTGAGGTCGCGACCGGCTCTGCATGACCAAACGTTTTTTCCAGCCGCCGCGCGCCGATCCGGCGCAATGCCAGGAACAACTCGATGGGGCAGGTGGTGTCATAACCCCGGTCGGCGAGCCCGGCCATGACCCGGTCACGAAACGCCTGACCGCCCGCCACAATCCGCGCCGCTTCGGCCCTTGCGGCATCGACATCACAGAGCGGCGCCAGACCCTCTGCCTGCTCGATCAGACGGTCGGCAAACAGTTGGGCGGCAACCACCTCGTCGATATCGGGAATGCGCTCGTTTTCGGTCACCGGTACCGGATTGATGGCATGTCCGGTCGGCATCGCGGTCTGGCCCAGAATATCGGTCAGCAGATAGCCCGCCAGGCTGGCATAGTTCTGGGCTTCATCGCCGCGATAGGCCGTCGTGTTGCCATAGACCATGGAGCCCGGTGCCGTTGCCCCGTCGGCCAGCGCAAAATGGAATGCCATGCGCGCGACCGGTTCGGAATAGTGGTGGCCGTAGCAGTGCGCCATGGAACCGCCGATCAGGTCTTCGACAATGTGACGTTCGATCAGGGCCGCTCCCAGGCAGCTCGCCAGATCCTGAAACGTGGCGGCAAAACCGTCATCCAGGTTGGAATGGACCAGAATCTCCACCGGCTGGGCCGCGATCAGACCCAGCGCCTTGACCGTTTCGGCAACGCTGGTGACGTCATCATCCCAGTCGGGCAGACGGAAGGTGAAGAGCTGTCCCAGATTGCCGATCGAGGTGCATCCGGCCGCCAGCGCCCAGCAGGTGTTGGTGACCGCGGCTGGAAAACCCAGCACCCAGTCACCGAAATGGGGCGCGACCGGCGCGCCGGCCGTCAGTTCCGCGCATTGCTCCGGCCCTTCCAGCCACATGCCGGTGCCGCGCGGCCCCTGACTGCGCATCGCAAGCGGATATCCCATGGCCCAGTCAAGTGTGATGCCGTAACGGTCCACCCGCGCACCGGCCTTGTCGCAGGCTTCCCAGATTTCGCTGTAGCAGCGCAGGCTCTTGCCGAAATCGCGGAACCCGATCTGGCCGTGACGCATGATGCGCCCTTCGCCCGCATTGCGCCGTTTGTAGGCTGCCTCACTGTTTTCACCGACATGCTCAAGAAAGGCTGAAGCCCCGACCTGCCAGTCCCCGGCCAGTGCGCGGCCATCGTCCAGCAGCGCCGATCCCGGCGGCAGGTCCGGCTCGGGCAGGATGGCGGCGCGGGCAAGAGGGTCGTTGGTCATGATCGCGACACTCTGCCGCCGGTCACGCTGCTTTGCCAGTCCCCCGTCACCGGTTATGATACCCCATGCAACGTGACCGCACCCTGATGCCAGCCGAAGCGCTCCGCCTTGCCGCCCTTGGCGTGCTGGCGGGCCACGAGACCATGGCCTATGCCGCGCTTGCGACCGAGGTACGCCTGTTCACGGCCAGCTACGGCGGCTCCCCCGTCGACGTGATGTCGTCCTCCATCGAACTGCTGCGTTTCGAAGGCCTGATCGAGGTCGTCGAAAAGGCTGAAGACCCCGGCGACGCCAAGGTCCGGCTCACCGCCGAAGGCCGCGAGGAACTGGCGACCCTGCTGCAATCGCCGGTCAAGACGGCGGGTGCCTATGCCAAACTCCTGACTGCGCTCAAGATGCGCTTCCTGCACCTGCTGCCCGAAGACCAGCGCGCCCTGCAGTTCGACCTCATAGCCGATGGCCTCGAAGGCGAACTCGCCCGCCTGCTCGACCTGCGCGGCCGTCTATCCGGCGAACACCCCGACTACCTCGCCTGGCTCGACCGGGACATCGACCGCGTGCGTGCGGAAGTCGCATGGTTCGAACAGCGCGCCTAGCCCGTGCAAACCGCCATCGCCTTGGTTCGGCTGTCGTCGTGCTGCTGTTTTTTGCCATAGGTTGCACGACAACAGGTGCCACGGGTTCTGAACCGCTGCCCGAATGGATGACGGTGGAGGAGACATCGGCGGGGACCGTCGTCCGGCTTGAGACGTGTCCGGGTGTTTTTACCAGGATCGCTGTTCCCGAGGACTCGGATCTTGATCCCATGGGTCGGGACAGGGAAATGTTCATCGAACTCTATGAAGAGATGCGTCCGGCCCGGGAAGCCTGCGAAGCCATGAACAGAGCACAGGCGGCCGCAGACGAGGCTGCCGCACTGGAGGCGCAACGATGCCAGAGTGTTTTCGTGGAGGACTCCGACATGGAAATCCTGCATCCACGACTGACCTGTCAGGGCGATGACCTCTGGGATCATGAGCGTGTCACCCAGTGCGCCGAGCGGACGGTCGCCGGTTCGGCGGGGCCGGAGTTTGCCTGTTACAAGATCGTTGTTGGCGCAGATGCAACATTCGTTGGTTCCCGGGCGCCTGAGCCTTGATGCGAACCATTGCGTCTGCTTGTTGTTTTCTGCTTCTTCTTGCTGCGTGCCAGACCGTCTCGCGTGTGCCAGTCGTGTCGGAACTGATCGATGAAAGCGAAACCCACAAATCCTACCTCGAAGGCCGGAATGTGCGTGTCGAGTACTATGGATGCCCGGACGGCGTTCGCATGCAAACGCTGACGAATCTGAGTTCGTTGGATCCCTATCCCCGGGAACTGGCTCTAATCGATGCAACCATTCTGTTGGGCCTGATCTCGAACTGTCACGAAAACCGTCAGCGTGGGGCCGGCGTCGATGAGGACGGTGAAGAACTGCAGGAATGCCGTAACGTCTACTTTCAGGTCGGCGAGCCTTTACTCTATCATATTGCAAATGTCTGTCCGGGCGCTGATGAGGCGCATCGTCCCACCGAAAGGTATTGCGGACCCGTTCAGTTCCTTGACGAAAACGAGCCGTCGGAGCGCTGCCTGATCGTCTTTGCGGATTGATGCGATGCCTGTTTCGGTGACAGTTTACTTATCGATTCGCACTTCCGAGCATGGTCTGACCGTGGTGTATGGGTCGTCGAATCACGATCGACGATGACGCGGCAATTGGGCCAGTGCCGTTACTCCAAACCCCATGACGTCATCCTTCGACTTGATCGAAGGATCCATGCACGGAACCTGGCTACAGGCTCAGCTCCGAGTCCGTGAAGCGTTGTGCGACAAGGGTCAGCCTAGATTTCCAGCTCCGCCTTTGCTGCCGCACTTCCCAGTTCAGCCGCGCGTTCCAGCGCTTCACGCGCCAGGTCCGGCCGGGGCGTGTTGTAGTCGCCGCTGTCATAGGCGCGTGCCAGCGCCAGCCAGTCCGCTGCTGTGCCCGTCTCGGCGCGTTTCTTCAGCTTGAAGAGCGCCATGATGCGTTTCTTGTTGGTCTTGCCTGCCATGGTCGGCGACCTTATCCCACCCCGCCATAGGTGACACCGGAAAGTTCGGCCATGTCCTTCTTCCAGGTCGTGAGATCATCGTGGTTGAACTTGGAAAGGTGGTCGTGGCCACAGGCGCGCGCCATCACCTGCATCAGCTCGGTCGTGGCTTCAAAGAAGTTCTTGAGCTGGTTGGCGGACTTCTCGACCACCAGACGGCTCACCAGATGCGGCTTCTGGGAAGCGATGCCGACGGAGCAGTTGTTGGTGTGGCAGGCGCGCATGGCAATGCAGCCGATGGCCTGCATGGCGGCATTGGAGACTGCAATGGCATCGGCGCCCAGCGCCATGGCCTTGATGAAATCGGCCGGCTTGCGCAGGCCGCCGGTGATGACCAGCGTGACATCGCCGCGATCCAGGCCGTCCAGATGACGTCTGGCACGCGCCAGTGCGGGAATGGTCGGCACCGAGATGTTGTCGCGGAAGATGATCGGGGCTGCGCCCGTGCCGCCGCCACGCCCGTCCAGGATGATATAGTCGACACTGACCTCCAACGCCGCGTCGATATCCCTTTCGATGTGCTGGGCCGAAAGCTTGTAGCCGATGGGAATACCGCCGGTGCGGTCGCGCACTTCGTCGGCAAAGTCGCGGATCTGGCTGACTTCCGTCCAGTCGGGGAAGCGGGAGGGAGAGATTGCGGGTTCGCCTTCTTCAAGCCCACGCACCTCTGCAATCTTGCCCTTAACCTTGGGTCCGGGCAGATGGCCGCCAGTGCCGGTCTTGGCGCCCTGGCCGCCCTTGAAGTGAAAGGCCTGCACGCGGCTGAGCTTGTCCCAGTCAAAGCCGAACCGGGCTGAGGCCAGTTCGTAGAAGTAACGTGAGTTTTCCGCCTGTTCCTCGGGCAGCATGCCGCCTTCGCCTGAACAGATGCCGGTGCCCGCCAGCTCTGCGCCACGCGCCAGGGCAACCTTTGCCGGCTCGGAAAGCGCGCCGAAACTCATGTCGGAGACAAACAGCGGGATATCGAGTTTTAGGGGTTTCTGCGCATTGGGGCCGATCACGACGTCGGTGCCGACCTCATCTTCATCGAGCATGGGCACACGATGGAGCTGCGCCGTCAGCAACTGGATATCGTCCCAACCTGGCAGTTCGTCGCGCGGCACACCCATGGCATCGACCACGCCGTGGTGTCCGGTTTTGGAAAGACCCTGTTTGGCGTACCGCTGGATCAGGCCGTTATGGGGCTCTTCGGGCGTGCCATGACCGGTATCGGCGTATTGGCCCAGATAGGCCTTGCGGTTGAAGGGCTGGGGATTGTCCTTTGCCCAGGCGGCGATCTCGTCTTCATCAACCAGGATCTCGCCGTCTTCCTCCCAGCTTGTAAACTTCGGCAGGGCCTCGGCGTTGTTGTACTCCGACACGCCGGAATCCATCCGGTAGTCCCAGTAATGCACGCCGCAGATCAGGCTCTTGCCGCTGATATGTCCGTCCGACATCAGTGCGCCGCGATGCAGGCAGCGGCCATAAAACACCGCAACCTCGTCATCGAACCGCACCGCGACGAGGTCGATATCGGCAACCAGAGCGTGCTGGGGTTTGCGGTCTTCCAGGGCATCGCTGGAGAGGATGGCGACTTTTTTCATCGGGAGCTCTCGTTTGTGATGGGTCGGGATTCCTGTGCCAGCGCTTCAGCGGCTTGGCCGACTGACCGGAGCTTTGTAACTCGGGGCAGTCGCCCATGGTTTTCACTTTTGCGGCATACTAGCGTGCGCCCGGCTGAGCGGTCAGACCGTGCAGAAGGGCGCTGATCCAGACCGTATTGATGGCGATGGCCAGAATGGGTTCGGCAAAGCCCGGGTCGATGGAGGGTACGATCAGCAGGGCAAAGAGGGCAGTCGCCAGGCCTCGTGGTCCGAACCAGCCAAAGAACAGGCGTGACGTGATCGATGCGTCCGAGCCCAGCAGGGAGATCCAGATAGCCAGCGGTCGCACAATAACAAGGCTGATCAGAATCATGGCCAGCATGGACCATGAGAGATGCGCCAGGGCTTCGGGCATCAGGGCGAGACCCAGCAGGAAGAACGCACCCCAGGCCAGAATCTGACCCTCGCTTTCGGTGAACTCGTAGACGAAGCGGCAGCGCCCCTTCATGACATTGCCAAAACACAGTCCACCGACAAAGGCGGCGATGAAGCCGTTTCCACCGATTTCGACTGCCAACAGATAAGCACATCCCGAAAGGGCAATGGCGCCGATGCCTTCCAGTGTGTCGGATGTCAGGCCTCTCTGACTTGCCCTGACCATCAGCCAGGCTCCCGAAAGACCCACAGCAGCGCCGGCAAGGGGTCCCAGAAGAAGCTGCTTGGCGCCAAATGCGAGCCAGTTGACGTCGTCTCCGCCCATCTCGAATCCCGCCAGACTGGCAAACAGCAGGATGGCCGGCAGGGCCAGCCCGTCGTTCAGGCCGCTTTCGACCGTCAGTGCCCTTCGGGCACGCTCGGGAACCACCGGGTTGGTGACCACGGCCTGACCCAGCGCCGCATCGGTTGGTGCCAGGATCGCTGCGGCAAGCACGATGGCAAAGATCGGCCAGTCTGGCAGAAAGCCCCACATCGCCGCGGTGCCGATCAGGATGGCCAATGGCAGCCCGATCAGCAGCATGCGCTGGGGCCAGGCGTGCTGGCGTTTCAGGGCGACGAGATCGATCTGTGCGGCATCGATGAACAGCAGCACGACCAGCGCGATTTCGGCCACCAGATGCATGGCTTCCTCTGCCTCGTCACCAGGAAGCAGACCGGTCAGGGACAGCAGATATCCCAGCGCGATGAACAGCATCGGCGCGGTCAGAACCGTTGCCGACAGCTTGCGCGCAATCATGGTGTACCCGACCGTGAAGACGGCCAGCACCAGCAATCCAGTCTCCAACTCCCGCCCCCTCAAAACGTCTGTTGGTCTGGTTCCAACAAGAACCTTGCGACGATAGTGCGGCGCGTGGTGGCGAACCAATCACAATTGAGCAGATGCCTGATGCACAGCCTTGCTGTTGCCGGCTTTTCGGTATCAAAGAGTTTCAGGGTTTGTTCCGTTCTGGCGACGGTTGGTTGTTCGAGAAATCATTCAGCATTTCCTTCCCCCCTTGAGGGGGAAGGCCAGGATGGGGGGTATGCGGCAAAGCCGCATCGAAGCCCGGTGAGAAAAGAGCGCTGCGCGCTCCCCCCACCCTTACCCTCCCCCTCAAGGGGGGAGGGAACAGGATTTCAGACAGACCGAAGGAGAGTTTGGGCAGTAAACTGAACAAAAGTACGAAAATCGCGAAGAATGATGAATTCTGCGCACGCAAGTCTACTGTGCATGGGGTTGAATCCCGGTTTTTACCCAAGGGGTCTCCTGGGCATCGTCAAACGGCACTCCGGATCGTTCTGGCCTCAGCCGTGGTTAGGGAAAAAAAGGTGGCCTTTCAGCGCGGCCCCGGACAGACTCACAGTCACAACAGAATTTGTGGAGAGGGCACCACCATGCTTAGGAACAGCAAGCACACGGCAGAAGAATTGTGGCAGATGGATCATGACCACGTCATCCATCCCTTCACGGACTTCTCCCGTTGGGACAAGGACGGCTCGGACATCATGGCCGAGGCCGCCGGCATCCATGTCACCGATACCCATGGCAACAAGTTCATCGACGGTATCGGCGGCCTGTGGTGTGTGAACATCGGCTACGGCCGCGAGGAAATGGTGCAGGCGATCTCCGATCAGGTTCGCGAGATTCCGTATTACTCACCGTTCTCCCATCTCTCTACGCCGCCTGCCGGTGTTCTGGGCAAGATGATTGCCGACCGTACGCCGGGCGATCTCAACCACATGTTCTTTGGCACCGGTGGTTCGATGGCCAACGACTCGGCCATCCGATTTGTCCATTTCTACTGGAACCAGAAGGGCCAGCCGACCAAGAAGAAGGTCATCAGTCGCGTCGATGCCTATCACGGCCAGACCTATCTTTCGGCCGCGCTGACCGGCATTGCCTTCGACAAGATCGGCTTTGATCAGGCCGATGGCATCGTCGAGTATGTCGCCTGTCCCTATCCCTACCGCCGCCCCGACGGCATGTCGGTCGAGGAGTTCTGCGACTGGCTGATCGAGGATCTCGAAAAGAAGATCGAGGATGTCGGAGCCGAGAATATCGGTGCCTTCATTGCTGAGCCGATCATGGGCGCCGGTGGCGTCATCGTGCCGCCCGAGGGCTACCACAAGCGCACGCTCGAGGTCTGCAAGAAGAACGAGATCCTCTACATCTCCGATGAGGTCGTGACCGGCTTCGGCCGCCTGGGTCACTACTTTGCGTCCGAAGCGGTGTTCGGCATCGTTCCCGACATCATCACCTCGGCCAAGGGCATCAGCTCGGGCTACCAGCCGCTTTCGGCCACGATCATCAGCCAGGAAATGTACGACGTGTTGTCCGTGCCCCAGGCCGATGGCGCTATGTTCACGACCGGCTTCACCTATTCCGGGCATCCGGTCTGTTGTGCCGCGGGCATCAAGAACATCGAGATCATCGATGAGGAAGACATCTGCGGTCACGTCCGCAAGGTCGGACCGTACTTCGAACAGAAGCTCCACGAGCTCAACGACCTTCCGCTCGTCGGCGAGGTGCGCGGCAAGTGTTTCATGATGTGCGTCGAGAACGTCGCCAACAAGGAGACCAAGGAGCTGTTTGCACCCGAGGTCAATGTCGGCGGACGCATCGCCGATCACGCCCAGAAGAACGGCCTGATCGTGCGGCCCATTGGTCATCTCAACGTCATGTCGCCGCCGCTGATCATGACCAAGGATGAAATCGACGAGTTCGCTGGGATCCTGCGTGGTGCCATTGAAGCGACGCAGGACGACCTGGTGCGCGAAGGCATCTGGAACGGCTGATCACGCGACCTTGATTGCAGGGCCTCTCCGTTTTCGCGGAGGGGCCCTTTTTCTTTGGGCTCTCGATTTCGTGAACGATCCGGCTCAGGCGACCCTTCGTAGAGACGGCATCGTTTGAAACCCAAAGAAGGCCACCCAATGCGCAAGACAATTCTTGCCGCCATCGTCGCGTTCGCTTTTCCCCTTGCTGCCCAGGCCGACGGCCATGGTCATGACAAACTGTCGGGCGAGGAAATTTCAGCCCTTGTCAGCGGTAACACCGTTGAAGGCAGCATGATGGCATCAGGCCCCTATGCCGAGTTCTATGCTGCTGACGGCATGATCAAGGGAGATGGATACGGTGGTGAGTGGATGATCGAGGGCGACACCATGTGTTTCTCTTATGGCGGTGAATCGGCAGGCTGCTGGAACGTCATGATGGACGGAGAAACCCTTCACTGGGTCATGGATGGCGAAGTGGCCGGCGACGGTATGGTCAAGCCGGGCAATACCAACAACTTCTGATCCCGCCCAAGAAGACAAGATGGAATGGGCTGTCCTGATTGCCGGGACAGCCCTTCTATTTTTGTGGTGATGGTGCGAAACCATCACCATGAAGCGTTTGATGATCATTGCCTTGTCTCTGGCCCTTCTTGCCGTCGGCTTGCCGGCCTATGCGCAGGAAGACGATGCGCTCTCCTGGGACGAGATGATCATGAACGGCCATCGCGCTCTTAATGGCGGTGATGTCGAATCAGCTCTGAGCGCCTTCCGGGCCGCCAACGACATGGTGCAGGGCCGCGATGACAAGGCCGAGGAGCAGATTGTAGGCCTGACCTCGCTGGGCCTGCTTTATGCGACCACCGGTGAACTGGCCCTGGCCGCTGATTATCAAGATCAGGCACTGGCCCTTCGCATTGCGACCTATGGTGAACCGTCCCATCAGGTGGCCATCGGCCTGCGCAATCTGGCTTCCGTGCGCCAGAACCAGGGCCTGATGGCCGAGACCTCGACCCTGCTGAACCGCGCGCTCAGCAACCTCGAAGGTGTTGGAGAAGGTGAGGGCGAGGATGCCCTGGGCGTCCGGCGTGACCTCGCTTCGGTCTATTACGGCATGGCGCGTTACGACGATGCCCTTGCGATCTATGAAGACCTGCTTCCCGGTGCGGAAGAGGGCGCGCCCGAACAACTGGTCGAACTGCTGACCAGCATGGCTGCAACCCATCAGGCTGCCGAACGTCCGGCCCTTGCGTTGCCTCTTCTGGAATGGGCGCTGGAAGTGGCGCGTGAGCAGCTTCCCGCACCTCACAGTGCCACCGCGATGGTCCTGAACAGCCTGGGTGAACATCTGCGCATTCAGGGGCGCAGCGCCGAAGCCCTGCCAGCCTATCAGGAAGCCCTTGCCATGCGTGCGGCAATCCATGGCGAAGCCGATCCGCGCCTGGCGCCGATCATGAACAACATCGGCCTGGCTCTGTTGGACCTGAACCGTCTTGATGAGGCTCAGACCTACCTGGATGCCGCCTATGTCATCGCGGTGACCGCCTATGGTGACCGTCACCCGGCCGTTGCCATTGTCATGGGTAATCTGGCCGATGTGCGCGAAGCCCAGGGCGCATTTGTCGAGGCCGTGGAGGCCAACCGTTACGCCCTTGGTGTGATGGAGGCACTCAATGGGCCGAGCCATCCCGAGGTCGCACGCCTGCGCGCCAGTCTGGGCCGCCGATTGGTGACCGCTGGCATGTACGACCACGCTGCGCCGGAACTCGAGAACGCCCGTGCCGTACTGGAAGCAACGCTCGGCCACGATCACGCCGATGTCGCTGAAATCATCAACAGTCAGGCCGAGATCGCCCGACTCTCGGGCGAGTTCGAGCGTGCGCTTGAACTCAATGCCGAAGCCTCAGCCATTCTCGAAGTGCTCGATCAGGACGACAGTCTCCACTATGCCGACCTGCTTTTCGTTCGGGCGACGATCTACAAGACCATCCGGGACATGGAGGCAGCGGCGCCGCTTTACGCCCAGGCGCTTTCGATCCGTGAGCGATTGCTGGGAGCCGACAATCCGGCCCTTGTGCCGACCCTGCGCGACTATGCCTTTGTCCTGCGCCGCCTCAAGCGCACGGAGGAAGCCACGGAACTGGAAGACCGCGCCACCTTGCTGGAAGCCGAGTGAGGCAGGCCTGCCACCGCATCGCCGCAATCTGCTGAGAGGTTAGGGCTGAAGTGAGGGGTTGATGGCAAACGCAAAGAAAGAGCGCGGAGGCGGCTGGGCCTTTCGGCTGGTTCTGCTGGCCCTGGCCGGTGGGCTGCTTGCCGCCAGTCCCATGTTTGGCCTGGAGACCTGGCCTGGTGAACTGGCGGCAAGCTGGCGCCCGCATGTGGCAATAGGCGTTCTGGTCGTATCGGTTCTGTGCCTTGCCTTCAGCCGGCGCTGGATTGCAGGCATGCTGGTTGCCGTCGCTCTGACACTTGGGGCCGATGTGCTCTGGTCAGGGTTGGTCTCGGCCCAGACCGAAGAGGGTGCGGTCAAGGTCGAGCAGCCCGCCATGGCGCAGGTCATGTTTGCCAATGTTCTGCGCACCAATCCCAGCCTTGCCGACCTGATGACCTGGCTCAATGCCGAGAACCCCGATGTCCTGGTGATGACCGAGGTGACGCCCGGCCATGTCGAAGAAATTGCCGAGGCAATGGCTGGATTCGGCTACGACTACCAGATTCTGGAACCAAGGCATCACGCCTTCGGCATGACCATCTACAGCCGATTTCCGATTGTCGACTACCGCTTCGAAATGCTGACCGACGATACGCTGAGCAATGGCGGCCCGATCACACTGATCGCATGGATCGAGACTGAGCAGGGCGTGCTGGCCGTGGCCGGTGTGCATCCGTTTCCGCCGTCCGTGCGTGCCTCCATGGAAGCGCGCAACCGCCAGCTCGATGATGCGGTCTATCTGCTCGAAGACATCACCGATCCGCTGGTCGTGGTCGGCGACTACAATGCTACGCCGTGGTCACCGGCTCTGCGCAGGTTTGCCGAAGATCTGGACCTGCACGGCTTCAACGTTGCCGCAACCTGGCCGGTCTGGTTCGGCTTTGCCGGCGTCCCGATCGATCACGCGCTGGTCAGCAACGAACTGCTTGTTGGCAGGATCGAGGTCGGACCCAATATCGGCTCCGACCATCGCCCCATCGTCATCGACGTCCTGCTGGACGCAACGCTCGTTGATCAGGGATCGCCGGGCACGCCGTAGCTGGGCGTGTCGCGTGGATCGAGCGCGCGCATGATGTAGGCATCCATCTGGGGGCGGTAGACATCCCAGACCCGTCGCAACTCGGCGATGGGCTCATCGTGCCAGTCGACGCGCAACTCGCAGATCGGCCAGTCATGCTGATGACAGACCTTCACGCCGACCGACTTCACATCGCCTTCTTCGCCGCCGGCATCAAGCCCGGCTTCGACGCCGCGCAACAGGCGTTCGGCCAGATGTTCAGTGGCGTTGGCTTCGAACGATGCAACCATGGCTTCGGGCACCTTGGGTGTGGACAACAGGTTGCCTGCGGCAATGCAGTTGTCACCTTCGGCCACGTTGTTGGTGCCCAGCGTGTTGGCGCCGGAATGATGGGCCGTGTGGCCCAGCGCGTCGATCAGCGCGATCTGGCGATACTCGCTGAAGGCACGCGCGCCCACGATCATTTCCATCGCCTTCTTGGCGCCGAAACCCTGCTGCATCAGATCAAGCCCCATGATGCCAAGGCCGGGGTCGGTGATGTTCTGGGTCGACACCGCGCCGACATGGCCGCGCACCCAGGCACAGCGCGCTGCGACGGCAGGGCTGGAGGACGTCACGACCACGCCAAACATGCCGGTGCGGGCGCAGCGGCCGGTAAGTGAAAAGGTCATCGCTCAGGCCTCATCGTCGGGAATGACGGCGTCGACATCGATTTCCATCACCATTTCCGGCTTGGCCAGTGCCTGCACGACCAGGCCGGTGGAGACGGGATGTACGCCCTTCAACCACTTGCCGATGACACGATAGACCGGCTCGCGGTAGCGCGGATCGGTGAGGTAGATCGTGATCTTGCAGATATGTTCCATCTTGCCGCCGGCTTCCTCGAGCAGACGCTTGACGCAGGACATGGCCATTTCGGCCTGAGCCGCGCCATCGCCGACGCCGTGAAAGCTGCCGTCGAGATCAAAGCCGGTCTGTCCACGCATGAAGATATGATTGCCCGCGCGCACGACCATGGCCAGGTCGTTGTCGAGCGACTGCTCGGGATACATATCCTTGGTGTTGAATTTGCGAAAACGCTGGTGCGCCATGATGGTCCCCTCAAGACTTGGATGTTGGCGTTACGGTACAACGAAGATCCGCGCCGTCCCACAGCAATGCTGCGAACCGGCGGGATGAATTGGTTTGGGCGTTCAGGCTGCCGCGACCAGGTCGGTTGGCCGGGCGTACTGGCGGTTGACGTGGAGCAGGGCATCGCCCTCCTTCAGGCTGGTTGCAACGACCTCACCGATGAAGATGCGGTGCGTGCCCCAGACGTCTTCCTTCACCAGCCTGCAGTCAAAGGCGACGAGATGGTCGTCAAGAACGGGCGCTCCGGTCTCCAGGCTGGTCCAGGTTGCAGAAGCGAACCGGTCAGCCTCACCGCGTCCGGCGAAAAGGTCGGAGATGCCGGCCTGATCATCGCGCAGAAGATGCACGCAGAAACGACCGTTGCGGGCAATCATGTCACCCGCGCGGCTCGCCTGGTTGACACAGATCAGCAGGGCAGGGTCGTCGGCGGTGACCGAACACATGGCCGAAACGGTCAGGCCTGCCTTTCCGGCTTCGCCATCGGTCGTGACAACCGTGACCGATGATGCGGCCTGGGCCATGCCCTGGATGAACTCCTGACGCGCCTTCATGGAATCCTCCAATAAATCGGAATTCGTGATCACATGACCTTGTCGGACAGGCCTGCAGCCTTCTTCACGAACTCCATGGGGCCGTTGAAATCGAAGTTGCGGTACACCGCACCCAGATGCGCGAACGGCGGCGACTGGGCAAAGAGCTGGAAGGTGACCTTGTGGCCGGCATAGTCGGAGTTGACGAGGTCACGTCCGAACGCCAGCAGCTTGCGGCGATCCTCTGCCTGCCAGTTGTCGTTGACGTTGTAGAACTTGTCCATCCACTCCTTGGTGTCGGGCGAATTGAACGAGGGGCTGTCCGGCGTGACGCAGATCTGGCCGCCGCAGAGTTCGCGGGTCAGGTGCATCATGGCCGGAAGCTGCGAGCAGGCCAGCACACGGCCGGTGTAAAGCAGCGACTGGTTGGGCATCAGGAAGCCGCCGGGGCTTTTCTGTGCCGTGGCGATGGCGCCGGTCAGGTGGGCGTTGATGCCTTCGCGGTAGCAGGCCAGCTGGGCAAGCTTTTCCTGCACGGCCTGCTGCTTGTCTAGACCGGTCTGCTTCACATTGAAGAGCGCGGTGCCGATCATCAGGTCGGCGATATGCAGGATGCGCAGGGTGAACATATAGGCGCTGTAGCGATGCAGCGTGCCGCGGATGAACGTCGCAGCAGCGGTGTGGCGGTAGAACAGGATGTTCTCCCAGGGCACCAGGACGTTGTCGAAGACCAGCAGGGTATCGACCTCGTCAAAGCCGTTGGACAACGGATAGTCGTCCTTGGGCTTCACGCCGGCAAAGCCGTTGCGGCAGATGTGCTTGAGGCCGGGCGCGTTCATCGGGCAGATGAAACCCAGTGCATAGTCGGAAAGCTCCGCATTGCCCCAGTTTGCAATGGTCGGCTTCACGAATGCCTGCGTCGCATAGGCTGCGGCTGTTTCATACTTGGCGCCGCGCACAATGATGCCGGCATCGGTTTCCTTGACGACATGCAGCAGCATGTCGGGATCCTGATCCTGTGGAGCCTTGGAACGATCGCCCTTGGGGTCGGTATTGGCCGAGACGTGGAAGATGTCGTTTTTCAGGACGTTGTCGATGTGGTTGTCGATGTTGGCAGCCCACTGGCCGTCCACCTCGTTCAGGATGTCCTTGCCGTCAGCCAGCGACCACATTTCGCCCACGGTCTCGTCACCGACGCGTGTCACCACGCCGCCGATTTCCTTCATGACCATCTCGACCCAGTCCTTCTTGGCCCACCAATCGTCTTGGGTGTAAGGCGGCTGCCAGGAAGTGGCGAAGGTCTCGCCATCCTTTTCGTAGGCCATGGTGTCCTTGAACTTGTCCTCGTGGGCCATGTCGTAGATGCGTGAGCGCACGTCGACGATCGGCTTAAACGCGGGATGATCCGGCACGCTCTTGACGCGCTCGCCATTGATGAAGACCTCGCGGTCATCACGAAGGGAGTCGCGGTACTGTTTGCCTGTCATGAGCATGGTCTGAATTCTCCGTGTTGGCCGATGGGGTGATGGCCTGTCTTTGGGTGGGCGGACATTGACAAAGCCCACAAATACAAGAAAACATTATCTATCGACGTATTGGATAACTTTTCTTGATCAACTACACGCTCAAACATCTGCGATACTTCGTCGCAGCAGCCGATGCGGGCAGCGTTACCGGTGCAGCCGAGGCCAGCTATGTCTCGCAGCCCTCTGTCTCTGCCGCGATCAGCCATCTCGAAGACGTGTTCGGTGTCCAGCTCTTCGTGCGCCATCACGCCCAGGGACTGTCGCTCACACCGGCAGGCCGCCGTCTGCATGGCGCCTCAAGGGAGCTTCTCGTCCATGCCGAGGAGCTCTCGCAGGATGCAGAGGGTCTGGCCGAAGGACTTGCAGGCGACCTGGATGTCGGGTGTTTCGTGACCTTCGCGCCCATCGTGCTGCCGGGTCTGTTGCGCATGCTGGCGGGGGATCACCCGGCCATTCGCGTACGTCCCCATGAAGATGATCTGCGTGCCATTCAGGACGGGCTGCGCCAGGGCCGGTTTGAACTGGCGCTCACCTATGACCTCAACCTGGGTTCGGACATCACCTTCGAGCCGGTTGTGACCGTGCCTGCCTACATCATGCTTCCCGCCGATCACCGGCTGGCATCACGGGACGCCATCCGGCTTGTCGAGTTGGACGGTGAGCCCCTTGTGCTCCTGGGGTTGCCTGACAGTCGGGGGCATTTCCTGTCGATCTTCTCGGAAGCCGGCATCGAGCCCAACATTGCGTACGAAACCCGCTCCTTCGAGATGGTGCGGGGGCTTGTGGCCAATGGTTACGGCTACAGCCTTCTGCATTCGCGGGCACCGCACCATCGCGCCCTGGACGGTTCCGGACTGGTCTGCCTGCCCCTGGTCGAACCCACCCGCGAGATGCATATGGGTCTGGCACGCCTTTCGAGAACACGCCCGACAAGGATGGGTCTGGCCTTTGCCCAGGCCTGCCAGGAACATCTGCCCGACCTGCTCGAAGATCAGGCTGAGGATTAGATCTTGCGGTCTTCCGGCACGGGGTTGTGTTTGCGCAGCCACAGGAAGAGATCGCTGGTGGCCTGATTGCCGCCCGCGACCACCAGGGTCTGGCCGGATGTCCAGCCCGCCTCGTCGGAGCAGAAGTAGACGGCAGCACCGGCGATGTCGCCTGGCGTGCCGACACGGTTGATCGGATAGAACGACGCCCGGGTTGCCCGGTCGTCGTCGGTCTTGAGGTGGCGCTCGACCAGCTTGGTGTCGATCAGGGCTGGCGCAATGGCGTTGATGCGCACGTTGTGGCGGCCATATTCAACGCCCATGGTCTCGGTGAGACTGATCAGCGCGGCCTTGGCGGCACCGTAAATGCCTTCGCCGGGAGCAGCATGGACACCGTCGATGGAAACGATGTTGAGGATCGCACCGCCATCGTGTGTCGCCATGTGATCGGCAGCCTTGCGGGCGCAGAAGAAGGGGACACGCAGGTTGAGCTCGAACAGAGCGTCAAAGCCCTCGATGGTGGCATCTTCAATGGGCCCGATGCCGCCCTTCACGCTGCTGCCGCCGCCGGCATTGTTGACCCAGACGTCGATGCGGCCCATGGCGGCAATCGCATCGTCGATCAGGGCCAGTCCGGCGTTGATGTCACTCATGTCGGCCGTCATGGGCCAGGCCTGGCGTCCCAGGGCGCGGATTTCCTCGGCCACTGACTCGATCTCTGTGGCTGTACGTGATGCCAGGACGACATCAGCACCCAGTTCGGCAAAGTTGAGCGCGATCTGGCGGCCGATACCGCGCCCTGCGCCTGTGACGACGGCCTTTTTGCCAGCGTAGGAAAACATGACAACTCCCTTACAGGTTTGCAGAGAACCGGATTTCCAGATTGCGGGCACATGGTGCCAAGGTCCGATGATTCCCCATCATTGGGGCCACGTTGCGGCGCAATTCAGGCACAATCAAGTTTGATCGCTTAGGACTTCACTCCACCGGACTTATCCCCTAACCTTACAAATAGACCACCAATCAAGGTGGCAGTGGCTTTTCTGCGGGAGATTTCGCGAATGGATAAAATCAAACCTTTGATGGAGACCAACGAGTTTCACGACAAGCTTCGTGAAGGCAAGTTGACGCGCCGTCAGGCACACAAGGTCATGGCCTCTGCCGGTATCGGCACGGCTGCCATGGCCAGCATGCCGAACATGGCGGGCGCGGATGGCCATGGCGACGATCTCGTCATGCTGACCTGGGGCGGCTACGACGATCCCGAGTTTGCGGTGCAGTACCGTGAGGAATACGGAGGGCCGCCGGAGTACTCGCTGTTTGCCGATCAGGCCGAAGCGCTGGCCAAGTTGCGCGCGGGTTTCCATGCCGACGTTGCGTTCCCCTGCATCTCCAAGGTCAAGACCTGGGTGGATGCCGGTGTGGTCGAAGCGGTCGATACCAGCATGCTGAGCCATTGGCCGGACGTGATCGATTCACTGAAAGCCATGCCGACGGCGGTTTCGCCCGACGGTGCGCCGTACTTCGTCCCGGAAGACTGGGGCACAACCTCGGTCCTGTTCCGTGGTGATCTGGCGCCTGAATATGTCGATGAGGAGAACCACAGCTGGGGCATCCTCTGGGATGAGAAGTATGCCGGCCGTCTGGGTTCGCTCGAAGCGGTTGAGGATCACTTCAACATCGCAGCGATCTACATGGGTATCGACTTCCTGGATATGACCCCTGAAGAGATCGATGCGGTCGGCAACAAGGTGCGCGAGCAGATGCCGCTTCTGCGCCTGATCTCGGGCAATACGACCGATCTGACACAGGCAATCTTCTCGGGCGAACTGGTCGCTTCAAGCGCCTGGAACGGCATGATGCTGACGGCCTCCGAGGAAATGGCCTCTGAAGGCACGCAAGGCAAGTATGTCTGGATGAATCCGAAGGAAGGCGCGCTGACCTGGGTCTGCGGTCTGACCATCCATCCCGCGACCAAGGAACTGGGCACCTGGGAACAGGCTCATGCGCTGGTCGATGCCTATATCGAGCCTGAGTCACAGCATTACGAGCTGATGAACTGGGGTTACGGTGTGGTCAACAAGAAGGCCTATGACTATCCGGATGTGACCGAGGAATACCTCAACTCGCTGGGTCTGGGCCTGCCGATCGACAAGTTCCTGGCTTCGGGCAAGTTCTCTGCCCATCAGGAGCACTACGGCGAAATCGTCAATCTCTACGACGAAATTCTTGCTGGCATGTAAGCTTCTTCGAAAGCAAACCGAGCCATGGGCGGGCACGCAAGTGCCCGCCCATTGTTTTTGACGACAGCAGAACGGTCCGTGATCCATGCGACCGGTTGCCCCTGCTGCAGCGCTCTGTCACAAGGCACCTTCAGGGTTTGGAGCTCCGGCCAATGGCCAGTCAAGTTGATCAAGCGCCCAGGCGGGTCGGCTGGCGTGGTGAAATCGGACGCACGGCCAAGCTGGCGCTGCCGATGGTTGCGGCCTATCTCGCCGAATTGGGCATGTGGTGGACTGATCAGGCCATAGTCGGCCGTCTGGGTGCCGACGAACTGGCCGCGGTCGGCCTTTCGGGTGGCGTGTTGTTTCAGGGCATGGCCATCTCCATGGGGCTGCTCTCCATTGTCGCCGTGCTGGTCGGCAACGCCTATGGCGCGGGTCGTGTGGATGGTTTCAGCCAGGCGGTGCGTCAGGGCATGAAGGCTGCCACGGTGCTCACGGTCATCGTGATGGTGTTTGCCTGGTTCGTGCCGAATCTGCTGGCGCTGGCGGACCAGGATCCCGTCATTGTTGATCTGGCTGCCGAGTATGTCAGGGCCGTCATGTTTTCGGTTGCACCGTTCCTTTACTTCACGGTGTTGCGTGGTTTCATGTCCGGCATCTCGCGCCCGATGCTGGTCACCGTCATTACGGTCGCCACAATCCCGGTCAATCTGGGTCTGAACGTCCTTCTGGTGTTCGGCGCGGAGATTCCGCTGGGCAGTGCTTCGTTGACCATTCCTGCCATGGGTGTGGCAGGGGCTGCCTGGGGATCGGTTGTCATTACCTGGCTGATGTTCGCGGTTCTGGTCGCCGACATTCTGCTGCGTCCTGCCACGCGCGACTACCATGTTCTGGCAAGACCTCTGGCCCATGATCCCAGGGAATGGCGCGCCATCTGGCGTCTGGGTCTGCCGGTGGGTGTGCTGACCCTGATCGAGGGCGGTCTCTTCACGGCGGTCAGTCTGTTTGCTGGTCTGATCGGCATTGCAACGCTGGCCGCCAATCAGGTGACCGGAAATCTGGTCGGATTCACCGCGATGATTTCTGTCGGCATCGGTGAGGCGGCCGCCGTGCGGGTTGCCCAGGAAATCGGTGCAGGCCGGCCCGATGACGCACGGCGCGCCGGCTTTGTCGCACTGGCGCTGGGCGTGCTGGTCGCGCTGGTCTTCGCTGCGCCTCTGCTTCTTGCGCCGGAGCTGCTTGCGGCCCTGTTCCTGGACATCGAGGACCCGGCCAACGCCGAAACGCTGCGCATCGTCGCGCTGCTGTGTGCCATCGCTGCCCTCTTCCTGATCTTCGACTGCCTTCAGATCATCGGTGCGCGTGCCCTGCGCGGCCTTCATGACACGGTTGCGCCGGCCTGGATATCGTTCGTGGGCTACTGGGTTCTGGCCGTTCCCCTGGCTTACCTGCTCGCCTTCCCGCTGGGCCTTGGCGGCGCGGGGCTGTGGTTCGGCATGGCTGTGGGACTGGCGCTGGCTGCCGTCTGGCTGTGCCTGCGCTTTGCCCGCCTCTCGCGCGTCCCTCCGATCTAGAGCGTAGTGCGTGAATTAGGAATCGTTGGGGGATTCCCATTTTGTTTGATTGGTGATTCCATGGGTCAGGAGGTGTCTCATGGGAAAGTCTACGTCGAGCGATCTTCGTTTGCGGATTGTGTGTGGTATCGCGT
>CALIUG010000158.1 GCA_938048755.1 uncultured Alphaproteobacteria bacterium
TCGTCGGTCTCGCGGCTGTTCTTGGTGTCACCAGGCAAGGGCATAACACTCCCGTCTCGGGTCAGCACCGGCGATACGGTCGCCGGTTTCTTCATCCACGGCAATGGCACAGACACCGCCAGCACGCCAGCCCAGTTCCGGCCAGGGAACGATGGTATGGCCCCGCTTCTCCAGTTCTTCGGCATGATCCATCAGCGCCGGTTCCAGACGCAACACGCCGGGTTTGTGGGTGTGAGGCCAGAACGATCCCGGGAAGCTCTCGGATGCAAAGCGCGGTGCTTCGATGGCCGCCTGGGGGTCCATGCCGTGGACCGCATGATTCACAAAGACCTGCAACATGGCCTGAATCTGGACATCGCCGCCCGGCGTGCCGAACAGGAAGGCAAGCTTGCCGTTCTTCTTTGCCAGAGCAGGATTGGGCGTCAGACGCGGGCGTTTCCAGGGGGCGATCACACTGGGGTGCCGGCGGTCGATCCAGTTCTGGTCGCCACGGGTGCTGGCGGCAAAACCGAGCCCCGGAATGATACCTGCCGTGCTGTATCCGTCGCTGGGCGTGGCCGAGAAACCATTGCCGGCCTCGTCCACCACGCAGAGATAGGTGGTGTCCTGGTGGGTTCGGTTCTTCTGCTGACTCATCGTGGCTTCCCAGACCCACGGCGTATCGGGGCGACCCAGCCGTGTCTCACCCGCAGCCGGCAGATCAGGCGCAGCACGGGCGCGGTCCACCGATTTGACCCGTTCGGCAGCAAAGCCGTCGGACAGAAGATCGTCCAACGGCACATCAACGAACTCGGGATCGCCGAAATAGGCCTCACGATCAGCAAAACCTAACTTGAACAACTCTATGAGATGATGCGTGTAATCGATTGAATTCGCTAAAACTTCTCCAAACCTGTGGTGTGCGAACAGTTTGGCCATTTCCAAAAGAAGCGGCCCCTGACACCAGGCCCCGCAGCTGTAGAGTTCCCAGTCCCCGAACTGCACCTTTTCAGGGGCTTCGTGACCGCTGCGGAAGTCTGCGAGGTCCTCGGCGGTCATCAGACCGCCCTCGTCCTGGAAATGCGCCAGAATGTCGCGTGCGATGCCGCCCTGATGGAACTCGTCGCGAACGGCTCTAATGCCGGCTTCCCGTCCGCCAGTGCTCTGCCCCTCCGCTTCGATCAGGCGCGCAAAGGTGCGCCCAAGGTCAGCCTGCACAAAGGCTTCTCCGACAAGAGGCGGCCTTCCCAGCGCCAGAAACAGGTCTGCCGAGGCTGGCCAGCGACCGTATAGCTCCTGATCTTCGGCAATGGTCTCGGCCAGCAGGCGATGGGTCGCAAAGCCGCCCGCAGCCAGGTCATGAGCTGCCTCGGCGACGTCACCGAAGGAAAGCGTGCCGTAGAGTTCCAGCGCCTGACACCAGGCATCGATCGCCGCTGGTGTGACGCAGCGCAGAACGCCCAATGGAAGGTCTCCGCCGTGATGCTGTTCGAAAAACTCCGGCGATGCGCTTCTGGGCCATCGTCCGAGGCCGGAAATCGTGACCACCTCATCGCGTTCTGCAAGATAGATAATCATCGGCGCCACGCCTGTGGAACCAACGATATCGGGCTGGAGAACGCCCAGTGTCATGCCGGCGGCAACACCGGCATCCACGGCATTGCCGCCCTTGTCGAGAATGCGCGAGGCCGCCAGAGAGGCCAGCCAATGGTTGGTGGAGACGGCCCAATGACGCCCACGCACTGGCGGGCGATGGGTCTTTGGTTCCGCTGTTGTGTTGTTCCTATGCGCCATGATCCAACACTCCGAATTCAGCCAGACGGTTTTCTGCTGCCAGGATCACATCGGCGTCGAACTGATCCCTGTACTTCAGCACCAACATTTCGGCCGTCGCATCAGCGACGCCAAGTTCCAGCATCTTCAGGAAGCCGTCGGATGCCTTGCTCTTCAGCGCAAGCTCGCCAAGGGTATGAACCGTGCCATAGCGGTTCAGCGTCTGTTTTGTGCGCATCAGACGCCTGCTATCACCGGCCTTCTCTGCAAAGGCGTGATCCAGGGCCAGCAGAACCGGGGCGAAGTCGCCATCAAGGTCGCCGGTGCCGGACCGGCACAACCCACGAAAGGCATCGGCATAAACGTCGTCGCGGCCCAGCCGTCTTGCCTTGGTCATTTCCCGGATGAACTTCTCCTGATTCACTTCATGGGTGGAATCAGAACCGGAGGCCCCGCGCCGCTTCGGCTTCATGGTATTTGCCTGGTCATGCCGCCTGCAATCCGCACCAGTCTGCGATGAACAGCGCCATGGCCTTGGTGACCTCCTTGCAGGAATCGAGGTTCACCCGCTCATCGAAGCCGTGAATGTTCTCGGCCAGCGGGCCGTACACCAGAGCAGGCATGTCGGCATAGAGGCCGAAGAACCGCGCGTCCGTCGTGCCGGTGAGCGCGCGTTCCTTCATCTCCTCACCAAAGATTGCCTGATGGCTCGCGCGCAACACAGCTTCCACGTCGGTTCCCTCTTCCAGCACATATCCCTCAGCCTGGAAACCATCCCAGACGATCTCAGGCGGGCTGTTGGCCAGGAACGTATCGTTGCGTGCCGATTCGGCAACACAGGCTTCGACCTCGACACGCGCCGCTGCCAGATCCTGGCCTGGAAACACGCCAACGCGCATATCGAACCGGCACCAAGCCGGCACGCTGGAAGCCCAGTCTCCACCCAGGATCTTGCCCACATTGAAGTTGAGCGGATGGTCCATATGGGCATAGCGCGGGTGCCCCTTGGCGTTCCAGGTATCCTCCAGGGTGTGGAGTTCACCGATCAGGCGATAGGCAGCCTCGATCGCGTTGGCCCCGGACCCTGCGTAAGCGACGTGGACCGGGTGCCCGCGCACGATGCAGTGGAACCACATGACACCAACCTGGCTGCGCATCATGCCGTTGCCCATGGGTTCGGGAATCAGCGCGGCATCGGCGAAGTAACCACGTTGACGGCACGCCAGCGCGCCGTTGCCCGTGGATTCCTCCTCGATCACGGCTTCGATGGAGACATCGGCGGCCGGCCGGTATCCCGCACGTTTGAGCGCCTCCAGGGCAAACAGTCCGCAGACCCAGCCCGATTTCATGTCCCCGGCACCACGACCGTGCATCCAGCCGTCCTTGATCACGGGATCAAAGGGCGGAGTGGCCCACATGTCGTGCGGACCTTCTGGCACGACATCGATATGTCCGTTGATGGCAAGCGATCTGCCCTGTGGCTCTGCGCAGCGCAGGCTGCCGACCGTGAGATAGGCATCCTGGTAGCCATCGGCCTTGGGCGAGAAGCCGGGCATGTCCTTGATGGCATCGATGTCGATCTGCCAGCGGTCCACGCTGAATCCACGCTGGCCCAGTTCACGCGCCAGGAAATCCTGCGCCGTTGCCTCCTGCCCCCGCAGGGACGGACGGCGCACCAGTTCCTGAGTGAATCTGACTTGCTCGTTAAAACTGGCTTCAACTGCCGTCGTAATCGCGTCCGCCACTATCTGATCGACCATACCCGCCTCCCACAAACCTTCGCCCCGTTATAGGACGGGCATTCGCGCGCAACAATGACAGGCCGCCCCGCCGTGATGGCTCAGCCCACGCGTTCGCATTGATGGAACACAGATCGGCAGGGATGGGTAAAGGCGCGCTGTCTGATCGTCCAGCCGGCCTCTTCGATCAGCGTCTCCCAACGTTTGAGCGGATAACCCTTGTAGCCGATCTCCCATTTGTGACCCCAGGGGTCCTCATGAACCTTGAACGTCTTGCCGCTGCGCAGCTTCTTGAGCGAAAACGCGTGACGCCAGGTGAAGGGATTGAGATAGATCGACCAGCCAATCTGAAAGCCTTCATAAGGCACCGAAAGGATCAGGTTGCGGGCGCCGCTGGCATGGAAGCCGCGCAGAACATTTGAGGCCTCTTCCCAGGGCAGATGCTCCAGGGTTTCACAGCACAGGATGGCATCGAATCCGGAGATGGCTTCGGGATTCAGAGCCGTCAGATCGGCCTCGATATGGGGCCTCTGGGGCCTGTGAAACGGCGGCGAGAAGAGATCGAGCGTGGTGACGTCATAGCCGGCGTTGTCCAGCAGCGCCGTCACGAATCCCAGATACGGACCGACTTCCAGGACGCGGCGCGCATCAAGGCCCGAGAGCAGGTCGATCTGCCTCCATTGCTGGCCGATGCGCTTCTCGGAATAGTAGCCGTGCCACTCGGCCAGACGCGCAGACTCGTCATCCATGTTCTCGCGGCTGATCGGGGTGATGATCTCTCGATCCAAGGTGATATCCGTTTCTGCTGCTTCGTCAGTCGATGGGCGGGCGGCCGATGCCCGGTACGCCCGCTTCATACGCCCGTGCGGCGCACAAAACCATGGCATCGGCGAAGCGGGGACCCACAATCTGCAACCCGATCGGAAGACCGCCACGGGTCAGGCCGCAGGGAATACTGATGGCCGGAAGGCGCGTGAAGTTGAACGGATAGGTCGTCCCGGTCCAGCCAAGACCCACACGTTTCTTGCCGCTGGGGTCGTCATCGGCGGCACCAAAGGCCGGCACGGCAACCGTGGCCGTTACCAGAACATCGAATTCCTGGAAAAAATTGCTCATGACCGCACCCAGTCGGCGCTGTTCCATCTCGGCATGTTTGACGTCCATGGCCGTGTGCCGGTCGGCATCCGCCGCATCCTTGCGCAGTTCCTCGACCAGTAACGGACGTTGCACTTCGGGCACGGATTCGACCAGAGCGCGGGCGGCCAAGCGCACCAGAATGTAATAGGGATCGATAGGGTTACCGATTTCGGGCGTTGCTTCTTCAACCTGCGCGCCCAGTCCGGAAAACTGTACCGCAGCAGCACGCACCGCGTCCTCAACTTCGGGATCAAGCGCGACGTATCCAAGGTCCGGACTGATCGCCACACGCAGTCCTTCCGCGCCTGCGTCCAGGCCGGAGCGATAATCCGTGCCATCATCGGGCAAGCTCTCCCAGTCACGCGGATCGGGTTTGCCCAGAACGTTCATGGCCAGCGCAAGGTCACCGACCGTGCGCGCCATGGGCCCGACATGGCTCCAGGTACCGCAATAGGCGGGCTGATGCAGGGGCACCCGCCCCCAGGTCGGCTTCAGGCCTGCAATGCCGCAGAAGCTGGACGGCACACGGATCGAGCCGCCCTCATCTCCACCCAGCGCCAGAGCCACCATGCCCGAGGCGACGGCAACGGCACTGCCGCCGCTCGAGCCGCCCGGCGTGCGCTCGGTGTTCCAGGGATTGCGCGTGATGCCGGTCAATTCGTTCCGGCATACCGCCTTCCAGCCGTGTTCGGCGGTGTTCGTCTTGCCCACGATCACCGCACCACTGTTGCGGAGATGCGTGACGGACGGCGCGTCTTCCGTGACGGGGACATCGCTGGAGGCAAGCGATCCGAAGCGCAACGGCATCCCTGCCACCGGAATGAGATCCTTGACCGCGACCGGCACGCCATCGAGTGGGCCCAGGGGGTTGCCGGACTGCCAGCGATGCGCCGACGCAAGGGCCTCGCCCCGCGCAGACTCAGCGGCAACATGCGCCATGGCGTTCAGACGTCCATCCAGCGCGGCGATGCGTGCAAGGCTGCATTCAAGGGCATCGACGGGCGAAAGCTCGCCGCTCTGGAATCCTGCGGTGAGTTCGCTCGCCGATAACCAGTTGCATTCCGTGCTCATGGGGCCTCCTAGACTGGAATGTCGGCGCGGACTTCACCGACTTCGGTCAGGCGCACCTCGTCGATCACCGTTACCAGGTTGGTCGCAATCGCTTCGACCATGGCCTTTCCCTTCTCTGCTGTTGCCGGTCGCGGATCGCCCACGGTCCCGTCCGGTGCCGTGTTGTTGCGCAAGCCTTCAGGCGTCACGAAGCGCGAGAGTGCGTTACCCGCCAAGGCGGGATCAAGCTCCACGGGATAGTCGAACGCACCGCCACCAAAGGGCGCATTCCCGGCCTTCCCCGCTTTTGCCTGGGACATATCGACATGCTCGCCGGCCCAGTGGAGTGCCAGGGAGCTTTCCGCCTCTGCCGCATGATCCAGGCCGGCAGCGCCCAGATCGCACAGGGCCTTGATCTCGTGACGTGCAATCAGTCCGGTATCGGCCACCATGACATGAGCGCCGGTCCGGTTGATCAGGCGCACGGCGGCAATCTCAAGGGGCTGCAGGTTGGCAATGCGGTTGCCGTTGACGATCACCAGCCGCTTGAAGCCATGATGGATCAGGGATGCACAGACATCCTCGGCGACCGCCTGCAGGGTTGCTGCACCCAACGTCACCGTACCCGCATAGCCCATGTGATGGGGTGACCAACCATAGGGAATGGCAGGTGCAACCAATGCACCGGCCATCTCCGCAGCCCGCTGGCAACTGGCTTCCGCCCAGCCGGTGTCGACCAGCAGGGGCAGATGACGACCATGCTGCTCCGTTGCCCCGACGGGGACCAGCACGACATCGTCGCGTTCGAGGTGATCGGCAATTTCCGGCCAACGAAGCTCCTGAAGCCAGACGGTCCTTGATGGTTCCATGGTTCCTCTCCGGGTTCGAACGCACTCCTGTGACCGGCGCCCGTGACAATCCCACGCTTTTGCCGGAATACTTGCAAGCAGGTTCTAGCAACATCCGACCGGGCGTTTTTTTTCCATGAGCATCAAAGCCGAGCTTGAAGCCTTTGCGAACGCTCCCGCGAACCGGCCCTACTTTCCCCAATGGGGCTTTGCCTCGCCCATCGAGCGGCATGTCTCCATGCTGTTCCTGGTGGCCCAGATTACGGAAGAGCATGGCAGCGGTGAAAGGCCCATCAACATCCTGGAAATCGGTTCCTGGGTCGGGGATCGCTGCTCACCTGGGCCCATGGCATCCGCACCTTCAACAGGGGCAACGGAAGCATTCTTGCCATCGACCCGCTGGAGCCCTTCCGTGAGGTCGACGCCGAGACCGGCGCACCTGATTTCGCGCGTGTTATGGACGATCTCCTGCGCAACGAACTGCCCTATCGCACCCTGCGTCACAACATCAGATTCGCCCACATCGACGGCGGCGCATCGCATATCCGCGCCTCCAGCCGCCAGGTCGGCGATCACCTGCGCGACGGTCATTTCGATATCGTTTATGTCGATGGCGAGCACGGTTACCCCGGTGTCCTCCGCGACCTGCAGATCAGCATGCGCGTTCTGGCCGATGGCGGCGTTCTCTGCGGTGATGACCTGGAGATTCAGGCGCACCAGTTGCCGGAGGGTTTCCTGGCCGCGCACAGGGATGCCCTCGATGCCGTGATTCCCGGCACCACCACAGGGTTTCATCCCGGCGTTACTGCGGCGGTTGGGGAACTGTTCGGGCCCATTGAAGAACACGGCGGTTTCTGGAGCGTTCGGCGCGACGGCGATTCCTTTGTCCCCGCAAACTGTCCGCCCACCAAGGTCACCTTGCCCGATCACGTCCCGGAACGTCTGCATCCCTACTTCAACCAGCATCTGGCCGAGAGGCTAACTTCAAGCTCGGTTTGATTCCTGCACCGGCGGTAGGCGTTAGAACTCCAGGAGCTCTGCGAGTTGTTCAACGATGGCTGGCGCGCCCAGAAGCACGTCATGTCCCCTGCCCCGGCCGGTTTCGCGCACCATCACCACACCACCGGCTTCCTCGACGATGATCCGGCTGGGCGCAAAGTCCCAAAGCGAAAGATCAGGATCGAATACCGCCTCCACGGCACCACGCGCGGCAGCCATGTGGCCATAGACATCGCCAAAGGCACGCAGGTCCTTGGTCGCATCGAACAGACGACGGTGCAGATGTTCCACGCCGCTCTGCCGGAACTGATAGGACGTACCCACCGACAGCATGGTTTCATAAAGCTCCGTGCGCTGGGAGACGCGGATGGCCTTCCCGTCGCGCCATGCGCCGCCACCTTTCCAGGCCCAGAAGGTCTCGTTCAACCCCGGCAGATGCGCAACGCCCGAAACAATCTCGCCCGTGTCCCGGTTCTCCAGGGCAACTAGCGTGCTGTAGACCGGAATATCGCGTGAAAACGGATGGGTGCCGTCGATGGGGTCGATGATCCAGCGCCACGGCGCGCTGCCCTCTTCTTCCCCCTCTTCCTCGCCGATCAAGGCTGCACCATCGGGATAACCGGCCTCGCTCAGAATCGCGCGCACCATGCGTTCGGCCTGGGTATCGACCTCAGTCAGATGGCTGCCGTCCGCCTTGATCTCGATGTCGAACGCCTGCTCGCGCGCCGCCGACGCAATCATTTCCGAAGGCGCGAGTGCGGCTGCTCGTGCAATCTGTGTGACGCGCTCCAGGTCCAGGGAACTCACGTCAGACCCAATCGCCGCTCTGATGGCGCGCAATCACCCGGGCAATGGGGTCATACGCCAGATGATGCTCGCGGAACTGACGCATGGATGCGTGGTCAACGATCTCGGGCATCTTCTCGAACCACAGGGCAAACATGGCAAGGTAGACATCGGCCACGGTCAGCGTCTCGCCGACCAGATGCAGGCCACCATCAAGGGCCTCACCCAGAACCTGCCATTGCTGGTTCAGCACGATCCAGGTCCGCGCCACGATGGAGGCGTGATGGTCCGGTTCATCGGTGTAGTTCTCAGGATGAAAGATCTGCATGGAGGTCGGGTAGACCGTGGCGGCGAGATAGAACATCCAGCGCAGGTGCTCGGCCTCCTGCGCAGAACCGGCTTCGGGCAACAGGCGGGCATCGCCGTGACGCTGGGCCAGCAGCATCGCGATGGCAGCCGACTCCGTCATGACCGCACCGTCATCGGAAACCAGCACAGGCACCTGACGCAGCGGATTGATTTCGGCAAAGGATGGCGGCTCGACCTTGTCCCGGTAGCCCGTCGCCAGAACACGCTGATACGGGATCGCCAGTTCCTCCAGGACAAACTCCACACCGATGGAGCCCGACCACGGACGGCCATAAAGCGTATAAGTCATGTCTGTGCCTTTCTGGCTTCGCGCAGCATGTCGCGGGCGATCACCAGCTGCTGGATTTGTGAGGTGCCCTCATACAGGCGGTAGATGCGCACATCCCGGTAAAGCCGCGCGACGGCATAATCGTTGATGTAGCCCGAACCCCCGTGGATCTGCACGGCACGGTCGGCCACACGCCCGACCATTTCGCTGGCGTAGTACTTGGCTTCAGCACCTAGGCGTGTAATCGCCTCCCCGGCCTCGAACCGGCGCGCGCTGTCGCGCACCAGCGCCCAGGCTACATCACACTCGGTACGGCTGTCGGCCAGCATCGCCTGAATCAACTGATGCTCACCAATCGGTTTGCCGAACTGCTCGCGTTCCAGCGCGAAGTTGACGGATTCGCGGATCAGGCGATCGGCCAGCCCGCAGCAGGTCGCCGCGACATGGAGGCGGCCCCGGTCCAGCACCTTCATGGCGGTCTTGAAGCCCTGCCCCTCGACCCCGCCGATCAGTGCGTCGCCTGGAATGCGGCAATCCTCAAAGATCACATCGCAGATATGCGCACCCTTCTGGCCCATCTTGTTTTCCGGCGTGCCCAGGCGAATGCCCGGCGTATCGGCATCCACAATGAAAGCCGAGACACCGCGTGCGCCCTTCTCGTCCTGGTTGGTGCGGGCCATCACGGTAAAGGTATTGGCAACGGACGCATTGGTGATGAAACGTTTGGTGCCGTTCAGGATGTAACCGTTGCCGTCCCGGTCCGCGCGGGTCTTCACCGATGCCGCGTCTGATCCGATATCGGGCTCGGTCAGGGCAAACGAAGCGATGATCTCGCCTGATGCCATCCCCGGCAGATACTTCTGCTTCTGCTCCTCGGTCCCGTCGATCACCAGCCCCTGGGAGCCGATCGCGACATTGGTGCCGAAAGCCGAACGGAACGCTGGCGCGGCATGGGTGATCGCCCAGGCCACCTCGACCTCCTCGACCGGCGAAAGTCCCAGCCCGCCATACGCCTCGGGAATCGTCAGCCCGAAAAACCCCATTTCCTTCATTTCGGAAATGATGGCATCGGGCACCTTGTCGCACGCGTCGACCTCGGCCTCGGCCGGGATCAGACGTTCATCCACAAACCGGGTAACGGTTTCAAGAAACTGGTCGAGCGTGGCTTTGTCGAGCGGCATTTGAGAATCCAAGTTACTAATCGAGAGGACAATATGGGTGCCGGTAGCCGATGCCTACAAGTTAGACAAAATCAGTTTACGATCTCGATAACACAGCCAGATTTCAGACATTCTTCCAACCGGACCTGATCAGATTGCGACCAGACACCATCGGACGTCATGTTGCCAAATCCTAATCGTAGCAGTTCATTCTCAACTCTTATGATCTGACGTTCATTCAGTTCTGGAATTGCAGCGGCAAATAGGGACAACGCATGTGCTTGGTCTCCTTGTAGAGCCCGCAACTGCGCTTCAATCAGAAGATTGTATCCACTTTCGCGTTCCTCCTTGGTAAGCCTTCCCATGAACGGCAGCACGTCCTCAGGATTGACGTCAGCCAGGATCAAATCCCTGACAATCTCCGTAGTCCAATGGTCGACATTTTCATTCATAAGCGAACGTTCTGCCAACACCAAGAATGCATCGAAATCAGAGATCGCGTTGTCCGAATTTCCGGCAACCAGCCAGGATTTACCGCGATCTAGGTAATAAAATGAGATTCCGTCACCAAGCTCTATAGCTGTCGTGAAGTCGCGGATTGCCAACCCGATATCGCCGATCTCGAGCCATGTCTTCCCCCTTGACCAGTACGCAGCGCTCTTGTCGGGTGTGAGCTCAATGGCGTCGTCGAAATCACTTAGGGATTCCTCCAACCGATCAGTTCTGCGGAACAGGATACCGCGGGCAGCGTAGACATCCGACATTCTTTCGTCATCAAGCTCACCGGATGTCAGGCATCGGGTGTAGTCTTCAAGCGCATTGGCTTGGTCTTCACCGTACGGAGGAAGATAAAGATAATCACACCAGTCACGTTCATCGGAAAATGCCGGGCGATGGATCGTCAGCACAGAGACAATGCCAAGCACCGCCGACCATAGGCATCCGCAACGCACTATTCGGCCCACAAGTCACAAGCCTCGGCAATACACGCCCTTAGGGCAGCAACAAAATCTGCATCCGGTTCACCGTCCGGTGTTCCGCTGAAATAGCCCTGCCGGGCAAGGCTGGTTTCATAGGTTCCCACAAGTTGCGCGCCGGAAACGTCCATGGCGGTCTGGAAGGCCATCAGCGCACCGTCCTGATCGCCCCGGATCGCCAGGACATGGCCGCGCAGGTCGTGCAGAGGTCCGAGTTCGGGGTCTAGCCGCAAACCGGCATCGGCCAGCATCAGGGCGCCTTCCAGGTCGCGGCGGGCGTCCAGGCGTGGCGTGGCGGCGTTGAGATACCGTTGCGCATTGTCCGGGGTAAGGATGAGCGCGGTGTCATAGGCCCGGATGGCGGCATCCAGATCGCCGTCCTTCCAGTGCACGTAACCCAGGTTCTGATAGGCCTCGACCAGGCCTGGATCAATCTCCAGCGCCTCTTCCAGATCGGCCTTGGCACCCTCGATATCCCCCAGGGTCGCCAGGGTCACACCGCGTCCGTTATAGGCCAGAGCCAGGTTGGGCTGCAGGGCAATCGCCTCGTTGTAATCCATGATCGCGGTTTCGAGATCACCCAGCGCGCGCCGTGAGGTCGCGCGGTGGTAGTAGGCCACGGCCGCCTGCATCGTGGTCAGACCGCCGCTTTCGATGCACAGGGTGTAGCTGTCGATGGCGGATTCAAAGAGGTGGCCCTGCTGCGCGCTGAACGCCAGCGCGCACAAGGCTGCGCCTTCACCCTGGGCGTGAGCCGGGCGCACCAGAGCCAGAACCGCAAGCAACGCAATAAGTACCATTCGTTTCATGACCGACGCCTTCGATTGCCGTTTCTGCATATCATATGACATGCTTCCTGCATCCAAGGCGAGAAGATGAGAGGTACCGAGCCATGACAATTGCGTTTGAACCGATCCGACCGGACTTCGGTGCCATCGTAACCGGTGCCGATCTCACACAGGACCTGGCACCCGAGGCATTCCGCCAGATCTATGACGGACTGGTGCGTCACGGCCTGCTGATCTTCCGCGACCAGGACCTGGCACCTGAACAGGAAATCACTTTTGCTCGGCGCTTCAACAGGATCCGCATCTATGTCGGCAACGACAAGACCAAGATGAAGGGCCACCCGGAAATCAACCTTCTGGGCAATGCCACCGACGAGGACGGCGAGCCGATCGCGTTCCAGAACAAGGTCGGCATCGAATGGCACACCGACGGCACCGGCTTTTCCCATCCCCCGGTCTCGACCGTACTTTACTGCGTTGCATCACCCAGCACGGGCGGTGAAACGCTTTATGCCAGCGGTAAACGCGCCTGGGACGAGCTACCGGAAGCGCGCAAACAACAGCTCGCGCCGCTCAAGGTGCGCTACAGCTATGAAGGGCTCTTCAAGAAGCTGACCAGTGCCAGCGACGCCTCCAAGACGGAACTCACGCAAGACGAGCGTGTCCGAACCCCCGATGTCGTCCATCCCCTCGTGCGCACCCACAGCGTCACCGGCCACAAGGCGCTGTGGTTCACCGAGGCTGAAATGGCCTGTTTTGAGGGCATGACACCCGAAGAAAGCGCTGAACTCGGCAAGGAGATCGTCGCTGACCTCTCCCGCCCCGAATATGTCTATGCACACGCTTGGAAACCGGGCGACCTGCTGATCTGGGACAACCGCCAGATGCACCATTCCACAACGCCCTATACCTACGAAAACGAGATCAGGCTGATGCACCGTATCTCCGGTGAAGGCGATGAAGTGCCTTACTGAATCCTCTTCAGGACGGCTCGGTGACTGTTTTTGCAGGTGCGGGTTGCCTTGCATCTGCAAGCACTATGTCTCGTGGGTCGGGCTTCAGGCAGGCAACGGTGCATGGATCGTCGGATCAAGTGTTCAGCCCGGACTGATGCCTGACACGTGTTC
>CALIUG010000159.1 GCA_938048755.1 uncultured Alphaproteobacteria bacterium
TCGGTACATACATCATCCCATCGATAACGATCGGCGTTGCCTTAAATCCCGCAGGCACTGCTCTGTAATTTTCGTTCGCGATGTTTTCGGCGACCGTCGCGTTATCGGGGCTTTCCCAAATCCATCTGTACATCCGTTAACCAGGTCATCTGTCACGGCATTCCCAGTCCTGAGAAGACGCTGCGCGAGGGCGATGTGCTCAACATCGACGTCACGGTCATCCTGGACGGCTGGTACGGCGACACCAGCCGCATGTTCCATGTCGGTGAGGTCAAACGCAAAGCCTCCCGCCTGGCCGAAATCACGTTCGAGTGCATGTGGCGCGGTATCGAGCAGGTCAGGCCCGGTGCGCATTTTGGCGACATCGGCCATGCGATCCAGACCTTTGCCGAGAAAAAGCGCTGTTCGGTCGTGCGTGATTTCTGCGGCCACGGAATCGGTCAGGTCTTTCACGACCACCCCAATGTGCTCCATTACGGCAAGGCCGGCAGCGGCGAGAAAATGGTGCCCGGCATGTTTTTCACCATCGAGCCGATGATCAACCTGGGCCGTCCCGATGTCCTGATCCTGGAAGACGGCTGGACCGCCGTAACGCGCGACAAGTCGCTCTCGGCCCAGTGGGAACACACGATCGGCGTGACGGAAGACGGCTACGAGGTCTTCACTCTGTCACCCGCCGGCCACAAGATGCCGCCCTATTCGACCTGAGGGTGCGACGATGTCTGGCGGAGCGAAACCCGACTATGTCGATCATCGCAAACGCCTGCGCCAGCGCTTCCTGGATGGCGGGGCCGATGCCCTGCCCGATTACGAGCTTCTCGAACTGCTCCTGACCATGGCGATCCCGCGCGGCGATGTGAAACCTGCCGCCAAGGCGCTGATGGCACGCTTTGGAACCTTCGACGGTGTCGTCAACGCCAGCGTGGACGACCTGCGCACCGTGAAGGGACTGGGAGAGGTTTAACCCGTGGCCATCAAGGTCGTGCGTGCGGCAGCCGACCGCCTGCTGCGCAGCGAGGTCACGGGCAAGCCGGTACTCTCGAGCTTCGAGGCCGTGATCGACTATTGCCGCCTCTCCATGGGCTTCGAAGAGCGCGAGCAGTTACGTGTGTTGTTTCTGGACCGCAAGAACAATCTGCTCACCGATGAAGTCCAGCAGAAGGGTACGGTGGATCATGCGCCGGTCTATCCACGCGAGGTCGCCCGGCGCTCCATCGAACTGAACGCCACAGCGGTCATCCTGGTGCACAACCACCCCTCGGGCGACCCGACGCCAAGCCGGGCCGATATCGCCATGACCAAGGAGATTGTGGCCGCGGCCAAGGCCGTTGGTGTGACGGTCCACGACCACATCGTCATCGCCCGCGACAGCCATGCCAGCCTGCGCGCGCTGGGGCTGATGTGAAGGCATCAGGGGTCCTTGCGACCCTGCTCCTTCTGGCCATGACAACGGCAAGGGCAGAGACCATCGAGATCGTCGTCATGGCATCCGATGATCGCGACCTTCCCTGGATCCTTCACCTGGAAGAAACCTACATACCTGCCGTGGATGCTGCCCTCGTCGGCACCAGCGTGGATGTCCGGTGGGAACTGCGGCTTGGTGACGGCACCGTCGCAATCGGTGATGAGCTGGATGCCCTGGCGAACGGTGTGGCGCAGATCGCCCCTCTGCCGGCGATGACGCACTCCTGGGCGCTCTATCTCCACAACATTTCCATTGCGACGCCCTTCGTGTGCGACCGACCGGAGCTGGTTGGGCCTGCCATCGACCATCTCCACGATTCCTTCCCTGCCCTGACCAGAGCGTGGGCGAGCTTTGGCGTGCTGTATCTGGGCGGCAGCTTTGCCCATGACCGCTTTGTCATTGCGTCTGTGGTTCCAGTTGCAGGCATCAACGACCTGGCGCGTCAGACAGTGGCCGCCGATTATCTGTTTCTCGACTGGTTTGCAGGGACCCAGCTACTCGGCTTGCCGGGCGATCACGAAACCTTTCGTTCGGGCTTCGAAACCCAGACCACCGCCGCCGCAATCATGACCGCCAGCATGGCCGACCGCCTGGCTATCGAAGACCTGGCTCCGTTTGTCATCGACCCCGGCCTCGGGTCGGTCTGGGGCGGAGGACTGGCGACCAACCGTGCGTGGTTCGCCGATCAGCGCGCAGAACTGCGCAACGCCTTGCGCATCGGCGCAGAGGCCTATGGCAAGGCGCTGGAGATGGCAGAGCTCGGAGACAGGTCGCTCGAGAACCTGACTTCCCGCGGGGCGGAAGTCTCGACGTTCAGCGCAGAAGAAACCGCGCTTTGGGCCGAGAACATGCGTGATGTCGCAGCAGAATGGGCGTTCGAAATCGATATTCGCGATATGCCCGGTCGCAGCATGTTGGCGATGTGGGTCGCGGAACTGAATGACACCTGCGGGCCACCGCCGCGCCTTTGGGAAGCCCCGATTCTGGGCGAGTGAGACGGCCCTGCTCCGCAGGCCACAGGCCACGTTCTGTCATGATCCTTGCCAGGTGCGCAATGCCGCTCTAAAGCGGCAGGTGATGTCTTCGGTCCCCACCCATTCCTCAAGCCAGAAGCTTGCCGGCAATCTTGTGCTGGCGCTTGGCACCTCCGTGTGGGCAACCCATTTCCTGGTCACCGACATCTTGCTGGAAACCTGGGACGCCTATTTTGTCACGGCGGGGCGCCTGCTCTCTGCCACCCTCTTCCTGATGTTGTTCTATGTCATCCAGTCGCGGGGTCGGCCGTTCCGCACGGTGCCTTCGGTCAAGGCCGCGTTGTTGCTCGGTGCCGTCGGCATTGCCGGGTCGACCGTCTTCCTCACTCTGGGCGTCAAGTATGCCGGTGCCGTTCCGGCAGCCATTGTTGCGGCGTCTTCGCCCATCCTTGCAGCCTTTATCGCACGGATCGGGTTCCGGTTGCCGTTGACCACGGCCGTTGTCCTGGGCGCGATCGTTGCCGTCGTCGGCGGTGTGTTTGCAGCCCTTGGGTCTTCCAAGGGGAATCTCGCCGACCTGCGCGGCGGTGAACTGCTGATCCTGCTCGCACTGGCGATCTTCACCTGGTACTCGATTGGCGCTCAACGCTGGATGTCGGGGGTCAGCCAATTGGGGATCACCGCCATCACCATCATGATCGGCGGGCTCACCATGCTGGCAGCCATTCCGCTTCTGCTGGTGTTGGGCATCGCCGAAGCACGGTTTGAACTGGATGCAGCTTCGATCGGCTACATCCTCTATCTGGGTGCCGGTCCGGCGTCGTTTTCGCTTTTCACATGGCACTGGGGCGTCAGCCGGATCGGTGTCACGATCGCATCGATCTACAGCAACCTGGTGCCCGTGACCGTGGTCATCATCCGCATGGTCCAGGGCGAACCGCCGACGACGGAACACCTGATTGGCGGTGCGCTCATCATCACCGGCGTTCTGATCGCCCAGCTTCTTCCCTCCTGGAAGAAGGGTGAGGCGAAGGCACCGCTGGCATGACCGACACCGCTCTCACAGCCCCGCGACCGATCAAGGTTGTCGGCCTGGTCAGCATGGGCCATTGCCTGAACCATCTGTTCATGATGATCGTACCGCCGCTTGCCGTGACCTGGGTCACGGTGTTCGGCATCGACGGTTCGGAAGTGGACGGCGAGGTGGTCGCGACG
>CALIUG010000160.1 GCA_938048755.1 uncultured Alphaproteobacteria bacterium
CGATGTTGGGGGTGCGGAGTGACAAACTCCCGTATCGCACTTGCTAGCGATCATGCCGGATATTCCCTGAAGTCTGAACTTTCCAAAGTTCTGATCGCATGGGGATATGACGTTATTGATCTTGGGACTGACGGACCCGATTCCGTCGATTACCCGGACTTCGGTGAAAAACTGGCTCACTGCATCACCAAGGGCGACGCGGACCGTGGCGTTCTTGTATGCGGTACCGGGATCGGCATCTCGATTGCAGCGAACCGTCATGACGCCATCCGCGCCGCTGTCTGTCATGACGTGACATCAGCCAGAATGTGCCGTCTTCACAACGACGCGAATGTCCTGGCTCTGGGTGAAAGGCTGATTGGCGTCGAAACAGCGAAAGATTGTCTCAAAGTGTTCCTTGAAACGTCGTTTGAAGGCGGACGCCATCAGCGGCGAGTCGACAAGTTGTCGCCGCCTTCTGGTTCGCGCTAGAAGGCGCGCCTACCTGTTTGTCTTCCTTGGAGAATCAAGCCATGTCCGTTGCGGCACAAACCCACACCGCCAGCGACTTCTTTACCCGCCGCCTTTCTGACAGTGATCCTGATGTTCTGGATGCGATCAAGGGAGAGCTGCGTCGCCAGCAAGACCAGATCGAGCTGATTGCTTCGGAAAACATCGTCTCGACGGCCGTGATGGAGGCCCAGGGCACGGTGCTCACCAACAAGTATGCCGAAGGTTATCCGGGCCGGCGGTACTATGGCGGCTGTGAGCACGTGGATGTTGTGGAGCAGCTGGCGATTGATCGTGCCAAGAAGCTGTTTGATTGCAACTTCGTCAACGTGCAGCCTCATTCAGGCGCGCAGGCCAACGGTGCGGTTTTCCTGGCCCTGCTCCAGCCCGGTGACACCATTCTGGGTATGTCGCTCGCACATGGTGGCCATCTCACGCATGGCGCCGGTCCCAACATTTCCGGCAAATGGTTCAATGCCGTTGGTTATGGTGTGCGCGAGGACACCCACCAGATCGACTATGACGAGCTGGAGAAGCTCGCCGTCGACAACAAGCCCAAGCTGATTGTGGCTGGCGGTTCGGCCTATCCCCGCATCATCGATTTTCCGCGCATGCGCGAAATCGCCGACAAGGTTGGCGCCTACCTGATGGTCGACATGGCGCATTTTGCCGGACTGGTTGCTGCCGGCGTGCACCCCAGCCCGCTTCCTCATGCCCATGTCTGCACCACGACAACGCACAAGACGCTGCGCGGTCCCCGTGGCGGCATGATCCTTTGCAACGATGAAGACCTGGGCAAGAAGTTTAATTCGGCCGTCTTCCCGGGCCTTCAGGGCGGCCCGCTGATGCATGTCATCGCCGCAAAGGCGGTCATGCTGGGCGAAGCCCTGCAGCCCGAGTTCAAGGAATATTCGCAGGCGGTGGTCGACAATGCCCACGCATTGGCGGAGTCGCTTGTCGAGGGTGGCCTGGCGATTTCTTCAGGCGGCACCGACACGCATCTGATGCTGGTTGATCTCCGCCCCAAGGGCCTGACAGGCAACATTGCCGACAAGAGTCTCGATCACGCGCGTATCACCTGCAATAAGAACGCCATTCCCTTCGATCCCGAAAAGCCTATGGTGACCTCCGGCATTCGCCTGGGTACGCCTGCCGGGACCACGCGTGGTTTTGGTGTTGCGGAGTTCCGGCAAGTCGGTGCTCTGATTGTTGAACTGCTGGACGGTCTTGCGGCCAGCCCGGAAGACAACAGCAAGACCGAACAGGTGGTTGCCGAAAAGGTCCTGGACCTGTGCCACAGGTTCCCGGTCTATCAAGGCATGAACCTGGGTTAAGTGAGGCCAAAATGCGCTGCCCCTTCTGCGGACACGAAGAAACACAGGTCAAGGATTCGCGCCCGACCGAAGACGGCGCGACGATTCGCCGACGGCGACAGTGCCTGAACTGCAGTGGGCGTTTCACGACCTTTGAACGCATTCAGCTTCGTGACCTCACAGTCGTGAAGAAGACCGGGAGCCGCGCACCTTTTGATCGCGACAAGCTGGCGCGGTCTATCGAGATTGCCATCCGGAAGCGCCCGGTTGACCCCGAGCGTGTTGAGCGACTGGTTTCGGGCATCCAACGCCGCCTGGAAAGTATGGGCGAAGCCGAGATTCCATCCAGTGTGGTTGGCGAGATGGTGATGGATGGCCTGGCCAACCTTGATCCGGTTGCCTATGTCCGGTTCGCCTCGGTCTATCGAAATTTCCGCGAAGCCAAGGATTTCGAACAGTTCATCGAGAAGCTCGATGGCGATGAACCCGGTGTTGGTGTCGGTGCCAACCGTTACGACGACTGAAACCGATCGCCGCCACATGGCGGCTGCGCTCGTTCTGGCAGACCGTGGCCTTGGTCGGACCTGGCCGAACCCCTCTGTCGGATGTGTTCTGGTCAGGCATGGCCGAATTGTGGGACGTGGCGTTACGGCTCCGGGCGGGCGCCCGCATGCCGAGACACAGGCTCTGGACCAGGCAGGAGAGGCGGCGCAAGGCGCAACAGCCTATGTCACGCTGGAACCTTGCGCCCACCAGGGGCAGACACCTCCATGCTGCGATGCCTTGATATCTGCTGGAGTCGTCAGGGTTGTCGTGGCCCTGGAGGACCCTGATCCGCGCACATCCGGATCCGGAATTCAGGGACTGCGCAGCGCAGGAATCGAAGTTTGTGTCGGCATACTCGAAAATGAAGCCAGAGAACATCAGGCGGGTTTCCTCTCGCGCATCATCAGGGGAAGGGCTCTGGTCACCCTTAAGGTTGCTGCGAGCCTTGATGGTCGCACGGCGACACACACCGGCAACTCAAAGTGGATCACAGGAGAGTCGGCGCGGAATGCCGGTCACCTGTTGCGTGCCAAGCACGATGCCATCATGGTCGGCAGTGGAACGGCACTGGCAGACAATCCCTCTCTGACCTGTCGGTTGCCTGGTTTGGATAAGGCCTCACCGACCCGGATCGTGGTCGATAGTGGATTGCGCCTTTCGACCAATTCGAAACTGGTGACATCCGCACGAGAGGTGCCCACCTGGATTTTCTGTGGTGAGAACTGCGAATCATCCAGCCGCCCGATACTTGAAAAAGCCGGGGTCACAGTTTTCGATGTGCGGCGCAGACCCGACGGTCGCCTCGCTCTTGAGGCCATCTTGTCGCAGCTTGGAGAGCAGGGAGTAACGCGACTGCTGGTCGAGGGGGGCGCGGCCATGGCAACCGGCCTGTTGCGTGAGGACCTTGTCGATCGTGTGGCGTGGTTTTCGGCACCCAAGATGATCGGCAAGGACGGGCTCGCTTCGATCGGAGAGCTCGGTATCGAGCATGTCGGCGATGCACGGCGATGGCGTGTGATGACGCGTCAGGCGTGGCAGGATGACAGTCTTGTCATGTTAAGCGCCGGGCAATGAGAGAGGATCAGGTTTCATGTTCACTGGTATCGTGACCGATGTCGGCACTGTTCGAGCGCTTGAACAGCGCGGCGACACCCGTTTCGAGATTGCAACCGCCTATGCGACAGACGGCATTGATATCGGTGCTTCGATCGCCTGCTCAGGTGTTTGTCTGACTGTTGTTGAAAAGGGCGGTGACTGGTTCGCGGTTGATGTGTCCGCTGAAACCCTGGACCGCTCCAGCCTGGGTTCGTGGCGTGTCGGAACCCGCATCAATCTGGAGCGTTCCCTTGCCATGGGCGATGAATTGGGCGGGCACCTGGTGTCCGGCCATGTCGACGCCGTGGGCACCGTCGTCTCGATGGAGCGTGATGGCGATTCCGTGCGATTTGTTTTTCAGGCACCGGTCGAAGTCGCCCCGTTCGTTGCCGAGAAAGGCTCGATCGCAATTGACGGCGTTTCGCTGACCGTGAACTACGTTAGCGATGATGACAGCGGATGCCGCTTTGGCATCAACGTTATTCCACATACTCAGGATGTGACGACCTTCGGCGGGCTCGAATCCGGGAGTGAGGTCAACCTGGAGATCGACATGCTGGCACGCTACATGCAGCGTATGCTGTCTTCCCGTCATGGCATGAAGAGCTAGCGCCGAGGTAACATGCTCAAGGTCAGCCGAATTATCCTGTTTGCGAACGATCTGCCACGTTTGGCGTCGTTCTATGAGGATGCTTTGGGACTCGATGTCATCGTGTCCGACGACCCGGGCTGGCGCGAGTTTGATACCGGAGGCATTCGGATTGCTCTACACAAGGGTGGGCGGCCGGAAGTGGCACCGCGCGCGCCCAAAATCGTCTTTCAGTGTGAGGATGTTGCCAGGCTTCGCGAAGCTCTCAACGCCCGCGGCGCAAAGTTCGGCAAGGTAAAGGTAGCGGGCGATCTGCTTTTATGTGATGGGAAGGATCCGGAAGGCAACGCACTCCAGCTCTCCAACCGGCCCTGAATTGACGCTCTACCCGAGGACATGACATGGCGACCACGCCGCACATTCTGATTCTGGAAGCCCGCTACTACGTTCACATCACCGATGAATTGGCGCGTGGCGCCATCGCGGAACTCGATAAGTGGGGCGCGACCTACGAACGGGTCGAGGTCGCAGGTGCCTATGAATTGCCAGGCGGCCTGCGCATGGCAATTGCGACGGGCAAGTATGACGGCTACCTGGTTCTGGGCTGTGTCATTCGCGGCGAGACCTCGCACTATGATCACATCTGCAACGAGGTCGCGCGCGGTGTGAACGATCTCATCATGCGTCACATGTCACCGGTCGGGTTCGGCCTGTTGACCGTCGAGAATGAGCAGCAGGCAATTGTACGAGCTGATCCGGACCAGAAGAACAAGGGCCGTGAAGCAGCAATTGCCTGCATCAAGATGGTGGAACTGGCTGCAACGTTGCGCGTCACCGGATGAACGAGAAGACCGACAAAGCTGAAAAGAATACCTGGCGCACGGCCACGGCATCGCGCCTGGCTGCGGTGCAGGCGCTCTATCAGGTCGATCTGGAGACGGCGACCTATGCCTCTGCACTGTCGAACGGAATCGCACGTGGCGCCGCGCTTGATGAGCATGGCCTGACCGCAGATGTCGACCAGGATCTGATTACTGCAATTGTGCGTGGTGTTGCTGCTGATGAAGAGGGGCGGCTTGACGAGATGATCGGCGGCGCACTCTCGACCGGGTGGACCGTGCAACGTCTTGAAGCCCTGATGCGCGCAATCCTGCGTGCCGGCATCCATGAGCTCATGGAAAATGCCGACGTACCAGCACGCGTGATCATCAACGATTACGTCGATATCGCTCATTCCTTCTACGCACGTGGCGAACCAGGCATGGTCAATGCCATTCTCGACAGACTCGCGCGTATTCTCAGGGCTCACGAATTCACGCCAGAGACGGCGGCCGGTGGATGAGTTTGATCTGATCGACCGCCTGATTGCGCCGCTGGCGACTGCGCCGGGTGCGCAGGGGCTTGGCAATGATGGTGCAACGATAGCGCCTGGGCCTGGTTGTGAGCTGGTCATCACAAAGGACATGATGGCCGAGAATGTGCACTTTCTTGCCGATGATCCGCCCGACCTGATTGGCCGAAAATTGTTGCGTGTGAATCTGTCCGATCTGGCCGCCATGGGCGCTAGCCCGGTGGGGTATCTGTTGGGGCTGGCCAGCGATGGCCAACGTGACGAGACCTGGTTTCGGGCGTTCTTCAGGGGATTGCATCAGGATCAGGAGCAGTTTGGCGTTTCTCTACTGGGAGGCGACACCATCGCTTCACCCAATGGGGTTCTGACGCTTTCGCTGACTGCCTTTGGCGAGGTTCCAGTGAGGCAATCTCTTTCTCGAAGCACGGCGCAACCAGATGACCTTGTCGCGGTGACTGGGACCATCGGCGATGCTGCGCTCGGCCTGCAAGCCATACGTGGTGAATTGGCTGAGCTTGATGAGAGCAAACGGATGTTCCTCTCTGATCGTTATCGCCTTCCACAACCACGCACAGTTCTGGGTCCTGCTTTGGTGGGGCTTGCCCATGCCGCCCTGGATGTTTCCGACGGCCTGATCGCTGATGCCGGACATCTGGCGTCGCGGTCACGTCTGGCCGTCAATCTCGACTGGACCAAAATTCCGCTCTCGGATGCAGGCCGGACGGCCTTGAATCGCGACTCCGGCCTGAAATCCGTGGTTCTGGGGGGAGGGGATGACTACGAACTTCTCTTCACCTTCGCCCCGGCAAACCTCGATCAGGTCGAGGCGGTTGCGTTCGAATGTGGTGTGACCGTAACCGTGATCGGGGCCTGTACCATCGGGGCAGGGGCGCATGTCTTTGCCACCAACGGCCAGGAAATTGGGCTTCAGGAGGACGGTTGGCGCCACAAGAGCTAATTTAGTCCCGTTTTCATGGCTGTTTGTGCGATGCAGCAATTGAAATTGGCGATTCCTTTTGGCATGTTCGCGCACCTTTTGAAGGTCGGAACAAGGGGACGGTGCGCATCCGCGCCCGCGCTGCTTCCGGCTTAACCACACTCCGGGGAGAGTTCGGACAATGGAATCTTTGTATTTCGCCATTGCCTGCGGCGTGGTGGCACTTGCCTATGGCATCTATGCCGTACGCAAGGTTGTTGCTGCACCGGCAGGTAACGAGCGCATGCAGGAAATTGCAGGCGCCATTCAGGAAGGCGCACAGGCCTACCTGAACCGCCAGTATCTGACGATTGCGATTGCTGGTGCTGTCATCTTCGTCTTGCTGATTGTTCTGCTCGGCATCAGCCAGGCGATCGGCTTTGCCCTTGGTGCTGTTCTTTCCGGCGCTGCCGGTTATGTCGGCATGCTTGTTTCGGTTCGCGCCAACGTGCGTACCGCCGAAGCGGCACGTACCAGCATCGAGAAGGCTCTGGACGTTGCGGTGAACGCAGGCGCGGTCACGGGAATCCTGGTTGTCGGTCTGGGCCTGCTGGGTGTGGCTGGATATTACGTTGTCCTGCTCGAAACCGGCGTTGCGCAGCGCGAGATCGTGGAAGCCCTGGTTGCCCTTGGCTTCGGCGGCTCGCTGATTTCGATCTTCGCGCGTCTGGGCGGCGGCATCTTCACCAAGGGCGCCGATGTTGGCGCTGATCTGGTGGGCAAGGTCGAAGCCGGTATTCCCGAAGACGATCCCCGCAACCCTGCCGTGATTGCTGATAACGTCGGCGACAACGTGGGTGACTGCGCGGGCATGGCAGCGGATCTCTTCGAGACCTATGCCGTGACCTTTGTTGCCACCATGCTGCTGGCATCGATCTTCTTCACTGGCGAGCTTCAGGCCACCATGATGGCATTCCCGCTGGTTCTGGGCGGCGTCTGTATTCTGGGTACGGTTGTCGGCAACTTCTTCATGAAGTTGAGCGGCGGCAGCCAGAACATCATGTGGGCTCTCTACAAGGGCTTCATTGCCACGGCAGTGATCTCGGCCATCCTCTTCATCCCTGTTACCGAAGTGATGGTCGGCCTCAGCACGGAACTCACGGTGGGTGCCATCACCTTCACGGGTTGGAGCATGTTCTTCTGCGGCATCCTGGGCCTCGTGATCACCGGTCTTCTGATCTACATCACCGAGTACTACACCTCGACGGAGTACCGCCCGGTCAAGATCATTGCTCAGGCTTCGACCACGGGTCACGGCACGAACGTGATTCAGGGCCTGGCCATTTCCATGGAAGCCACGGCGGCTCCGGTGATCGTGATCGCCGCGGGTATTATCATCGGCTATCTGTTGGCCGGCCTGTTCGGTATTGCCATCACCGTCACCACCATGCTGGCTCTGGCCGGTGTTGTTGTGACGCTGGATGCCTATGGCCCTGTCACGGATAACGCCGGTGGCATTGCTGAAATGGCAGATCTGCCCGCTGACGTGCGCAAGACCACAGACGCTCTGGACGCCGTTGGCAACACGACCAAGGCTGTGACCAAGGGTTATGCCATTGGTTCGGCAGGTCTGGCTGCTCTGGTGCTCTTTGCGGCTTATGTTGAGGACCTGACTCACTATTTCCCGGACCTCGACGTCACGTTCAAGCTGTCTGACCCCTATGTCGTGGTCGGCCTCTTCATTGGCGGCATGCTGCCTTATCTGTTTGGCTCGCTCGCCATGCAGGCGGTGGGACGTGCAGCCGGCTCGGTCGTGACCGAGGTGCGCCGTCAGTTCCGCGATATTCCTGGTATCATGGAAGGCACGGGCAAGCCCGACTACAGCCGTGCGGTCGATCTGCTGACCAAGGCTGCGATCAAGGAAATGATCATTCCCTCGATGCTGCCGGTTCTTGCGCCGATTGTGCTGTATCTCATCATCTGGGCGATTGCTGGCCAGACTGCGGCCTTCTCATCGCTGGGTGCCATGTTGCTTGGTACCATCGTCACGGGTCTGTTTGTGGCCCTGTCGATGACCTCGGGCGGTGGCGCTTGGGATAACGCCAAGAAGTACATCGAAGACGGCAACCACGGCGGCAAGGGCTCTGATGCCCATCATGCAGCCGTGACGGGTGATACGGTCGGTGATCCCTACAAGGATACCGCTGGTCCCGCCATCAACCCGATGATCAAGATCATCAACATCGTCGCACTGCTGATGCTGGCAATGCTCGGTGCCTGATTGATCCAGGATCGATGAACGTCAACGCCCGGTGGAGGATTTCCACCGGGCGTTTTCTTTGGCTGTATCTTTGCCACCGTGAGCAATTCGCTCTGGGTGAGGCGACATCAATTTTTGGAATAGAACTAAATAAACAAACAGTTAGAGTGATTATCCAAAGTAACATATCTAGTATCGATCGCTACTGACCGGGGAGAGAAACGCCGGACTGACCTTCGGTGTTGAAGCGGCCAACGTTGCCAACCAACTGCTCGAGCAAGCCTAGCTGCTTTCCGTAGGTCGGAGTTGTTCGCGAAACAGGATCAACAACGATTCCGTCTTCCAGCGTGTAACCGGCAATCTCCTGCACGATGCCACGATCATCAAAGGCGATCGCAATGACGCTCTGGTCGATGATCTCCGGTTTGAAAAATGCGTACTCTTCGCGCCGTTCCGTTATGTACAGCCAGGTTTCTGCGCCAAAGAGTGCCGTCGTCGAAGGGGTGCCGAGAAACTGGGCAACCTCCAGACGGTTGTGCAGGCCAGGTTCAATCCGGCTTAGAATCTGTTCGTTTGGAACGTAGCCGTGCGTTGAGATTCGTGGTTCGCAGGCAACAAGACCTGCTGCCAGGGCGATGGTCAGGAGCAGGCCTCGTCCACCTTCCTTCAACGATACCAGTTTGGAAGTCTGCATCTTCTCACCTTGCCGTGTCATTTGACCCCATGGCCTCTAGCACCTAATCAGGGCGCGGACGATGCCGGGAGCCGATGCTCCCTGTCAATCGAACACGCATCCATACCGCTATCGGGCCCATGACGCCATGCTTCGACGCCTGCTTTCTCGTTCGCGATTCGATGAATCCACACACCGTCTCTATGACACCATGGTCGAGAGGGCGCGCGACCCCTTTTTCTATGCCGAGCTTGGTGTACCTGACACGCTGGACGGGCGATTTGAGATGAATGTTTTGCATGGCCTCCTGATCATGCGTCGCCTACGCGAGATCGGGCAGGGAGGGACAGAGGCAGCACAATCGCTGTTCGATCTCATGTTTGCCGACTTTGACAGCGCGTTGCGTCAGATCGGGGTCGGAGACCTCAAGGTCGGCTCGCGCATCAAGAAAATGGGGCAGGCGTTCTATGGGCGTGCCTCCACACTGGACAAGGCTCTGGCCGATGGAGCGGAACTAGGTGAATTGAAGGAGGTGCTGCGCCGCAACACCTTTGGAACCGTCGAAGCCGAGCCTGGTCACCTGGTCGTGCTCGAAACCTATGTCCGATCCCAGATAGCACATCTGGACAGTCAGCCCGACGATGCACTGCTGGCGGGAAACATGACGCTTGTCAGCCCTGATCCTGCTTCCACGCATTGAGGTTTGTCGGTCAGGCTCCATATTGAATGAGACGATGCGGAACCAGGTTCCGCTCTGCAGCGGATGCTTCTCATGAATGACTTAGAGTTTTCTCGTCTGGTCAGTGTTGTTGATCTCGAAGATGGTGATTTCCTTCGGCTAACCATCGATGCCGACGCCGATGAGTGTGTGGCTCTGGCCAAACGGTTTTCCATTGCCAAGGTAGAGGGCCTGCACGCCGACATCCTGTTGCGCCGGCACGGCAGACAGGTACTGGCTGAAACGGAATTGGTGGCGGCCGTGGAGCAAACCTGTGTGGTGTCCTTGCGCCCTCTGAACCTGACGGTAGAAGAATCGTTCACACGTGTGTTTGATCCGGATGTGCGACCATCTGGTGAATTTGACGAGACCATTGATCTTGATCCCGACAGTGAAGATCCGCCCGAAGCTTTGGTCGATGACATGATCGACCTTGGCGAGATGGTCACGGAACAACTGGGCCTGGCGCTTGATCCATACCCTCGTGCGGAAGGTGCTTCGATCGACCCCAGATATGTTGATGTCGAGCCTCCAAAGCGTGATAATTCCTTCGCTGCGCTCAAGGGTCTAAAGCTAGACGGATGAGCGCGCTTGTCCGGCTCCAAAAAGCCTGATATAGCCCCAGAAATCCTTCAATTCTGATGTAGAGACGCAAACCATGGCGGTCCCAAAGAAGAAAGTTACCCGTTCAAGGCGGGACAATCGTCGTTCGCACCACGCACTGGTCGCGGCGTCCATCAACGAATGCCCCAACTGCGGCGAGATCAAGCTTCCGCATCACGTGTGTTCGTCTTGTGGTTTCTACCGCGACCGAGAGGTCACGGAGCCCAAGGGCAGCATCTGATCCTTCCGGCCCCATTCGTGAGGTTCGTGTTGACGTTATGACAACCACCCATGTGATTGCACTTGACGCCATGGGTGGTGATCGTGCGCCGGAAATTGTTGTCGCTGGCGCCAATCTCGCACGCGTGCGTTACCCCGATACCCAGTTCAGGCTGTTCGGTCAGCGCGAGAAGCTGGAAAAGCTTCTCAAGCGGTTTCCCAAGCTCGACAGTGTCAGCGAGATCGTTGACGCTGAAATGGTCATTGAGCCTGACATGAAGCCTTCGCAGGCCTTGCGCCGCGGAGGAAAGTCCAGCATGCGCATGGCGATTGACGACGTAAAGATGGGCAAGGCCTCGGGCGTTGTCTCCGCGGGTAACACCGGTGCGTTGATGGCCATGGCCAAACTGGCTCTGCGCACGCTTCCGGGGATCAACCGGCCCGCCATTGCATCGACCTTTCCCACGCAGCGTGGCGAATCGATCATGCTCGACCTGGGCGCGAACATCGACTGCGACGCTGAAAACCTTGTCCAGTTTGCCGTCATGGGTGCGGCCTTTGCGCGCAGCATCCAGGGGCAGCGCCGACCCATTGTCGGATTGCTGAACGTGGGAAGCGAAGAGAGCAAGGGACATGAGGAGATCCGGCGTGCCGCTGAGATTCTCCGCAACGCAGAACTGCCCCTCGAGTTTTACGGTTTTGTTGAAGGCAACGACATTACCGAAGGTACCGTGGATGTGGTTGTAGCCGATGGTTTCAGCGGCAACATCGCGCTCAAGACCGCCGAGGGCACGGCTAGCATGTACAGCGACTTCCTGCGTGCGACCTTCCGCCGTTCCCTGTTTTCAAAATTGGGTTACTGGCTCGCGAAGCCGGCCTTGAATGCTCTCAAGAATCGCGTTGACCCCCGGCAGTACAATGGCGGCATGTTCCTGGGTCTCAATGGCGTGGCCGTCAAAAGCCATGGCGGCACGGATGCCATGGGTTATGCCAATGCCATCGGGTTTGCTGTCGATATGCTGAACCAGGGCTTCAACGAGAAGGTGATCAAGGACGTGGAACTGCTTGGAAGATTCTCCGGCGCGCCGGTCGAAACGGCGACCACGTGACCATGATCCGCTCACACATTATCGGTTCGGGCTCCTACCTTCCCGAACGCTGTCTGACCAACGCGGAACT
>CALIUG010000161.1 GCA_938048755.1 uncultured Alphaproteobacteria bacterium
TGCTGACTGTACACTGAACGGTCAATCATATAGTGATGGAACTATCCTTGGAGGCCTAGTATGCGAGGGTGGAGAATGGAAATCTAAGTAAGTCGTGAGTCTCGGAGACAGTCCTCTCATCTCCCCGCCGTCACCGGCGCCCAATCCTCGCCCCAGGCCTGCTTCCACAGGAACGGGCGGGTTGAGTTTGACTTCACCTTTCCGCCGCGCCACAGGTCCCATTGGGCGTTGCTGTGTTCCTCGAAAAACCGGTCAATGCGCGCTGACAACTCGGCGATGACGTCGGCATAGGCCGGGTCGCCGGAGAGGTCGTTGCGTTCGTCGGGGTCGGCTTCCAGGTCGAACAGGGCATCGGGGAAGGGCCAGCGGTCGCACTGGAAACGTCTCATCAGCAACCATTTGTCGGTGCGCACGGCGCGGGTTTCTTCCTGCTCCATGAAGATGGCGTCGTCCCATTCCACCGCCTCGCCCTCCAGCAGGGGACGCAGGCTCCGCGCACGGGCGGCATCGGGGGCGGGGGAGCCGGCATCGGCATAATCCAGGATCGTGGCATAGAGATCGGTGGTGCCGGCAAAGCGGTCGATCACCTGTGCGCCGTCTCCGGCGCTGCCTTTCGGGGGTTTGACGATCAGCGGAATGTGGTGGCTTTCCTTGTGGCAGTTCGAGGGCCAGCTGTCCTCGCCATGGCCCCAGAAGCCGTGGGTGCCCAGCGACATGCCGTGGTCTGAGGTGTAGATCACCAGCGTGTTGTCGGCCTGGCCCGTGCGCTCCAGCGCAGCCAGCACCTGGCCCACACCGTCATCGACCATGGCCATCTGCGAGAAATAGTTGCGGATCGTGGGCACGTCGTTGGCCTGGCGCGCGACATCGCGATAGTAGCCCGGGTGGTCATCGGGCATCTCGTCATGGCGCACCAGAAGCCACTCCACAACTTCGGACGACACACCCTCGCGCGGTACCGAATCCATGGGCCGGTCGCGGAAGATTTCGGCGAAACGGTTGGTCGGCTCGCCCTTCAGTGGCGGCCACAGGCCCAGCGGCGCGGGCTGGGTGAAGTACAGGAAAAACGGCGTATCGGGCTCGTCGCCCCGCCGCTCGACATAATCGACCGCCTTTTCAGTGAAGAAATCGACCATGTGACCGGGCCATGTCAGGTGCTTGCCGTTGTCGATCATGTCGTTGTTTTCGAACGCGTCGAAATGGCCGCGCTGAAGTGTCACCCACTCGTTGAACCCGTTCTGGGGTGTCTCGACGATGCCCAGGTGATACTTGCCGATCAGCGCGGTGTCGTAGCCGATCGCCGCCAGTCGCTCGGGCAGGGTGTCGAACTCGGCCACCGCATTCCAGTTTGCCGGCCAGTTCTCGACCTCGCCATCGTCCAGCCAGGTGTGGAGCCCGTGCTGGCTGGGCATCAACCCGGTCAGCACCGATGCACGGCAGGGCGAACACATGGCATTGGGGCAATAGGCGTTGGTAAACCGCGTGGCCCCCGCGGCCAGCTTGTCCAGATGGGGCGTATGAGCGTCGGCATTGCCCGAACAGCCCATCATGACGGCCGGATGATTGTCGGAAAAGATCAGGACAACGTTGGGGCGGGATGATGGCAACGGGTTCACTCCTCAGCGCACGGGGACGGGCAGGTCGGTGTGCGTCGCGACAGGATGCGTCGCGACGCACGAAACACCTTAGGTCGCGTCACCGGCCGTGATCCAGTCCTTTGCTGCCTCTGCCTGCGCATTGGTGAACACCTTCATCGGTTTGCGGAACATCGGCGCAAACAGCGAGACCGCTTCCCGGATCCAGGTCGAGTCCGTGACGATGGCGATGCGTGCAAAGTCGGTCCAGTGCTCCACGCCCAGGATCATGTCCTGCAGGCCGGCGCCTGCCGTGAAGCCATCCCATTCCGGCCCCAGCTGATAGAACATCCGCACGGAGCCATGCGCTTCAAGGATGCGGTGCACCTCCGGCACCATGACCTTGCGATAGTCGTCCGCGTCCAGCTTGCCACTGGCCGAAACCGCGAGCACGTCATCAGGGAAACCGTCGAGAACGTTCAGCACCTTGTGCCTCCATTCGCTTTGGCGCTCGGCCATAGTCTGTCACATCGGCAACTTGGGTGACAGGCTGCACAAGGGGCAGGGCGCTCTGTGATGCCAGAACGAACAACCCGCCGGGTCAGGGACCAGGCGGGCTGTGGTTTCACGTCGGCAAGTAGGTCGGGTTCTTAGCCCGGTGTGCAACTCGCGCAGATCTTGTTGCCGTCCAGGTCGCGGATATAGGCATAGTGGCTGCCGCTTCCTGCGGGGCGTTCGCCGGGTTTGCCTTCGTCCGTGCCGCCATGGGCCAGAGCGGCGGCATGGAACGCGGCCAGCGCGTCAAGCGTGCCGGCCTTCACGGTCAACATGGTGCCGTTGCCCGCCGTCATGGGTTTTCCGTTATAGGGTTTGGTCACATAGAACTGGCCGTGGCCGTTTGCGCCGTAAAGCACATAGCTGTCGCCCGTTTCGGTGCGCGTGTAACCCAGGGGCGCAAAGATGGCGTCGTAGAAGCCGGCGGCGCGGTCAAGATCGGTGCAGCCGACCATCACGTAATCGAGCATGGGTGTCTCTCCTGTTCAAATATGGCGTGTCGGCGCAGACAGTGCGGCCATTCGCGCGCCACGACAAGCAGGTTTCGCAGACGCGACCAGTCCTGTTGCGAGGTGCGACGTCCGGGCGGGCCCGTTTGCCTTCACCGGCGCTTGGCGTAATCTCGTTCCCTGCAATGACCAGACCTGAATTATGACGATCCTGGCCCATCCCCGCTTCCTGCTGTTCCTTGCGGTGCTGCCGGTCGCGTCGTTCCTGGCTTTTCTGGTGTTGCCGGCCGGGGAATCCTTGCCGGTCGAAGCGGCGGTGGCCCTGGGGTTCGATCTTGCCGCGCTGATCTATCTGGCTTCGGTGGTGTCGGTCTGGCGCCATGGCGAGCCCGATGCCCTGCGGCGCGGTGCCGCCCACGACAAGAGCGGCCAGATTCTGCTGCCCGTGGTCGCTGCTGCTGTTGGTGGCGTCATCCTGTGTGTGCTCGGCATGATGATGGTGCGCAAGAGCGAGCTCACCACGGCCGATCTGGTGCTGGTGGTGGCAACCTGCATCCTGGCGTGGTTTTTCGTCGCCATGGTCTTTGCGCTCCACTATGCCCATGCCTACTACTTCGGCGTCGATACCGACGATGACGGCAAGGCCGACAGCGACGAGGGCGGGCTCGATTTCCCGGGCACGCCTGCGCCGCATTTCTCCGACTTCTGCTATTTCTCGCTCACCGCCTGCATGACCTTCGAGGCTTCGGACGTTTCGGTCACCTCGACCAAGCTGCGCAAGGTTGTCGTGATCCAGACCGTGCTCGCATTCTTCTACAACATCGGCGTTCTGGCACTCACCATCAATATGTTGGCAGGCGTGCTCTGACTATTTGATGGTGAACGGATTCACATGTTTACACGAATGCACAACGTGCTTTCGTGTAAACATGATCCGGTCTATCCCCGCAGGTTGAAGCCGTCATCGCTGACATCGAACGTGTCGACCGCCGTCACGTCCGGTTCGCGGTAACGCTCCTCGGGCACCAGGGCCACGGCCGTGATCTCCAGCAGCAGGTCGGGATGCACCAGCGCGGTCACCTGGACCAGCGTGCTGACGGGATAGGGCTCGGAAAAGAACGATGCCCTGACGTCATGGATCGCATCCAGACCTTCCAGCGTCGTGACATGGGTCAGCAGGGAGACGATATCGTCCATCGTGCCACCCACAGCTTCCAGCGATGCCTGAATGTTGCGCAGGGTCTGTCTGGTCTGGGCACCCATATCACCGACACCGACCACGCGGCGCTGTTCGTCCCACGCGACCTGACCGCTCAACAGGACCTGTCGGCCCGTACCGGCGACCAGCGCCATGGAATTGCAGCCAAAGGTCCGCCACACACCGGGCGGCTGATAGGCGGTTTTCATGGCTCGTCTCCTGATTGCGGTGGTGGTCTGGTGTCGGTCAGATCAACTCCAGCAGGATCTCGGTCGGGCCGTCGGGTGCGTTGATCGCCCAGCCGGGACCAACCAGGTCATAAGGGCAGGAGGACACGGCACAGACCAGATCGGTACAGGCTTCCAGAACCACGTAACCGCCGGGTGGCGCAACGGGTGTCTGGGGCGTGTTGAACATGTAGCCTTCTTCGACCGTTGTTGCGGTGAAGAAGTTGATGGCAAGCGGGCAGGTGGGCACGTCGTGGCCCAGCGTGGTCAGGGCTTCGGTCAGGTTGCCGATGCAGCTTCGGTGATCCGGTGCGCCGAATTCGCGGTAGCGGATGGGATCGCAGGGTGCGATCAGGAAATCATGCACGCCGTCGGCGCCGTCCTCGATGAAGTCGACCATGGGTCGGCGCAGGCGGCTGAGGAAGGTATCGCCGGGCCTTGGATGCAGGGAACGGGTCGGCATCCAGGTGTGATGGGGCGAAAGCCCTTCGGAAAGATCGTCGGCACAGAAGGCAAAGAAGTCCGCGGACTGTTGACCCTTCGGCGTGGTGAGGCGGAACCGCTGGCCTTTCTCTGCGTGAAAGGAGTGGCCGTGTCCGGCCGGAATCTCGATTGTGGTCATCGCGTCCTCCCGTTTTGATCATGCTAACGGGCGAATGCCTGCCGCTCACGAAAATTCGCCTTGCTGTCTCCACTGATCCGGGGATCATCTTTGTTGGTGATGCATCGGGTGCATCGCATCCATTGGCCCCGGAAACAGGCCCCCGGGCACAGGAGAACCAGGCCATTCTACTTTGCATGGGGTTGAACCCAAGAAATGCCGATCCCCTCCACCCCCGGACAAACAAAAGGGCCGGGATGTTGCCACCCCGGCCCTTCGTTTGCTCCGTATCGTGACGGAGACGTTTCGGCGATGACCTTAGAGGCCGGCCTTGACGTCTTCGAACATGATCTGGATCTGGTCTTCCGGCGTCATGGCGATCTGCAGGATACCCTTGGAGAGAAGCTCTTCGGGGTTCTTGGAGAGACCGCGCTCGGCCAGTTCTTCTTCCGACACCATGTTGTAGGCGTTGGCGTTGGCGTGACCATAACCGTAGTTGATGATCTCCCAGGCACCGGCTTCGGCGCTGAGATACGAGTCCAGAACCTGATGGGCTTTCAGGATCATGTCGTCGCCTTCGTTGTCGTTCATCGCGCTGCGGGTCAGACCGCACACCCAGGTCATGGCGCCTTCCTTGGGCTTCATGAACGCGACGGGATGACCTTCGCCACGCAGGGTGGTGATGGTGCTGTTCCAGGTTGCCGCGGCCACCAGTTCGCCCGAAGCGAGCGACTGCTCAACGTCGGCCATGGTGTTGGAGTAGTAACGCAGCAGGGGAAGCTGTTCGCGCAGCAGGTTGGCGACAAGTTCCATGTCGGCAGGATCGGAGAGATCGTAGGGATTCTCCAGGCCGCCATAGATGCCGGCAACGGCAACACCGTCGATCAGGCTGTCGATCATCGAGAGACGACCGGCATACTTGGGATCCCAGAGGATGCCCCAGCTGTGATTCTCTTCCTCGACATATTCCGGTGCCAGGTCGGTGCGGAACGTGACGGAGGTCTGGCCCCAGTCCATCGGCACGAAGACGCGGCGGCCATCGATGATCGAGTCACCCACGTTCTGCAGCGAGGGAATGACGGCGTCCCAGTTGGTCAGCAGGCTGGTGTCGATTTCGCCCAGCAGGCCGGCATCGTTCCACTGCTTGATCTTGTAGGTGCAGGGCGCCATGACATCAGGCGAGAAACCGGCACGCATCTTGGCGAAGGCTTCTTCTTCATCGCCCCAGAACGAGAAGTTCGGGCCGCAGCCATGTTCGGCGACATACTGTTCGTGGAAATGAACCTCGTCATAGCCCGACCAGGTGAAAACCAGCGGCGCACCGGCGCCACAGCTTTCAACGGAGGTTTCCTGAGCACGTGCGGCACTCAGCGGCACCATGGTGGCGCTGAAGCCCAGTGCACCCAGAATGGCATGCACTTCGCGGCGGTTGTACTTGCCGCCCATGATGCCGTCGGTGATGCGATTCACATCAAGTTTTTTCGGATCCAAGCTCTTCATTGGTGAATTCTCCCTATTGAGCCGTTACGGCGACCTTGAATTAGCCACCGGTTGGCGCCTTTTGTTCCATGTGCAGGCAGATTGGTCAACGGTCTTGGAGCAATCGTGATGATGCTGGAAGGTTGGGTTTTGGCGTTCCATAACAGCGTTTGAGCACAAATTAGGACCAGAACGGGCGTTGTTTGAAACGACTCGTACCTAGATTGGACAATCATGATCACCGAACGAACCGAGTATTGGGCAGTAGAGGGCAAGGCAGCAGCCGTGCTTGAAACCCGCTGCCGCGCGAATGCCGTGCGACTCGCTCTTGGCCTGAAGGCCGGTGTGATCCGATTGGCACGCGAAGGCGGTGGCCCCGATGTGACATGGCAGTGTGACTTCGCCGATGCCGACGAACATGCTGCCGATCAGAAGGCCCGCGACGACAGCGCGGCCTTTGGCGACGTTCGGGCGACCATGGCGGGTCTCGTGACACGCTTTGAACGTCTTGTTGAGGAACAGGCACCTGCACTGGCGGGCGCGGCGTTTCTGGACTGCGATGTCAGCGGGATGCCGGTCGTGCCCCAGGAGGTCACGTTCCCGTCCGGCGATCTGATGCTGAAGGGTTATCTTTACCTGCCGCCCGGGCCGGGCCCGTATCCCTGCATGATCACCAACCACGGCAGCACCATCGAAAAGGGCACCTCGGATGTCTGCCGGCCGGGTACGGCTGCTCTGCTGCTTTCCTGGGGTATCGCGTCGTTCCTGCCGCATCGGCGCGGATACGGTAACTCTCCGGGCGCTGGCTGGCTGGATGAGGTCACGGCCGAGTTCGCCACGCCCGACTACGATGCACAGCTCGCGCCGCGCCTGGACCGCGAGAGCGACGATGTTCTGGCCGCGCTCGACTGGCTGCAGCGTCATGAACAAATCGACACAAAGCGCATCGGCGTGATGGGGAGTTCCTTCGGTGGCACCAACACACTGTTGGCAGCCGCAAAGTCCGACGGCTTCCGTTGTGCCGTGGAGTTCGCCGGCGCTGCCATCAACTGGGAGCACACACCGGGCCTGCGTGAACTGATGCTCGAGCGCGCGGCAGCGGTGCAATGCCCGATCTACTTCATCCAGGCGGAAACCGACTATTCGACCCGCCCAACGGTCGAGCTGGCGGCTGCTGCGCGCGCTGCCGGTGTCGAAACCGAACACCGCGTCTTTCCAGTATGGGGCCTGACCGAAGACGAAGGCCATGTCTTCGAACGCAACGGCCCGCATGTCTGGGCCGGAGAAGTCCGCCGCTTCCTGGAGCGCTGGCTGTGACCTCTCATAATGTGTCACCCCGGACAAGCGGCAACGCCGCGCCGATCCGGGGGCTCGAATGTTCAGCGCTGTTCCGTCGAGCCTCCAGCTCTCCCGTTGGTCAGCCGGGGTCACACAAAGGTGTGTGTTTAACTCGGCTCCAGCGTCGCGCAACGGATCATGCGGCGTTCGTGGCCGGTGAAATCGTTGCTGGGATAATGGAGGGTGAAGCGGTTGTCCCAGATTACCAGATGGCCGGGCTTCCAGCGCAGGCGCAACGTGAACTCCATGCGGGTCATGTGCGCTTCCAGCCACAGCAGTAGGGGCCTGCTCTCTGTTGGCGTCATGCCCTCGAAGCGCGTGACGAACATGGTGTTGAGGTACAGGCCCTCGGTACCGGTTCTGGGATGTTTGCGCACGACGGGATGGGCGACCGTCAGCGTTGAATGCTCGGGGCGTCCGGGTCCGTCATAGCTGTGCACCGCGGACATGCCGCGCAGCATGTCCTGCATGCCTGGGCTCAGTGTTCTGAAGGCAGCGACGGTGCTGGCAAACCCTGTATCGCCGCCGACCGGCGGCAGAACCTTGGCATGGAGGAAGCTGAAGTAACCGGCCGGCTTCTGAAAGGTGACATCGGCGTGCCAGCCGCCGCCACCGAACAGATGTCCACCTTCGGCCTCACGCCGCAGTTCCAGAACCTCGGGCAGGCCGCCGGCAAAAAAGACGTTGTCGTCGGGATGATGGAGATGCGGCGGTGCAAAGGCCAGCGCCAGATCGCGAAGCTGCTCCGGCGAAAGGTCCTGGTCTTCGATCACCAGCATAAGATGCTGCGCCATCGCGACTTCAAGCTGTTCGCGCAGCACTGCATCAGGTTTGCGGGACAGGTCGAGCCCACGCACAACAGCGCCCAGATGTGGCGTGATGGCTTGGGTGTCGAGGGACATACCGTCGCTCCGGTTAGCTCGGGTGAAAAACGACTCGTGACCGATGATCACGTCGGGATCAAGCCGTTACCGAAAAATCGCGCTGACGTGAATGAGGTTTGGTCTTTTCTGAAACGGAGCTAGCTCATAGCCGGAAGAGTGCGTGGTTTTGCACCGCCGGTGTCAATTTTCATGGCGTTCGATCCTCTATCAGACGCATGCTCGGGGTTCCTCGCGTGAGCCCCGTACGCCATGACCGATGCCGTCCAGACGACCGCTCCCGATGCGCCGGCACGGGGCATTGCGTTTCTCGCACTGGGCGTGTGCGTATTCGTCACCCAGGACGTGATCATCAAGTTTCTCTCGGGCGGTTATCCCGTCCACGAGATGCTGTGGATTCGCTGTGTCACGGGATTGCCGCTTGTGCTCCTGCTCGCCTGGAAGCTCGGCAGCCTGGGAACACTCGGGGTGCAGGGACCTGCTGTCCTGCGCGGGATTCTGCACATCTTTTCGTTCACACTCTATTACCTGGCGCTCGCCACACTGCCGCTCGCTGAAACCGCGACGATCTACTACGCCAATCCGTTGATGATCACCGCGCTGTCGGTGCCATTCCTGCATGAAAAGGTCGGTCCGCGCCGCTGGCTCGCCGTGCTGGTGGGCTTTGCCGGCGTGGTGGTTGTCATGCAACCCGATGTCGACCACATCGACCCGGCCATGCTCTATGCCGTTGGCGCGGCGTTTTTCTACGCCCTCAGCATGCTGGTGAATCGCGCGGCGGGAAAGAACGTCTCCTCGATCAGCTTTGCCGTCCACTCCATGGTGGTCCTGTTTCTGGCGTCGTCACTAGCGGGACTGGCACTGGGAAGTGGCCAGTATTTTGATGGAGGCGAGGGCACCATGGCATTCCTGCTGCGTCCCTGGGTCATGCCCGTGGGCTGGGACCTCGTCATGCTGATGGCGATCGGTCCCATCGCTGCGGCAGGTTTTCTCCTTCTCTCGGAAGCCTACCGGATCGCGCCGGCCAGTCTGATTTCACCGTTCGAGTATGCCAGCCTGCCTGCTGCCGTTGTGTTCGGGTTTGTCTTTTTCAACGAGCTGCCGCAGGACCGCACCTGGATCGGACTTGCCCTCATTATCGGGGCAGGCCTCTACATCCTGCATCGTGAGCGCGTTCTAAAACGCAAGGTTAACCAGGGTTGGCCGCCCATGCGCCCCAGTGCTTGATGCGATCAGGGCATGCTGTTGGCCAGCCCACGCGGAATAAGCTTCTCTTCGTCATAGAACGGCAGGGACACTATGACGGCGTCGTGTTCGCTGCCGTCGGCCAATTCAACCGTGACCGGTTTTCCGACCCAGTCATCGGTATAGTCCATACGCGCAAACGCAATGCCTTTCTCCAGGTAAGGTGACCAGCCGCCCGCCGTTGTATGGCCGACCTCCTTGCCGCCCACCTTGATGCGCGTGCCCGCAAGCGGTGTTGCGTCCTGGCAGGTTAGGCCAAAGAAAAGCCGACCCTGTTCGGCCCTTGCCAGCGCCTCCTTGCCGATGAAATCGACATCCTTGTCCAGATTGACGAACTGGCCGAGGCCGGCCTGATACGGCGTCATGGTGGCGTCCATGTCGGTGCCGTTATCCATGATGCCCGCTTCGATGCGCCGGATGCCCATGGACTCCAGACTCGAGAAAATCAGCCCGTGCGGCCTGCCACGCTCCAGGATGGTTTCGAACATGGCCGGACCGTCCATTTGCGGGTTCAACGGATAAAGCTCAAATCCCATTTCGCCGGTCCAACCCGTGCGCGAGATCAGGAAGGGTTGACCGGCAATGCTGCAGTCATGGACCGAGAAGTACTTGAACGGATCTGGGGTCGTGTCGTCGACCAGGCTTGCCAGGACATCGAAAGCTTTGGGACCCTGAATCTGCAGCACCCAGGATTCGGGATCGCGGATGGTGACGTCCATGCCGGTAGCATGTGCCTGAATCCAGGGCATGAACTCGCCATCGGCCAGGACATACCAGTAGCGGTTCTCGCCGATACACATCAGCACACCATCCATGATGATGCCGCCGTCGTGGTTGCAGGCGATGGCATAGGTCGCGCGCCCCTGCTTCAGCTTGCTGATATCGCGGCAGAAGAGTTTCTGCAGCAGCGCCAGCGCTTCGGACCCCTCGATCACGATGGGATGTTCAGGCACATCGAACAGCACCGCGCTGCGGCGCAGGTGCCAGTAGTTCGCTATCGCGTCGTCACCGATGGAGAGCGGATAGAAGCGCCGACTGTAGACGCCCATCATCATGTTCTCGTTCGCATAGGCAGGCAGCCATGGCGAGGTCGCAAAACGCTTCGACGAGATGCGGAACGAGGGATGTGCGTGCGCGTAGTTGGAGGTATCGGTCATGGCTGAATCCTGTGGCGGAGTTGGCGGCATTCTAATCGCATTTGGGCGCGGTCCAAGCGATAGTGATGCTGATTGTGGTATGTTTGACACCGGGTCGTTGGTTGATCGAGTGATCACGGATCGAGGTAATCATGGGTGCAATGCACAAGGTGTGGAGCGTAGGATTCCTTGTCGCGATGTTCTTTGCTTCGCCCGGCCGCACAGATGATGCGGCTGCGACGATCGAGCAGCGCCTGCTTGGCTGGACTGAGGCATTCAACGAAGGCAGGCTCGAAGAGGCCTGCGACCTCTTTGCTCCCGACCTCATTGCCAACTATCAGGGCGTGCCGGAACGCAGCTATCGGTCCCAGTGCGACGACCTCAAGGCTGTTTTCGCAAACGAGCATCTGGAGTTCCGCTACAGGCTGGAACTTGAGGAGATCATCGTTTCGGGCGATCTGGCGGTTGTGCGCCTCATCTGGCACCTCACCGTGACGGACAGGGCGACAGGCGAGATCGAGGTTTCGGCGGACCGTGGCCTGGATGTCTTCAAGCTCCAGCCAGACGGCAAGTGGCGCATCATTCGCTACATCGGATACCTGATCGGCCAGCCTCTAGAAGATTGAAGGCTGCCTCCGGCGCAACCTCAGGCCAGAGCCTTGCCCATCAGCAAGCAGGGGTTGTCGGGCCCCCAATGCAGGGGAAGTTCGGCCAATGGCGCGAAACCGACAGCTTCGTAGAAACCTCTGGTTCGATCATAGAACGGGTCGGGATAGGACGAACTCAGGGTTTTCACGGTCAGGAAGCGTGCGCCCTGCGACCTTGCACGGTTTTCCAGCGCCCCTATCAGCAACCGGCCGATGCCCTGATCATGACAGTCGGGAAGAACGCCGATGACATGGACATCGCATGCTGCCGGCGTAGCTTGCTCCATGGAGGCAAATCCGACGACCTTGTCACCGATCCAGGCGGTCGCTGTGGGCATGGCACCGGATGCCTCGACATACCCAACCAGCGCCTCTTCGATGCCGAACCAGTCGGGCAGGGCGCGCAAAATGGTCTCTGCGACCGAGCGGTCCGCACCTGGCGTCCAGATGATCCGTGGTGTGGCGTCCGTCATGAGAACACCTTAACGGAGACATCCTGCGCTTGCCCATGGTTTCGGCCCGGTCTAAACCGCTTGTCATGTTCTCGTTCCAGAAAATCGCTGTTTTCGCCATCATCATCGCAGTGGTCTGGCTGGGATTCCGCTTTGTCGGCAACCTGGAGAAGCAGCGCAAGGCACAGGAACGGCTGACCAGGCCCTCATGGCGTGACCGCTTCCGCCGCAGCGCCAGCAAGACCGGCGCGCAACGCGCCAAGGAAGCCGGGCAGGAGCCCGCTGTGGAAGTCGAAATGGTGCCCTGCAAGGTCTGCGGAGATTACGTCGCGGGCGTGGGCGCGCGTGCCTGTGGACGACAGGACTGTCCCTACACGCCTGCCGCTTGACCCGGCATCACGCGCAACCTAGGTTCGCGGCGAATTCCGGCCCCTTCGGCTGGGCCGAACCCGTTCCAGGAGTAACCGTTCGATGAGCACGGCCACAGGCCGGGGACTCCCGTTCCAGAACCTCATTCTCGAGCTTCAGTCCTACTGGGCAAAGCAGGGCTGCGTTGTGCTGCAGCCTTATGACATGGAAGTCGGCGCGGGCACGTTCCACTGGGCAACCACCTTGCGCAGCCTGGGGCCCGAACCCTGGAATGTGGCCTATGTGCAGCCGTCGCGCCGCCCCACCGACGGGCGCTTTGGCGAGAACCCCAATCGGCTGCAGCACTATTACCAGTTTCAGGTGCTGATGAAGCCGTCGCCTGACAACTTTCAGGAGCTTTATCTCGGCAGTCTGGCGGCGATCGGGATCGATCCGCTCGAGCACGATATCCGCTTTGTCGAGGATGACTGGGAAAGCCCGACGCTGGGCGCCTGGGGGCTTGGCTGGGAAGTCTGGTGCGATGGCATGGAAGTCACGCAGTACACCTACTTCCAGCAGGTCGGCGGCTACGACTGTCGTCCGGTTCCGGGTGAACTGACCTATGGGCTCGAGCGCCTGGCCATGTACATCCAAGGCGTCGATCATTTCCGCGATATCGTCTGGAACGAAGCGGGCGTGACCTATGGCGATGTCTATGGTCAGGCGGAACGCGAGTTCTCGGCCTTCAACTTCGACCATGCCGACACATCAGCGCTGTTCCAACATTTCGTCGATGCCGAAACGGCCTGTGCGCATCTGGTGGAACAGAAGCTTCCCCTGCCGGCCTATGACCAGTGCATCAAGGCCAGCCACACGTTCAACCTGCTGGACGCCAGGGGTGTCATCAGTGTGACCGAACGCGCGGCCTATATCGGGCGGCTACGCAATCTGGCACGGGCCTGCTGTACGGCCTGGCTGGAGAGTCGCGGTCATCTTCCGGCCGGTGAGGGCTGAGCCGATGGCCGACTTTCTGCTTGAAATCCTGTCTGAAGAGATTCCTGCGCGCATGCAGCGGCGTGCTGTTGAATCGTTACATGAAGAAATCGTAAAGATACTTAAAGAACAGAAGATTAAAACTATTTCTTCAGAGTTTTATGTAACGCCAAGGCGCTTGATTGTTGCCTTGTCGGGGCTGCCCGAACGTCAGGATGATCTCAATGAGGAACGCAAGGGACCCAAGGTCGGAGCGCCGGACAAGGCGGTTGAAGGTTTTGCGCGGGGTGCCGGTGTAGCCGTTGCAGATCTGGAAGAGCGCGAGACCGACAAGGGGCCGTGCTGGTTTGCCGTGATCCATCGCGAGGGCCGGGCCATTGCCGATCTGCTGGCCGAAGCGGTTCCTGCAGCCATGGCAGCCCTGTCATGGCCCAAGTCGATGCGCTGGGGCGATCATGATGTGCGCTGGGTGCGCCCGATCAACGCCATCCTGGCGGTGCTGGACGGTGCGGTGGTGCCGTTTTCGTTCGGCCCCGTCACCTCGGGTAACCGGACGCGCGGCCATCGTTTTCTGGCGCCGGACTGGTTCGAGGTTTCAGGGTTTGAGGATTACCGCACCAGACTGCGCGCCGCACATGTCATGATCGATCAGGCTGAACGCCGTGCGGTAATTGCCAAAGGCGCAGAGTCGCTGGCCGCCGAGGCAGGCCTTGTGCTGGATGATCAGCCGCGCCTGCTGGATGAAGTGGCGGGGCTGGTAGAATGGCCCGTGCCCATGATCGGTGGCTTTGACCCTGATTTCATGGAGATCCCGCACGAAGTCATCGTCACGGAAATGACCCAGCACCAGCGTTACTTCCCGCTGCGCGAGAAGGACGGTGCACTGGCGCCCCGTTTTGTCTTTGCCGCCAATATGGAAGGTGGTGATGGTGGCGCGGTCGTGCGTGCGGGCAACGAGCGTGTCCTGACGGCCCGGTTGTCCGACGGCCGCCATTTCTGGGACATGGACCGCAAACAGACCCTGGAAAGCCGCGTGGGTGATCTCGAAAAGGTCGTGTTCCACGCCAGGCTGGGCACGGTGGCTGAACGGGTTGCGCGCATGGAGCGCCTTGCGGAACATCTGGCCGACTTCATCCCCGGCTGTGATCCCGCCCTGGCCAAACGCGCCGCGCATCTGGCCAAGGCCGACCTGACCAGTGAAATGGTTGGCGAGTTCCCGGAACTCCAGGGCGTTATGGGCGCGTATTACGCACGCCATGACGGCGAGGATGCCGCTGTTGCCCAGGCGATTGCCGAGCACTACAGCCCGCAGGGCCCCTCCGATGCATGCCCGACAGAGCCCGTCAGTGTTGTCGTGGCGCTTGCCGAGAAAGTCGACACCCTTGTTGGCTTCTTCGCGATTGATGAACGCCCGACCGGTTCGCGCGATCCCTTCGCACTGCGACGTGCAGCATTGGGCGTCATTCGTTTGATCCTTGAAAACAGACTTCGCCTTCGCTTGCGTGAGGCTTTCCTGGTAGGGCATCGAATCTTCCCCGATTTGGAAGCTCAGGAACTTCCCGATCAGCAGAACGTGGCAGAGAGCCTGATCGCCTTTTTCGCGGACCGCTTGAAGGTGCATCTGCGGGAAGAGGGCGTGCGCCATGACCTGGTGGATGCGGTGTTTGCGCGCGAAGCCGACGATGATCTTGTGCGCCTGATGGCGCGTGTGCGGGCGCTGCAGGCATTTCTGGCGACCGAAGACGGCGCAAACCTGCTGGCGGCCTATCGCAGGGCGGCCAACATCGTGCGCATCGAAGAGAAGAAGGATGGCGTGTCGTTCGACGGCGCTGTCGATCCGGCCGCCATGGAGCAGGACGAGGAACGCGCGGTTGCCGCTGCTCTGGCCGAGGCTGATGCCGCAGCAGGAGCGTCCCTGGAAGATGAGCGTTTTGAAGATGCCATGACGGCGCTGGCCAGGATGCGGGCGCCCGTGGATGCCTTTTTTGATGAGGTCACCGTCAACGCCGATGACGCCGGCCTGCGTACCAACCGTTTGAACCTGTTGGCCGCGATCCGCACCACGCTGGATCGCGTCGCCGACTTCTCGAAGATCGAGGGTTAGTCTGATGACACAGTGGGTTTACAGCTTTGGCGGCGGCAAGTCCGACGGCGAAGCGTCCATGAAGCTTCTTCTGGGCGGCAAGGGCGCCAATCTGGCGGAGATGTCGAGCCTGGGCCTGCCGGTGCCGCCGGGATTCACAATCACCACCGAAGCCTGCACGACCTTCTACAGCGTGGGCAGCAAGTTGCCTGACGGCGTGCGCCCGCAGGTCGAGGCGGCCCTGAAGGTGATGGAGGCGACCGCAGGACGCGAATTCGGTTCGCCCGGCAATGCGCTGCTGGTCTCCGTGCGCTCAGGCGCGCCGGTCTCCATGCCGGGCATGATGGATACGGTTCTCAATCTTGGCCTCAACGACGAAACCGTCGCCGGTCTTGCAACGTCGAGCGGTGATGCACGTTTTGCCTGGGACAGTTATCGCCGCTTCATCCAGATGTACTCCGATGTCGTGCTGGAACTCGATCACAACGATTTCGAGGACATCCTGGACGCCATCAAGGACGATGAAGGCGTTTACGAGGACTCAGCCCTGTCGGCTGAAGCGCTCGAAACGCTGGTTGGTCGTTACCGCGCCCACGTTGAAGAGGTGCTGGGCAGGCCGTTTCCGCAGGACCCGGTGGAGCAGCTCTGGGGCGCCATTCATGCAGTGTTTGCGTCCTGGATGAACCAGCGTGCCATCGACTACCGGCGTATTCACGAAATCTCCGACAGCCTGGGCACCGCGGTCACGATTCAGGCCATGGTGTTTGGCAACATGGGCGAGGATTGCGCAACCGGCGTTGCCTTCACGCGCAACCCCGACAACGGCGCGAACGAGATTTTCGGTGAGTTTCTGGTGAATGCCCAGGGCGAGGATGTCGTGGCCGGTATCCGTACACCAAGGCCGATCCGTTCGACCGGCGATGGCACCTCTCTCGAAGAGGTCATGCCGAAAGCCTTTGCTGAACTCTCGGCGATCAACGCCAAGCTCGAGAGCCATTATCGTGACATGCAGGATGTCGAGTTCACGATCGAGAGCGATCGGCTCTACATGCTTCAGACCCGTGCCGGAAAGCGCGGCATTCAGGCTGCCCTGAAGATCGCGGTCGATATGGCAGAAGAGGGGCTGATCACGAAAGATGAAGCAGTCTGCCGCATCGACCCCAAGGACCTTGACCGGATGCTGCACCCGGTCCCTGATCCCAAGGCGCCGCGCAAGGTGATCGCACGTGGCCTGCCGGGTTCCCCCGGCGCGGCTTCGGGCCAGGCTGTCTTCACCTCAGACGAGGCGCAGGTTCTGGGTACCGAAGGCACGGCCTGTATTCTGGTGCGTCCGGAAACCAGCCCGGAAGACATTCACGGCATGCATGCCGCACGCGGCATCCTGACCAAACACGGTGGACAGACCAGCCACGCGGCTCTGGTGGCGCGCGGCATGGGCCGTCCCTGTGTGACCGGTACGGGTTCCATCCGGGTTGATACCGATGCCGGGGAGTTCAGCATCGGCGACATCACGGTCAAGCGCGGCGACACCATCACCATCGATGGGTCGACCGGTGAGGTAATCCTGGGAGAAATTCCCACGATCGAGCCGGAACTGTCGGGTGAGTTTGCCACGCTGATGGTCTGGGCCGATGCGGTGCGCGAACTGAAAGTGCGCGCCAACGCCGAAACGCCGGGCGATGCCGCCAAGGCACGCGAATTCGGTGCCGAGGGCATTGGACTGTGCCGTACCGAGCACATGTTCTTCGAGGAAGAGCGCATCATTGCCGTGCGCGAGATGATCATGGCCGAGGACGAAGAGGGCCGCCGCGCGCCGCTCGAGCGAATCCTGCCCATGCAGCGCGTCGATTTCGTCGAGCTGTTCCGCATCATGGCGGGGCTGCCGATCACGATCCGCCTGCTGGACCCGCCGCTTCACGAATTCCTGCCCGTCAGCAATCAGGAACTGGAAGAACTTGCAAAGCATATGGGCTCTGACGTCGAGCATGTGCGAATGCGTGCCGGGTCGCTGCGTGAACTGAACCCGATGCTGGGGCACCGCGGCTGCCGCCTTGGCATTTCCCATCCCGAGATCTACGAGATGCAGGCGCGTGCCATCCTCGAGGCCGCCGTCGAGGCCGAAAAGAAGGAAGGCGAGCCGGTTCATCTGGAAATCATGGTGCCGCTGGTCGTGACCAAGCGGGAGCTTGACCTGATCCGTGAACGCATCGAGCGCATTGCTGATGCCGTGCGGTCCGAAACCGGCGGTGATCCAAAGTACATGATCGGCACCATGATCGAACTGCCGCGCGCCGCATTGCGCGCCGGCGACATCGCAGAATCGGCCGAGTTCTTCAGCTTCGGTACCAATGACCTGACCCAGACGACCTTCGGCATCAGCCGCGATGATTCGGGCCGGTTCCTGGAGAAGTATCAGGAAGTCGGCGTGTTCGAGGTGGACCCCTTCGTCAGTCTCGATACCGAAGGCGTGGGCGAGCTGGTCCAGATTGCTGCCGAACGCGGGCGCGAAACCCGACCTGATCTGAAGCTGGGTATCTGCGGCGAGCATGGCGGCGACCCGGCCTCCATTGCGTTCTGCCAGCAGACGGGCCTCGATTACGTGTCCTGCTCACCCTATCGCGTGCCGATCGCGCGTCTGGCTGCCGCTCAGGCTGCGATTCACCACAAGGTCTGGCTGAGCAGCGTATCCTAGGAGGACCCCAGATGCGTTTTCGCGCACTGACCTTTGACTGTTACGGCACCCTGATCGACTGGGATACCGAGATCGGATTCTGGCTGGAGGGATGGGCGGCAACAAAGGGCATTGCCGCGGATCGCGACAGCCTGATGGAGGACTTCGCCGAGGCGCAGCGTGCCGAGCAGGCGACGCCGCAGTTTCAGTCGTATCGAACGGTTGTCGCCAAGGCTCTGGCCACGTTGGCTGAAAGAGCCGGCGTAACGGCGACCGAGGGTGAGCTGGAGGCGTTTTCTGCCTCTGTGGCGACCTGGGCGCCATTTTCTGATTCCGTTCCGGCTCTGCAAGAACTCAAACGCCAGGGGCGGGTTCTGGGTGTGGTCTCGAATGTCGATAACGACCTCTTTGCGGGCACGCAGGCACTGCTGGGCCATCCCTTCGATGACTTGGTGACCGCAGAAGACGTGCAGAGCTACAAACCGGGCCTCGCCCATTTTCACGCCATCCGGGACAAGCTGGCCGCACGCGGAATCGGCGAAGACGCCATTCTTCATGTCGCGCGCAGCAAGTTCCATGACGTCGAAACGGCCAATGCGTTGGGCTGGTCCAACTGCTGGGTCAATCGCCGCCATGGCGAAAAGAGCCGGGGTGTTGGCCTGCCCTGCGACACCGAACCGACCTGGCAGGTCACGAGCATGGCGGACGTTGTCGCACTGCTGGCCGAGATTGACCCGGTCTAGAAGGACACCCAGGACGGCTTGACCGGCCTGATCGCGATATCGCCGGCCATGACCCTGGCGTCATCGCCGCCTGCTTCGTCCAGGTGATCGATGCGGATGAGCGCAATGCCGTGGTTACCCAGGCCACTGCGCACTTCTCCGATTTCGGCTTCGCCGACGGTGATCAGCGTTCCGGCAGGGGGGAGGTCGGCTTCGGCGGTGATGCCGAACAGGCGGCGGCGGATGGTGCCGCGGAACTTGGTGCGCGCCGTCAGTTCCTGGCCGACATAACAGCCCTTTTCAAAGTCGACGGCGTTCAGTTCCTCGAAATTGCTTTCAAGGATGAAGGACTTGTCGACCAGCACATCGGTTCCGCCGTCCGGGACGGCAAGCGCCATGCGATGGTTTTCATAGTTGTGCAGGCTGCCTTCGGCGGCCTCGGCAAAGGGCGTTGTGCCGACAGGGTGGATGGCGCGCACACCCATGGCGGACAGGCGGGGGTCGACCGCATACACGGTATCGCCATCGCGCCGGGCATTGCCTGCACCCTCATGCAGCCGGGCCGTCTTGCCGGCCCCTTCACCGATCAGGGCTGTCACGGCGTACTGGTCGCTGACATCGCTGATCTCAGCCTTGGCGCGCAGCTTGTAGAACTTCAGGCGTTTAGCCAGTTCTTCCAGGCGATCCTTCTTCACATCCAGAAGCAAGCCGCCATTGCCGTCATCGGCCATGAAAAAATCGAACAGGAACTTGCCCTGGGGCGTCAGAAGCGCGGAATAGAGCGCACGGGTGGGGTCAACCTTGTCGACGTTGTTGGTCACGATACCCTGCAGGAAACTGCGGGTTTCCGGGCCGGAAATGGCAAGGACGCCACGGTCGGCAAGATGGATTTGCTTCAGATTGGACATGGAGGACTTCCCTGGTACCCTTCTAGTGTGGTGTGGACAGCCATCCGCCACAAGGGGGCGTAATGCGCTGAGGCATGGCTTCCGGCCCACGCCGGTATTATA